>NZ_WKKH01000002.1 GCF_009674725.1 Pedobacter petrophilus | reverse complement strand
AGCGGAATCTAAAGTAATGCTTCTCAAAAAAAATAATCTGACAATAAAAAAACCTCTAGTATACTATTGCAATTCCAACGATAATTCCAAACCTTTCGCAGAAATAGTTCCTACGTTAGTATAGATGCTACTCTGAACAAATGGTGGTTGAGGAGAGGTATAGGTATCTAATAAATCAATGATGTTACGCTTGAACAAATCAATCGAACCACTCAGCTTACTGTTAAGCATCGAAAAATCTACCCCAAAGTTATATTCCCGCTTGCGTTCCCATCTCAAATTAGGGTTTGGATTACGGGATGGACCATAAGTTTGCAGCCATTCGCCGTTAGGAAAAGGATACAGGTTTCCAGTACCCAATGTAACTAATGATGCATAATTAGCGAACCCAGAATTACCAGTTTCTCCATAACCGGCTCTGATTTTTAAGAAATTAAGCCATTTGATATTTTCCATAAATTTCTCGCGCGTAATCTCATATGATGCAGAAACCGCTGGGAAACTCGCCCATTTATTATTCGCACCAAACCTGGAAGAGCCTTCTCTCCTTAATACAGCTTCAACATTTACTTTACCATCGTAAGTATAATGAACCCGACCAAATAGTGCGATTAAGGTATTATCATTTTTATTACTGGCCAAACCCACACGGTTGATCCCGACAGGCACACTGCCTAAATTATTCTCTTCGAAAATATCATTTGTATAACCTCTGTTATTAGCACTAAATGATTCATTCACCTCATAACGGTATGAGTATCCGAGCATTCCGGTTAAACGGTGTTTTTCATTAAGGGTTTTGCTGTACTCTATTGTAGGTTCAAAGTTGAAATTTTCATTCAATTCAGTTCCCTTATAAGCATAGCCACCACCTGGTGAATCGCCATTTTCGACTGAGTTTTGACTGCCTAACGTGCGGTACTGGTTATCCACAAATTGATTCCGCTGGTAAGCAACAAATGCCGAGGCCTTTAAACCTGTTAAGATATCCACATCAATTTTCCCATCAGCTGAATAAGTTTGCTGAGATCTTCTACTGGTTTCTTGCGCTAAACGGGCAACTTCATTGGTAATGTTACGGGTAAATAGATAACTTCCATTAGGGTTATAATAAGACTCTGTAGGATTTTTGGTTAAAACATTTTCCCATCCACTGCCACCTAAAAGATTGGCTTTGTTAATATTTGATGCAACATTAAATGAGGCTGTAACACGGTCTTTAAAGCCTTTTTGAGTTAAACTCATTCTAAACTGATATTGTTCTCTGCTGTTTTCTCTGGCAAAGCCATCTAGCTTATTATAAGTGAATGAGCCTCGGTAGTTAGATTTATCGCCCCCACCAGAAACCGATAGATTCTGATAGTTAGTTAAATTATCTTTGTTGATAATGTCATCAAAATAATTAAAATCTCCACCAAAGTCTTTAGCATTATATTGCCCGCTGGCAATTTTCTCTCTAAACTCCGTAGCATTCATAAAATCCGGACGCTCATAGAGTGTTTCGTGTTTTACATAACCATTGTAATTAAACTGAGAAGGCCCTTTGCGTCCTTTTTTAGTGGTTACCAAAATTACACCCGCATTGGCTCTTGTACCATAAATAGCTGCCGCCGAACCATCTTTAAGCACCGAAAAAGATTCAATATCATCTTGTTGCAACAGGTCTAAATTTCCTCCGGGAATTCCGTCAATTACAATTAAAGGACTTGATGTACCTGAAATTGAGGTCACGCCACGAAGTTGAATGGCTACACCTGAATTTGGATTTGAACTGCTCCGGGTAATCTGTAAACCCGCTACTTTACCTTGCAACAAATCCAGTGCATTTCTGGCACCACTCTGTCTGAACTGCGATGTATCAACTTTGGTAATGGCAGATGTTAACTCCCGCTGGCTCCGTGTACCATAACCCACTACCACCACATCATCTAATTTTGTATCTGCTGATACAGCTAGCTTAATGTTTAAGTTGGTTTGTACACCAATAGTTACATTCTGCGTTTGATAACCAAGGTAGGTAATTCTAATCACCTCGTTTTCGTTCGCATCAATTTTGAACTGTCCGTTGGCATCCGTTACGGTACCTTGCCCAGTGGTAACATTCTGTACCCCTACGCCCGGAACACCAAGATTTTTTTCATCAACGACTTTCCCGGTAATGACCTTCCGCACACTTGCCTTGTGCCAGGGAAATTCAAATTCGAGGAAGCCATCGAAATCCTTCCGGTCAGATTCTGCCGAAAACGCTGGGAAACTCGACAAAACAATTGCAGAGATACCAGTGAGTTTAAGTAAATTAATTTTCATTAGCTATTATTTTATGTTTGATATGAAATAGGATGATCATTAAGAATCACTGGCTTTCAAGGCAGAAATGATCTGCTGTTAGCAAATACAAATTGATTCATTTGGTAAGTGTAAATTTGGTTAGTTATCTGGTATTACAATTAATTAGTTCAATATTAGAAAAAATAATCAGTTATTAAAACGATTTAGCAAGTAAAAAAAACGTTACAAAAACGTTTTAGCTAATTGGTAAGAGATTTTGTAGCGGTGATGCTGACTGATTAATTTTCAGGAACTATTTTATGATTTAAGGTAACCGCTAATTAAATGTGCGGTTTTAGCTGATGCGCCTGGTTTTCCCATCAAGCCTGAAAGTTCGTCGTAATTATTAAGCATTTTTGTTCTCCCCTCGCCCTCCAGAATCATCTGCAGTTCGAGGTTCAACCGATCCGGATTGCAGTCTTCCTGAATCAGTTCGGTTACGATTTTTTTATTAACGATGAGGTTAACGAGCGAGATAAATTTAATTTTAACCAGCATCCGGGCAATGGCAATGGAAATTGTTCCTCCTTTATAAACCACCACTTGGGGTACTTTAAACAAAGCGGTTTCCAGTGTAGCAGTGCCAGAAGCCACAATGGCCGCATCTGCAACGTTTAAAAGATTGTATGTATTATTAAAGAGCAGATGAACTTTTTTCGCCCCGGTAAATTGGTGATAATAACTTTCTGAAAAAGTAGGTGCGGCGGCAATGGCGAAAGTATAATCAGGGTAAAGATCTGTCAGGCTAAGCATTACGGGCAGCAGCCTTTCAATTTCCTGTTTTCTGCTCCCAGGCAGCAATGCAATTATTTTTTGGTTACCTAAATTGGTGTTCGTTCGGAAATCTGGATCCGGATTAAATTGTGCAATTTCATCTAATAAAGGATTCCCTACATAATCAACCTTCATTCCCCATTCGTGGTAAAAATCTACTTCGAATGGCAGGATACAAAACATATGATCGACCACCTTTTTGATTTTGAGCACCCGTTTCTGGTTCCAGGCCCAAACTTTTGGAGAAATATAATAGCAGACCTTAATGCCGTTAGCTTTCGCAAATTCTGCAATCTTCAGGTTGAAGCCAGGAAAATCAATCAAGATTAATACATCAGGTTTCCAGTTCAGCACATCTTGTTTACAGGCTTTCATGTTTTTGAAAATCGTTCTTAAATTCAAAACTACTTCAGTAAATCCCATAAAAGCCATTTCAGCATAGTGCTTTACGAGTTCCCCGCCTTCAGCCTGCATTTTATCACCACCGAAATACCTGAAAACAGTGTTACCATCTTCAGCTTTCAAAGCCTTCATTAAATTTGCACCATGTAAATCGCCGGAGGCCTCTCCTGCTACGAGGTAATATTTCATATTTCAGTATTGATGATCTGGCATCCAGACCGTTTTAGCCTGATTCCTTCAATAATTAAAAAACTTTATAAGCGAAGAAGATCAGTGCACAAAGAAAAGTAGCGGCTAAAATTCCCCTTCCAGTATTTTCTTTATTAAACTTAAAAAAATACTGCATTATATATGCGTTAACCGCAATGCCACCAATGTATAACAAATCTGCTTTTGCCAGTGAGGCTACATGATGAATAATAAACCAGGCAATGCCACAAAGAATAGCTGGTGATAATAAACCAATCCCCAGACCTATCCACACTGAATTATTTAGCTTCCTTAGCTGCTCCTGCATATCCGGGTTAGCCTAAATTGATTCCATCTGGTGCAGAAACTTTGCTGGCTTTACCGGCCTTGCCTGTATCATTTGCCTCAAAATTCCAGCTGCTTAATGTTTGAATAGCGTGGTGAGCCGTTAAATCAAACTGTACCGGAACAATAGAAACATAACCGTGTTCCAGCGCCCAAACATCAGTATCTTCTCCCCGATCGAAGTTTTCAAAAACGCCTGTTAACCAATAATACGGACGGTTGTAAGGATCTGTTCGCTCATCAAACTCTTCCATCCATTTGGCGTTAGCCTGACGGCAGATTTTAATTCCTTTTAACTCTCCGCCTTTAGGAAAATTAACGTTTAACAAGGTTCCT
Organism: Pedobacter petrophilus; assembly: GCF_009674725.1. Taxonomy (GTDB): domain Bacteria; phylum Bacteroidota; class Bacteroidia; order Sphingobacteriales; family Sphingobacteriaceae; genus Pedobacter; species Pedobacter petrophilus. Next base: position 236,846 of record NZ_WKKH01000002.1, on the reverse strand, counting down.
GCTGGTAAGCCATTGGCCAGTACCTCTTTGCAAATGTTTTTGATATATTTTTTGGTATGGCTAAAATCAGCATCAGCTGCGAAATCATCCATTGAAAAACCGATAGATGGAATTTTTTCAATTGCACCCTCTACCGCAGCAGACATCGTTCCGGAATAAAGCACATTAATCGAATTATTTAACCCGTGATTAATCCCAGAAACACACAAATCCGGCTTCTTTCCCTTGAAAATTTTATTGACTGCAATTTTAACACAATCTACTGGCGTGCCACTGCATTTATACATTTCTACGCCCTCGTAAAGTGCAACCTTATCAAAACGAATGGGTTTACCAATGGTAATGGCATGGCCCATCCCGCTTTGCGGACTATCTGGAGCTACGACTACTACATTGCCGATTTCCTGCATTACCTCTATCAGGTTTTTGATACCGGTGGCTGTAATTCCATCATCATTAACTACTAAAATATTAGGTTTAGAACTTTGCTTTGTCATGTGTACAAAAATACAGATTATTAAATTCAAGGCGCAATAAACCCCGGTTTAATATCTTATTTTCATTAAATACGGCTCTTTTATTTGTGTTTTGTAAAAAGCATTTCATTCGATAACAGAAAGCATATATATTTGGGTAGAAATGAGGCTGATATCTCAACATTACGCTTGTTGAATGCACTTCGTTTTATAAACCAAAAACAAATCAATGAAAATCAAACTATTTACTTTAGCTTGTTTTCTAATTACGGGTACAGTTGCACAGGCACAAAATACCTATCAATGGAAAACAGGATCCTCTGGCGGCTACAGCTACAAATTCGTAACAAACGATCCTACAAAAACCCGTTTCTATACGCTAAAAAATGGCTTAACAGTTATTTTATCGCAAAATAATAAGGAGCCCAATATTGTATATAAAATGGCTGTGAGGGCTGGAAGTAATACCGATCCACGTACCAACACCGGTTTAGCGCATTATTTAGAACATTTGTTATTCAAAGGAACAGATAAGTTTGGCACGCTGAATTATGTAAAAGAAAAACCCCTTCTGGATAAAATCGAAGCGCTTTACGAAACCTATACCAAAACAACTGATCCGGTAAAACGTAAAGAAATTTATGCTGAAATAGATAAAATTTCTGGCGAAGCTTCTAATTATTCTATCGCAAATGAATACGATAAAATGATGAAATCTATCGGCAGTAATTCAACAAATGCACATACTTCTGTTGAGGAAACTGTTTACGAGGAAGATCTTCCGTCAAATGCCATTGATAAGTTTTTATCTGTTCAGGCAGAACGCTTCCGCGCTCCTGTTTTCCGTATCTTTCATACGGAACTGGAAGCTGTTTATGAAGAAAAAAACATCGGCATGGATAATGACGGACGTAAAATGTACGAGAAAATGCTTTATACCTTGTTCCCTACCCATAATTATGGTCAGCAAACTACAATCGGTACAATAGAGCACCTTAAAAACCCTTCTCTGGTAGAAATCAGGAAATATTACAACAAATATTATGTACCAAATAACATGGCCTTAATTATGTCTGGTGATATTATTTATGATGATTTGATTAAAAAAATAGATCAGGATTTCTCTTTCATGGTTTCAAAGCCATTATCATTGTATAATCCAGCTGCTGAAAAGCCGCTTACCCTGGCTCAAAAAGTAGATATCTATGGCCCGAGTGCTGAAAACTTATATGTGGCTTACCGTGGCTTTGCCCAAAATACACGTCAAAGCTTATTGTTAGATCTCATAGGTAATATCTTATCAAACGGTAAAGCAGGTTTAATGGATATCAACATTAACAAGCAGCAAAAAATGTTGCGGGCAAATGCCGGCTACAATCAAATGAAAGATTATGGGATCTTTGTTTTATCTGGCGCTCCTAAAGCCGGACAAAGTTTAGAAGAGGCCCAAAAGTTGTTGCTAGAACAGGTTGATTTACTAAAAAAAGGCGATTTTGATGAGAGCCTGATTAAGGCAACCGTAGCCAACATCAAACTATCAGAACTACAGGGTTTTGAAAGCAATGATGTACGTGCAGACTATACCATGACTGCTTTTATTCAAAATCGTGGTAATGAGTGGGATAAGACGCTGTCATCAACTGATGCCATGGGCAAAGTAACCAAGAAAGAAATTATAGATTTTGCCAATAAATTCTTCATTAATAATTATGTTTCTATTTATAAGCATAAAGGCGAAGATAAAAGCATCCTCAAAGTAGAAAAACCAACTATTACTGCGGTTAAAACAAACACCAACGAAGTTTCTCCTTTCACAAAAACCATTATTGCTGCACCGGTAAAACCAATTGCACCGAAGTTTTTAGATTATACTAAAGACCTTAATTTTGGTAAAGCTGGCATAGCAGATGTGATTACTGTTCAAAATAATGAGAATGGAATTTTCCGTATGAGCTACCGTTTTGACATCGGTTCTTATAACTATAAGCTTTTGCCATATGCCTCACAATATCTGGCTTTTTTAAGTACCGATAAATATTCGGCAGAAGATATCAGTAAAGCTTTTTATAACATCGCCTGTAACTATAGCTTAAATGTGGGCACAGATTTAACCACTGTTTCTATTTCCGGATTACAGGAAAATTTTGATAAAGCGGTTGCTTTAGTAGAAGATGTGTTGGCTAATTGTAAGCCAAACGAAAAAGCATTGGAAGATTTGAAAGGCAGAATATTAAAATCCAGAGATAATGCAAAATTAAATAAAGCATCTATTTTAGGTGGTTTAATGAGTTTTGCACAATATGGTTCTGATAATCCATTCAACTATGGCTTAACAAACGATGAAATCAAAAACATGAAATCATCTGATCTGATCTATTTGCTACACAACCTTACCAATTACAAGCACACCATTACTTATTACGGCCCAAAAACGTTAACTGCATTATCTGATGATATTGTTAAAGTTCACCGTTTAGCCAGCGAATTTACACCTGCGGCACCGATTAAGAAATTCAATTACACTAAAACAGATTCGAATAAAGTTTATTTTGCAGATTATGATATGGTACAGGCGGAGATTAGATGGGTAAGAAATAGTGGATTATATGATCCGGCCAACGCAGCTAAAATCAGCTTATTTAACAATTATTTTGGGGGTGGCATGGGTTCTATTGTTTTCCAGACCATTCGCGAATCTAAAGCTTTGGCATATTCTACCTTTGCCGTATACTCTTCTCCAAATACGAAAGACAAAGAAAATACAGTAGTGGCTTATGTGGGTACTCAGGCAGATAAAATGAATGATGCAGTTGCCGGCATGAATGAATTATTAAACACGCTACCAGAATCTGATAAGTCTTTCGACCTGTCTAAAACAAATTCTTTAAATGGTTTAGAAACTTCCAGAATTACCAAGGATGGTATTATTATAAGCTATTTAGCTGATCAAAAACTTGGCTTTGACCATGATTCAAGAATTGATGAATACGCTAATTTAAAACCATTAACTTTTACTGATATTAACACCTTTCACCACGATAATTTATCAACCAAGCCATATAGCTATTGTATTGTGGCTTCAGAGAAAAAAATTAACATGGCTGACCTGGCAAAATTTGGTCCCGTTAATAAATTAACACTGGAAGAGATTTTTGGGTACTAAGCCGAAAGTTCAAGCTCGAAGCAGAAAGACTAAAGCTCAAAGCAGAAAGATCAAAGCTTAAAGACGAAAGCGAAATTAATATACAATTAAGCGCATCCCGATTAAACCCGGGATGCGCTTCTTTATTTAGGGATAATTTTATCTATTCTATAGATTGGGTGCAATAGTTGGTTGATCAGTTTTGCTTACCTAAACAGGTTTCAGTGCGCTTAAAATTTCTTTAATCGAAAACTTCGCGCCACAAACAAATTCATCTGCGGCACCATAATAAATGGTTAGTTCATCGCCATCAACCACATGCCCATTGGTAAAAACCACTTCACCAAAAAAACCATTCAGTTCATAATCGGTCGTTGGTTTCATTATGGCCTCATCGGTTTGAGAAATAACGACCGATGGATCGTTCAAATCCATTAAAAAAGCACCCAGACCATATTGATGTTTGGCATTGGCCCCATGATATATTTCTAGCCAGCCTTGTGCTGTTTTAATTGGAGCAGCCCCCGCACCAACCCTTGCACTATCCCATTGGTGTTTTCTGGTTTTGATGATGCATTTATGGTTCCCCCAATGAATGCCGTCGGGCGATTCGGCCAGCCAGATATAATTTCCACCTAAACCTATACTACTCGGACGGTGGAGTGCATAATACTTTCCATTAATCTTTTCTTCGAAAATAGCACAGTCTTTATTGTGTGGGGAAATGATCATTCCATACTTTTCAAAATTTTTCCAATCTTGAGTTGTGCGTAACCCCACCCCTACACCATGTGCAGATACGGCAGTATAAGTTAAATAATAGGTATTATCGATTTGGACGACCCTACAATCCTCTATTCCAAAAGTTTCATTCTCGCCTTCGCCCTGCAATAAAGGATAACCATCAGGTTGATAAAAATGAATACCATCCTCGCTGCAAACCAATCTTAAATGCGAAAGTGTGGTCAGGTAAGCTGTTCCCTTGAAATTTATAATCCTCGGATCATCACCACTTAAATCAGGATCATTCTCATTAATCGCAATAATTTCAATTCCTTCATCTTTTAATATAGGAAAAGAGATTACGCCCGGAACTTGTTCAGGCCGTTCCGCTACACGAATTAGCAACCACACTTTACCATCAAACCTAAATACGCCAGGATTTAATAAACAGGCGATCTCTAAACCTTCCCTGCTCGGAACTAAATCCTTTGGCGATAAAATTGGATTTTCAATAAATCTCCTCCCTTGGTCTTCCATAATATTGTTTTAAAACTGCTATTACTGATAACAAAACAGGCGACCAATGGAGTCGCTATTCGTAATTTTATTATAATCGCTAATTATTGATTATAAGTTTTCCGTACATCATTAATCATTATTGACTTTTATTACTTTTTTAGCCGCTTATTTAAACTTTCTTTTTACGCAAAAATACTTTCTTTTAATTTCCAGGCGCAAATGGTCTTACAAACAAAGCAAATCTTGGCTACGAAATATTAATTTTAAGATTTTACCTTAAAAAAATACCCTTTTAAAGGAAATAGACTTCAGATTTTATTCTTTATATGTTTATGTGCTTTTTTTATTTAAATTCATCTATTATTCTGTTACAAGAATCAATTATCATCACTAAAACTAAACAATTAATGAAGAAACTACTACTTAGTATGGTTTTAACTTTCGGATTAATTTCATTTGCTTTCGCACAAAGCAAAGTGATTAGCGGCAAAGTTACCTCTGGCACTTCCGGTCCTATTCCGGGCGTAAGTGTATTTGTAAAAGGATCACCAGCGAACATTACGCAAAGCGATGCAGCCGGCAATTACAAACTTAACGTTCCGAATGATGCGAAAACCCTCGTTTTTAGCTTCGTCGGTTACACCACTTTAGAAATCCTGATTACCGGCACTTCCATCAATGCTGATCTTAAAGAAGAAAATACCACCTTATCTGATGTGGTAGTGGTGGGTTACGGTACGCAGAATAAACGAGACGTAACAGGCTCAGTCGCTTCGGTAAAATCGAAAGACCTGGAAAATCTACCTGTTACAAGTTTTGAACAGGCTTTGCAGGGTAAGGCTGCAGGTGTTCAAATTGCTGCTCAAAACGGAAAGCTAGGTCAGGGGATTACCGTTCGGGTTCGTGGAGCGGCCTCGGTAACTGCAGGCAGTGAGCCACTATATATCGTAGATGGAATTCCAATAACATCTGGAGATTTTTCCAGCACCACGGCACCCACCAGCGCTTTAGCAGATTTAAACACCAATGATATTGAATCTATCGAAGTATTAAAAGATGCATCTGCATCGGCTATTTACGGCGCTAGGGCATCCAATGGTGTAGTCTTAATCACAACAAAACAAGGAAAGGCCGGAAAAACACTTATCCAGTTTAATGCACTTGGAGGGATTAGCACGCCATCTAATCACAGAGATTTTTTAACAGCAGAACAATACGTTCAAATTGAAAGACGGGCGGGGCAAGGCGCTGCAAATCAAGATTTTTTAAATGGAGATTATGCAACCTTACAAGAAGCATTAGACGATTATAGCACGACTATCGAAGCACGTTTAAACCGCTATTCAGCTGGTAATAATGATTATCAAACTTATAAAGTTAATTCCAATTGGGAGGCGGCATCTTTTCAGGATAATCCTGCTACGCAACAATACGACCTGAATTTAACGGGAGGTAACGACAAAACAAAATTCTATATTGGTGGTCAGGCGCTGGATCAAAAAGGAATTATTATTGGAAATAGCTATAAACGCTATAGCGGAAGATTAAACCTCACCAATAAGGTAACTGATTTCCTGGAAGTAGGCGTAAACCTTAATTTCTCCAACAGTATTAACAATCGTTTATCAAATGATAACGCTTTCTCAAGCCCGCTACAATCGGTAGCATTATCACCTATTACGCCTTTTATTGATCCAAGATCAGGATTAATCAGTGGAACTTTGCCAGGGGCAGCTTCTAACTACCCTGTGTATTATAACCCTTTTATCAGTATTGACAATGCTTTTTACAAAGCAACCGTTTACAGGACCATTGGTAAGGCTTTCGCAAATATCAATCTGGCTAAAGGTTTAAAATTCAGCACTGATTTCTCCGTAGATAACTTAAATCAAAACGAAGAGAGCTATTATGGTTCATTAACTTTTAGAAATACAGGAACATCAAATGGAGATGGTCAGAATATTTCAACCTTCGTTATTAATACAAACACCAATAATTTTTTAAGCTACAATAAGACGACAGGAAAAAGTGCTTTTGATGTTATTTTAGGTACAAGTTATCAAAAATCTACTACTAAATATAGTACCATCGAAGGACAGGATTTTCCTAGTGATTCTTATATAAAATTAGGGTCTGCTGCTACAAAGGTAATAGCAACCAGTAACGAAAGCGCTTTTAGCTTTTTATCTTACTTTTTTAGAGCGAATTATAAGTACAATGATCGTTATTTAGTTGGTTTCAGCGTTAGAGCAGATGGATCATCTCGTTTTGGAGCCAACCAGAAGTACGGTTATTTCCCTGCAGGATCAGTTGCCTGGATAGCTTCTGAAGAAGATTTCTTAAAACAAAGCGAAAGCATTAGCTTATTAAAACTAAGGGCCAGCTACGGTTTAACGGGTAATGCGGAAATTGGAAACTATTCAGCACGTGGCTTATTTAGCGGAACAGGTGCATACGGTGGCCTGCCCGGACAAATCCCCTCCAGAATTGCTAATCCGGATTTGACCTGGGAAAAAACCAAACAACTTGACATTGGCATTGATTTCGGTATTTTCAAAAACCGGATTACTGGTGTTTTTGATTTCTATCAGAAAAATACAACAGATTTATTATTAGATGTACCCGTACCACAAACTACAGGGTTTTCTACCAAAACCCAAAATTTAGGTTCATTAAAAAATACGGGATTTGAATTGGGTATCAACACCGAAAACCTTATTGGTGCTTTTAAATGGTCTACCGCAATAACGGGTGCAATCAATAACAATAAAATTACTGATCTGGGCGGCCAGGTTCTAAATACTAATGAGATTAATGCAGCTGTTGCAGGTCAGCCGATCGGTGTATTTTATTTACCAGAATATGCAGGCGTGGACCCGGCAAACGGAGATGCACTTTACTACCGAAACTCAACAGATGCTGCCGGTAATTTAGATCGATCTACTACTACAAATATCAATGAAGCTCAACGAATATTTGCAGGCAATCCTAACCCAAAGTATACTTTTGGCTTGAATAACACTTTTTCATATAAAAATTTCGACTTAGGCGTATTTTTTCAAGGGGTATCCGGAAATAAGATTTTCAATGCCGGCGGTCAGTACATGAGTGCTAATGCCTCAAATGGTTATGATAATCAAACTGCTGATCAAATGGATTATTGGGATAAGCCCGGAGATGTTACAATTGTACCGGAACCACGCTTATTTGCGGGTAATGGTATTGGAAACTCTACCAGGTACCTATCAGATGGAAACTACATCCGACTAAAAACTCTAACCCTCGGCTATACTTTCCCTACATCAGTATTATCTAAAATCAAACTCAGTAAATTGCGCTTATATGCAACAGCCCAAAATTTAGCTACCATTACAGGTTATAAAGGATGGGATCCGGAAGTAAATGCAGATTATCAATCATCAAACATTAATCAGGGTGTAGATTTTTACTCTGCGCCCCAACCACGGGTGATTTCAATTGGTCTAAACATTGGCTTGTAATTTAAATAGAATCGAAATGAAAAAAACATATATAAATAACCTCATATTCGCTTGCCTGCTATTAATAGCTTTATCATCGTGCAAAAAAGCCCTCGATATAGATCCTGTTGATACCATTGAACAAAGTAATGCTTTACGTACCTCTAAAGATGTAGAAGGTGCTTTAGTTGGCGCGTACTCAGATCTCGGTAGCCGTAATTTCTTTGGCGGCCGTCCGTTTTTAATTACCGATTTCCTGGCAAATACCGATGCCATTGAATGGTTTGGAACTTATGAAGAATTAACCCAAGCCATTAACAAATCACTACTTAAAACAAACACCTTTGTTGATAATGTTTGGGCTTCAGGTTATACTGCAATTAATGATGCCAATAATGTAATTGCGGCGATAGATAAAGTAGACGCAGCCAAAAAAACCAGGGTTGAAGGAGAAGCCAAATTTATTAGAGGAGCTGCCTACTTTGAATTGGTTCGGATATTCGGAAAAGCCTATAATGATGGCTCACCAACAACAAATTTAGGAGTGCCAATAGTGTTAACACCAACAAGTTTAGTAAATGAATCAAGCTATGTAAGTAGAGCAACAGTATCTGCAGTATATAATCAGGCAATTGCCGACTTAACCGATGCGGAAGCTAAACTCCCGGCAACGAATGGTTTCTTCGCCACTAAATCTGCTGCAGCAGGCATGTTAGCCCGGTTGTACCTACAAATGAGCAATTACAGCGCGGCAGCAGCAGCGGCAAACAGGGTAATTACATCAGGAAACTATCGTTTAACACCTACCTATCTGGATGCTTTCCCACAAATGCCGGAAAGTGGTAAACCAGCAAAACCAGGGGAAAATTCTACAGAAGATGTTTTCGCCATGCAGGTGACGACATTAACTGGTTTTAATGGTTTTAACGAATTTTATGGCTCTTCAACATTTGGTGGACGTGGAGATGCCGTAATTTCACAAGATTGGATCGATGCTACCTATAGTGCAGATGATGATCGTATTAATGCCTTTTATGACGATGGCGATATTTTCACTGCTAAATTTGGAAACCAGTATGGAAATGTTCCTGTAATTAGATTGGCAGAAATGTATTTAATTAGGGCAGAAAGCAATGTTCGTTTATCACCGGCTGCGCCAGTAGGCGGCCAAACACCTTTGCAGGATTTGGCTGCAGTTAGGGAAAGGGCAGGATTAACGACCACTACAGCTACCTTAGCAAACATCCTCAATGAAAGAAAACTGGAATTTGCATTTGAAGGATTCGCTTTAAACGATGCGAAGAGAACCCAAACCAATATTGGTAATTTAGCCTGGAATTCTAACAGATTGGTTTTTCCTATTCCTCAAAGGGAAATGGATGCAAACACAAAGTTAGTTCAAAACCCGGGATACTAACCCTAATCTTTTAAAACAAGAAATGCTCCTGAAGTCGGGAGCATTTCTTGTTTAACTGATATTTTAATTATTTCAGCGCCTTCGCTGCTTCAATTATTTCTTCTACCACATTTGGATCAAGTAAGGTAGACGTGTCGCCTAAATTAGCGGTATCGCCCTCAGCAATTTTCCTTAAAATTCTCCGCATAATTTTACCAGATCGCGTTTTAGGTAATCCGGAAACAAATAATATTTTATCTGGCTTTGCAATAGCGCCAATCACCCTGGTAACGGTTTGCAGGATATCTTTTTTAGTTAGCTCTGCTTCACCATGCATTTCCGGATTGATCACAAAAGCATAAATCCCCTGCCCTTTCACATCATGCGGATAACCCACCACTGCGCTTTCTACTACACCTGCATGCATGTTAATGGCATTTTCTACTTCAGCGGTGCCAATTCTATGGCCTGATACATTTAAAACATCATCTACCCGGCCAGTAATCCTGTAATAACCATCCTGATCGCGCAAACATCCGTCTCCGGTAAAATAAAGATCCGGGTAAGTAGAGAAATAAGTTTGCTTGCAACGTTCATGGTCGCCATAAGTTGTTCTTAACATGCCTGGCCAGGGAAATTTAATACAAAGATTCCCCATTACATCATTGCCCAGAATCTCTTTTCCGTTCTCATCAACCAGAATAGGCTGAATTCCGGGTAAAGGTAAAGTAGCGAAACTAGGTTTAGTCGGCGTAACGGTTGCTATCGGCGAAATCATAATCCCCCCGGTTTCCGTCTGCCACCAGGTGTCTACAATTGGCGCTTTACCATGACCAATCTTCTCATCAAACCAATGCCAGGCCTCTTCGTTGATGGGCTCTCCTACCGACCCTAAAACACGAATACTGCTTAGATCTTTCCCCTCCAATGGCCCCTCACCATAACTCATCAAAGAGCGAATAGCTGTAGGTGCGGTATATAAAGTATTTATTTTATGCTTTTCTATAATATCCCAAAAACGTGACGGCGTTGGGTAAGTAGGAATGCCCTCGAACAATACAGAGGTAGCACCCTGAGAAAGCGGACCGTAAACAATGTAGGAGTGGCCTGTAATCCAGCCAATATCTGCAGTACAAAAATAAACTTCGCCGGGTTGATAGTTAAATACATTGGTAAACGTGTAACCTGCGTAAACCATATAGCCGCCACAAGTGTGAACTACACCTTTCGGCTTTCCGGTTGAGCCTGAAGTATAGAGAATGAAAAGCATATCTTCTGCATCCATCTCTTCGGCTTCACAAATATCATTTACGTGTTTAACTTCATCTTCCCACCAAACATCACGCCCTTTTAGCATGGAAACCGGCGTACGCACATGGGTTAACACGATACACTTCTCTACGGTAGGGCATCCGATTAAGGCATCATCTATTACATCTTTTAACGGTATTTGTTTACTTCCACGGTAGGCGCCATCTGCAGTGATGACTAACTTACATTGGGAATCGTTGATGCGATCTGCAATAGATTTAGCAGAGAAACCACCAAAAATTACAGAGTGCACGGCACCTATTCTTGCACAGGCCAAAACGGCAATTGCAAGCTCCGGAACCATAGGCATATAAATACAAATCCGGTCGCCCTTTTTTGCCCCATTGCGTTTTAAAACGTTGGCAAAGCGGCAAACCCGTTCGTGCAACATCTTATAAGTTAGGGTTACACTTTCCTCTTCATGGCTATTGGGTTCCCAGATAATGGCTGGTTTATCGCCATTTTTTTCGAGGTGACGATCAAGACAATTTTCGGTAATATTAAGTTTTGCACCTTCAAACCATTTGATATTGGGTTCTTTGAAATCCCACGATAATACTTTATACCAGGGTTTTCGCCATTGAAAATTCTGCGCAACTTCACCCCAGAATTGCTCGGGATTTTCTACGCTTTTCTTAAAATCTTCTTCGTATTGCTTAAAAGATGTAATTTGCATCGCTCGATTATATGTTTTGGATTAGTATCGGCTAATTTAATTAAATAATGATAAGGAGAAATATTCAAACGAGATTAAAATCAATCTGCCGGAGTAATTAAAAAATATATGAAAATATTTAGCGGTGCTCTTGCTCTTTTCATTTATTATTCAGATATTTGCACACTCTTAAAAAAATTAAGCGGACGATATTAACAACTATATTTACAAGTCATGTCAAGAGTTTGTGATTTAACAGGAAAAAAAGCAATGGTAGGTAACAACGTTTCTCACTCAAACGTTAAAACCAAACGCAAATTTTACCCGAACCTTCAACTTCAGAAATTTTATATTCCTGAAGAAAACCGTTGGATTACGTTGAAAGTTTCGACTTCAGCGATTAAAACCATTAATAAAGTGGGTATCAGCGAAGCCATCAACCGTTTCGTTAAAAAAGGATTTTTGTAAAAAACATTAACTGTTGAGATTAACAGTTTAAATTTATATTATAATGGCAAAAAAAGGTAACAGAGTTCAGGTTATTTTAGAATGTACTGAACATAAAGAAAGTGGCATGCCAGGTATGTCTAGATATATTTCTACCAAGAACCGTAAAAACACAACAGAGCGTTTAGAATTGAAAAAATTCAATCCAGTGTTGAGAAAAGTAACCGTACATAAAGAAATTAAATAGTTGAATGATAGATTGACCGAAAGGTTGAATTAATTTCAATCCTTCCAACATTCTCTAACTCAATCATTAAAAACATAAGAACATGGCAAAGAAAGTAGTTGCGACCCTTAAAACAGGTAGTGGTAAAGAATATTCGAAAGTAATTACAATGATTAAATCACCAAAAACCGGTGCTTATTCATTCAAAGAACTTATCGTACATAACGACCACGTAAAAGATGCTATTGCATCTAAATAAGATTAATATTTTTAATATTTAAAATATTAAAGGCCGTTCCGTTTTAACCGGAAGGGCTTTTTTTCGTTATATAAATTTAGATATGGGTTTATTCGATTTTTTCAAAAAGAAAGAAACTGCACCTGAAGCGCAGGAAGCACTGGATAAAGGCTTAGAAAAAACAAAAGATGGTTTTTTCAATAAGATAACCAAAGCTGTTGCAGGTAAATCTTCTGTTGATGATGAGGTACTGGATAACCTGGAAGAGGTTTTGGTTACTTCTGATGTTGGTGTAAGCACCACATTAAAAATTATTAAACGGATTGAAGAACGCGTATCGAAAGATAAATACCTTAACACATCTGAACTGAATTACATTTTACGCGATGAAATTCAATTTCTACTGGCAGAAAATAACAGCAACGATTTCCGTCAGTTCGAATATGGCGACCATAAACCTTACGTCATTATGGTAGTTGGGGTTAATGGAGTTGGTAAAACTACCACCATTGGTAAACTGGCCCATAAGTTAAAAGAATCAGGACTGAAAGTAGTGTTAGGTGCTGCAGATACTTTCAGGGCTGCTGCGGTAGAACAGATCAAACTTTGGGGTGAACGCGTGGGCGTTAGGGTGGTTGCGCAGGCGATGGGTTCAGATCCGGCTTCTGTTGCTTTCGATACTTTACAATCTGCTGTAGCCGCTGGTGAAGATGTGGTGATTATTGATACCGCTGGCCGGTTGCATAACAAAGTTGGCTTGATGAACGAGCTTGGCAAAATTAAGCAGGTGATGCAAAAGGTTATACCCAATGCACCGCATGAAATTTTATTGGTTTTAGACGCTTCAACTGGTCAGAATGCTTTTGAACAATGTAAACAGTTTACTGAAGCTACTGATGTGAATGCATTAGCCATTACTAAACTAGATGGAACAGCTAAAGGTGGAGTTGTGATCGGGATTTCAGATCAGTTTAAAATACCTGTTAAATATATTGGTGTAGGAGAAAAAATAGGCGATTTGCAGCTGTTCGATAAAAAAGAATTTGTGAATAGTTTGTTTAAGTAACGTGCAAGCAGTTGATTACACAGATTTTTAAGTGATTCCATCGATCTGGGTAGTTGACATTTCTGAATGATTGAAGATGGCTGGGCGATAAGATAGATTTTTGATATCTTTAAATATGATTGAAGATCAAAAAGATAGCCTGACTGCAACAATAATCGGATGCTGTTACCAAGTCCATAATCAGCTTGGACCAGGATTTCTGGAAAAGATCTACGCAAATGCCCTAAAAATACAATTGAAAGAGGCTGGTTTAATATTTGAGGCCGAGAAAGAATTTGATGTAATATTTCAAAACGTGAGGATAGGGAAATTTAGATGTGATCTTTTGGTAGAGGATAAAGTCATCGTTGAATTGAAATCTGTAACTGGCTTTCAACCGAAATTGTTCCAAAGCCAGCTGTTGTCTTATCTAAAAGCCAGCAATATAAAAACAGGTTTATTAATTAATTTCGGAAACACCAGTTGCGAAGTTAAAAGATTGTCAATGTAAAGGTATAAACTGGTGGAAAATCATCGGCAATAGTGATGAACACTTAATCTGTGAATCATGTATAATCGGTGAAATCATATAAATATGAATACAAAAATAGCAAGAAATAAAACAGCAGTTAAACAACCTAAAATCAATGTAATTACTTTGGGTTGCTCAAAAAATATCTACGATTCGGAGGTGTTAATGGGTCAGTTGCGTGGAAACAATTTAAATGTGGTTCACGAATCTGATAAGATGGGGAAAGATGATATCGTGGTAATTAATACCTGTGGTTTCATCGACAATGCTAAACAAGAATCAATTGATACCATCCTGCAATTCAGTGAATTGAAAGAAGCTGGTAAAATTGGAAAAGTGGTAGTAACGGGATGCTTATCTGAGCGTTACAAACCAGAATTAGAATCAGAAATTACCAACGTTGATGCCTTTTTCGGCACAAACGATTTACAAAATATCCTGCACGAATTAGGTGCAAATTACAAACACGAACTTATTGGTGAACGTTTGCTTACCACGCCATCACATTATGCATATTTTAAAATTGCAGAAGGCTGTAATCGTCCATGCTCATTTTGCGCCATTCCGCTGATGCGCGGAAAGCACATGAGTAAACCAATGGAAGAATTGGTTAATGAGGCTAAAATTCTTGCTAAAAACGGCACTAAAGAACTTATTTTAATTGCGCAGGATCTTACCTATTACGGATTAGATTTATACGGTGTTCGTAAGTTAGATGAGTTAATGCGCCGCATTTCTGACGTACCAGGTATTGAGTGGATTCGCTTGCAATACGCCTACCCTTCTGGCTTCCCAATGGAAATTTTAGATGCCATGAATGAGCGTGATAACATTTGTAAATACCTGGATATGCCGCTGCAGCACATTACAGATAACATGCTGAAATCAATGCGCCGCGGTACCACCAAGCAAAAAACAATCGACCTGGTTAATCAGATCAGAGATAAAGTACCCAATATTGCCATGCGTACCACTTTAATTTGTGGTTATCCAGGCGAAACACAACATGATTTTGAAGAAATGGCTGCCTGGGTGGCTGATACCAAATTTGATCGCTTGGGTTGCTTTACTTATTCTCACGAAGAAAAAACCCATGCACATACACTTATTGATGATGTGCCTGAAGAAGTAAAACAACAACGCGTTGATGACATTATGGAAATTCAACAAGGGATTTCCTTCGATATCAATCAGGAGAAAGTAGGCCAAACGTTTAAAGTATTGGTTGATAAAAAAGAAGGGGATTTCTTTGTTGGAAGAACTGAATTTGATTCTCCTGAAGTAGATAATGAAGTTTTAATTGACGCTGCAACCGGTTATGCTGCAAACGGAAGTTTTGTTAAAGTTAAAATAGACCGGGCAGAAGACTTCGATTTATACGGAACGATTGTTTAAAAATAATCATACTTACATCAATCCCGATAGCTACGCTAACGGGATTTTTTTTGCTGTATATTCTGCAGTCTTTGTAGCGATATTTATAGTAGCCCCGTTTAAAGGAAAAAACTAATTATGAAAAAAGTCTTTATTACGCTCGCCGTGATGTTTATTATTGGTATTGGTTGCAAAAAGAACCTTGATCCCGGAGGCGGGCCATGTGCTTGTTCCCCCGTCACAGAAGCTTACTTTAGTTTGTCGATAAAAAGCAGCAATGGTTCTGATTTGTTAAATGCAACAAATACTGGTGCCTTTACTAAAGATCAGATTCAACTTTATTATAAAGATGCTCAAGGTGTTTCAAAACCTGTTGAGTTTAGTATCAGGCCGCCTTTTTCAACACCGAAAACGGCATATGCATTTAACCAGATATTTTCCACTACCCTTGCCGAGATTGCAAGAGGAGGAAATAATATTTTTTTCCTAAAGTTGGGCAATCGTCCACCCATGGAAATGAATGTTAAAGTTATCGGAACTAAAACAGAGCGGCTTCTTATTGATCAGACTGAAGTGCCGTTAGAAACTTCCGTGGCAGACGATGATTTCTATATTAAAAGCATATTTTCTCTAAAATTATAGAAAAAAAAAGCAGCTCATTTCGTTGAGCTGCTTTCTTTAAAAATATGCCAGATACTATTTTTTAGATGCTGGTCTCGTTTTAATCTGGCTAGGTTTTAACCAAATCTTCGCGCCTTTAGCATTAACGTAATACTTTTCATTTTTTGCGTTGATGTACACATCAGAGCCATCTGGTGCCATTTTACCTTTCCAGGTTTTATCTGCAACTTTCGAACCTCCTTTAACAGCAACTTCAGCGGTTTTATTACCTACTGATTTTGCTCCTTTTCCAATTGCTTTACCCGTATGATCTAATGCTTTACCTACTTCTGTTTTTTTCTCTTGTGCACCGGCACTGAAGGTTAATCCACCAACTAATGCAAGCGCTAATAATCCGATTGAAAATTTCTTTTTCATGGCCTTTATATTTATTTCATGTGATAACAGACAACGCATTGATTTGTTTTAATTCGAGGCATTACAAACTGTTAAATTTGTTTTTCTTCATGAATTTTTCATTTAACTGGTAGAAAGGAATTCGCCTGGATTAAGGTGCTCGACAGATCTCCTTGTTAAAAATCAATTTAATTTCTCTGCCAGTAATTTCATCTCAATCCGTGGTGAACGATTTCCATATAAAATATTGTGCACAGCTTTACTAATGGGCATATCTACTTCATAAGCCTGATTTTTAATATGCATACATTTTACTGCATAATAACCCTCAGCAACCATATTCATTTCCAATTGGGCTGATTTTACCGTGTAGCCTTTCCCTACCATGTTTCCGAATGTGCGGTTACGGCTAAATTGAGAATATGCCGTAACTAATAGGTCGCCGAGATAGGCCGATTCTTTAATGTCGCGGTTAATAGGGTGTACTGCATCAACAAAGCGCTTAATTTCCCGGATGGCATTGCTAATCAGAACCGCCTGGAAATTATCGCCATAACCAATACCATGACAAATACCACTGGCAACAGCATAAATGTTTTTCAACACTGCAGCATACTCCGTTCCGAAAATATCATCAGAAACATTTGTTTTGATATATCTGGTATTCAGGAAAGCGGCAAAGGTAGATGCAACCTGAATATTGGTACAGGCAATGGTAAGGTAAGACAGTTTCTCAAAAGCAACTTCTTCTGCGTGACACGGACCACTTACCACTAAAATATCGTCGTAAGGAACACTATAAATTTCATGTAAAAATTCTCCGATAATCAAATTATCTTCCGGTACAATTCCTTTAATGGCAGAAACAATCTTTTTTCCTTTTAAGTCTTCAGCCGTGATCCCATTTAAACTCGCTTTTAAAAAAGCAGCAGGAACATTTAAGATTACAAAATCAGCCGATTTAATGATGCAGGCAATATCTGAGGAGATATTATCTTCGGGTAACTTGATCTCTACCGAACTTAAATAATGAGGATTATGCTTGAACTTTTTGATATGTTCTATCGCAACTTCATTCCGCATCCACCAATATATATCTTTCTCTGATGAATTATCAGATAGCATTTTCACAATAGCTGTAGCCCAACTACCGCCCCCTATCATCGCTATTTTAGGTACCATGTTATAAAAAAAGGTTTAAGGTAAAAGGTGCAACATATTATGAAAAAAGGTAAAGGTGTAAGACTTAAGATTTAGACCATTGCCTATAACCCTAAACCTTACACCCCAAACCCTAAAGTTTACACCTCAAACCTTTGCAAGTTACTATTTCTTGCGATTAATTATAAACTACTTTTTACCGTCTTTGCTAAATAATTGGTCTTTAGCCGTTTTCTCTACAATCATTCCGTCCTTCAGTTTATTCTGAATAGCAGAATAGGGACCAGTTACAATTTCCTGTCCGGATTTTAGACCAGATTTAACAATGATAAACTGATCATTCTGAATTCCTGTAGTTACTTCAACCTTTTTAACTTTTTTAGTTTTTGCATCATAATTGTATACAAACTGCTTAACTTTCTTATCAGCTAATTTTGATTTTTGCTTATCAGAGTTCTCCCCGGTATTTTCGTTCTTATCTGAACTTTTACCGCTATCAGTAAACACAGCCTGAATTGGAATGGCTAAACCGTTAAGAGAGGCACTTTCAATATCTACCGTTGCAGACATTCCCGGACGGAAGATCGACTGTTGCTTTCCTTCCATAACCTCTGTGATTCTGATTTTTACAGAGAAATTAGTCACCTGATCTACCGAGGTAGCGGTTACCGTTCCAACAGCAGTTGATGAACTGGCAATTTCAGTAACCACTCCTCTAAATTTCTTATCTGAAAATGCATCTACTTCTATTGATGCTTTATCTCCTACTTTGACACGGGTAATATCATTCTCATTAACATCAACATTAACTTCCATTGAAGATAAGTTTGAAATCCGCATGATTTCTGTTCCGGCCATTTGCGAGGTACCTAAAATACGATCGCCCAATTCTATAGAAAGTTTTGAAACCACCCC
The DNA here is from genome assembly GCF_009674725.1 of Pedobacter petrophilus. GTDB lineage: Bacteria > Bacteroidota > Bacteroidia > Sphingobacteriales > Sphingobacteriaceae > Pedobacter > Pedobacter petrophilus. The sequence goes on along the minus strand of NZ_WKKH01000002.1, from coordinate 218,190 downwards.
ATCAGCCGGGGCATAAATGGTTGTTCTGGCTAAGTTTGCACCAGCTTCCTTAACATTTGCGCCAGTTTGCTCGAGCGTAAATTTAGCACCTGTTACGCTTTCTTTTGCACTGGCTAATGTTGCTTTTGCTGTTAAATATGCTGCTTTTGCCGAATCAAATTCAGACGCAGAAATTACCTTTTTCTTAAAAAGCTCTACATTACGTTTATAAGTAGCTTCTGCGTTAACAAAATTAGCCTGATTTTGTATCAGCTGTTGTTGTGCCGCGGCAACGCTAGCTTTTTGCGCATTAAAAGACGCAACTGTTCGCTCGTATCCTGATTGTAAAATATCCGGCCGAACCTTACAAAGCAACTGGCCTGCTTTTACAATATCACCTTCTTTAACCGTTAATTGCACCACTTCTCCTGAGACTTCAGAACTTAATTTCACTTCAGTTTCTGGCTGGATTTTACCACTAGCCGTAACTGTTTCAACAACCGTTTTTGCCGATGCTTTCTCTGTAGTTACTTTTTCAGTTTTATCGCCCCCGATTACTCCAGTAAGCTTCAGTGTGATTAAAATGGCTATGATAACACCAATGGTAATTAATATGTGCTTCAGTTTCATAATTGTTAATGTGTTTCCTTTGTGGTTATTTAAAATGTTATCTGTTTCCCTAAATAATAATCAATCACCTTTGCCCTGAACAAAAGGTCGTATTTAGCCTGTATAAAATCTATTTCAGCTTTATTTCTATTGGTTTGCGCTGTGCTGAAATCCAAGGAATTTACCAAGCCAACATTATAGCGTTGTTCAACTACATAAAAGGCATCTTTTTGTGCGTCAAAAGCATTTTGGGTCGAACCATAACGGCTTTGCGCAGCTTTCAGATCTGTTGTAGCCTGAAAAATAACTTTATTTAAATTATTTTTCGCAAGTTGCTCAGTCGTTAAACTATTCTGATATGTAATTTTCGCTCTGCGAACAGTTGATCGAGCTGTAAACCCATTAAAAATTGGTATCTGCAAACTCATTCCAACACTTTGCCCTAAACGTTGATTTATCTGGTCGGCAAAAGAAGACTGAGGAAATGCCCCGGCGTAATTAAACTGGTAGGAATAGGAGGTATTAAGCCCAGCCCCGAAACTTAATGACGGATAATAAGCCCCTTTCGCAACGGCGATTGCTTGCTTATCTGCCTGAGTACGTAAACTTGCTAATTTGATGTCGGGAAAAATATTTAATGCATTATTATAAATTTCATCAGCGCTTGCTGTAGAAGGAACAGCTTTCACATTATCAATTAACGGTGCCTGAACGACGAATTTTTGATTTGGCTGCATCTCCATTAATTGCCCTAGTGTAAGATAGGAAATAGACAATGCGTTTTGAGCATTAGTTAAGTTAAGTTCTGCAGTCGCAACCTGTGATTTAGCCTGAGAAACATCAGCAAGAGTTTTATTACCAGCATCGAGTAATGCATTTTCTCTTGTTAAAGTTTTGTTTGCAATATCTAATTGTTCTTTAGACGCCCTTTCTAAATCCGTATTATATAGTACCTGAAGATATGCCGTAACAACATTCAAGATTAAATCATTTTTAACTTTTTCAACATTAGTTTGATCAGCAGCTAACAGCAGCTTATTTTGTCGAATTTGATTGATTTTAGAAAAACCCTGAAACAAATCTACATTGGTAGTTAAGTTACCACTTGTATATAAAGATGTTTGATTGGTAACCTGAAAAGTCGTTTGATCCAAACCACGTCCGAAAGTTAAGTTTGGATTTATACTTGCAGTCAAATTTGGATAAAGCGCATATTTAGATTGTCTTAAATTCTCATCCGTTATTGCAGCACTAAACTGAGCCTGCTTAATGGTAAGATTATTTTTTAAGGTATTATCAACCGCTTGTTGTATGGTTATTACTTCCTGTGCTTTAAGTGTTTGGCTAAAACCAAGCGCAACTAATATTACAGAACCGGCGAAAAATTTTGTTTGGGTAAACATCTTCATAATTTGGTTTCAAATCTATATAAACGACTTTAATAATTTCAATCTGTACAAGCATTTACTAACTTTGAAGTTAAATGTACCTGATCAAATCACCGCTTCTGCTAAAATGGTATTACCCATCATTACTTTGGAATAAATCCCGCACCGAAAAAGTTATTTATTTGACCTTTGACGATGGACCTATACCCAATGTTACAGATTTTGTTTTAAAAACTTTAAAAGCTTTTAGTGCAAAAGCTACTTTTTTTTGCATCGGTGATAATATTGTTAAGCATCCCGACGTTTACGCACAGGTCATAAACGACGGACATGCCATCGGAAACCATACTTTTAATCATTTAAAAGGATGGAAAACCGACGATGAAACCTATATTCAAAATACTTTAAAGTGTCAGGCACTTACGCAATCCAATCTTTTTCGGCCACCTTACGGAAGAATAAAGAAATCTCAGATTAAAAGTCTTAAGTCTTTAGTCGTAAGTCCAGACTCAAGACTCAAAACTCAAAACTCCCAACTAAACATCATCATGTGGGATGTGCTCAGCGGAGATTTTGACATTAACCTTTCTCCCGAAAAATGTTATCAAAACGTGATAAAACATACCGAAAATGGCTCCATTATTGTATTTCACGATAGCCTGAAAGCATTCGACCGGTTAGCATACGCGCTACCCCGGGTTCTAAAATATTTTGCAGATAAAGGTTTCACTTTTTCAACATTGTAGTTAGAAGCCATTCTAATGCCATTACAGCTGAGGGCTGTTATTGATCGCATGAACACAGATAATGCTGGTTCTTTATTTTTCAGGTGTTCACAATTGAACAGTACCGTTCGTTAACGGACATTATATGGCAATACCTTACTAAGCTTCAGATCTCAATTCCTATTTTACATTTATTTAGAATATTTCCAAATAATACAATGATCTAAGGATGACCGCAAGAGGTGCTTTTTTTTTGTAAATTCGCAGCTATTAGAATAGAAGTATTACCTTTTAACCAATAAAAATCGATGGCTTTTGACATAGACATGATTAAAAAGGTTTATGCAAACTTCGGCCCTCGTGTAGATGCGGCCCGTAAGATTGTTGGCAGACCTTTAACATTATCAGAAAAAATATTATATGCTCACCTTTGGGATGGCGATCCTAGAAAAGCATTTTCACGCGGAACGGATTACGTAGATTTCGCTCCAGATCGCGTTGCAATGCAAGATGCAACGGCGCAAATGGCACTTTTGCAGTTTATGCAAGCTGGCCGCCCACAGGTTGCTGTTCCTTCTACAGTTCACTGCGATCACTTAATTACGGCTAAAGAAGGTGCATCAGTAGATTTACCTCACGCCAGAACAGAAAGTGCTGAAGTTTTTGATTTCTTATCATCTGTATCAAATAAATATGGTATCGGTTTCTGGAAACCAGGAGCAGGTATTATTCACCAGGTAGTTTTAGAAAATTATGCTTTCCCGGGTGGAATGATGATTGGAACAGATTCACACACTGTTAATGCAGGTGGCTTGGGCATGGTTGCAATTGGTGTTGGTGGTGCTGATGCTTGTGATGTGATGGCTGGCTTACCATGGGAGCTTAAATTCCCTAAGTTAATCGGTGTAAAATTAACGGGTAAACTAAACGGCTGGACTGCAGCTAAAGATGTTATTCTTAAAGTGGCTGGTATTTTAACTGTAAAAGGTGGTACTGGTGCAATTGTAGAGTATTTTGGTGATGGCGCCATTAACTTAAGCTGTACCGGTAAAGGTACCATTTGTAATATGGGGGCTGAAATTGGTGCAACTACTTCTACCTTCGGTTATGACGAAAGCATGGAACGTTATTTACGTGCTACAGATCGTAGCGAAGTTGCTGATGAAGCTAATAAAATTGCAGCATACTTAACGGGCGACAGTGAAGTTTATGCTGATCCGGAAAAATATTTCGATCAGGTTATTGAGATTGATTTAGATACTTTAGAACCCTATTTAAACGGTCCGTTTACGCCAGATTTAGCTACTCCTGTTTCTCAAATGAAAGTGGAAGCTGAAAAAAATGGCTGGCCTTTGAAAGTAGAATGGGGATTAATCGGTTCTTGTACCAACTCTTCTTACGAAGATTTATCAAGAGCAGCATCTATCGCTAACCAGGCTATTGCAAAAGGATTGGTAACCAAAGCTGATTTCGGTATCAACCCGGGATCTGAGCAGGTACGTTATACAGCAGATCGTGATGGTTTCTTAAAAACTTTCGAAGATTTAAATGCAACTATCTTTACCAATGCCTGCGGACCATGTATTGGGATGTGGGACAGAACAGGTTCAGAAAAAGCAGAAAAAAATACAATCGTACACTCTTTCAACAGAAACTTCGCTAAACGTGCTGATGGTAACCCCAATACCTTCGCTTTTGTAGCCTCACCAGAAATGGTTGCTGCTATTACAATTGCCGGAGATTTAGGTTTCAATCCACTAACCGATACATTAACAAATGATAAAGGCGAGCAGATTAAACTGGATCCGCCTACTGGTGATGAATTACCTACAAAAGGTTTCGCGGTAGAGGATGCAGGTTATCAGGCACCAGCTGCTGATGGTTCTTCGGTAGATGTTTTGGTTTCTCCAACTTCTCACCGTTTACAATTATTAGATCCTTTCACTCCTTGGGAAGGTACAGACTTAAAAGGCTTAAACCTTTTAATTAAAGCTAAAGGTAAGTGTACAACGGATCACATTTCTATGGCTGGTCCATGGTTAAAATTCCGTGGTCACTTAGATAACATTTCTAACAACATGTTAATTGGTGCAGTAAACTACTTCAACGATAAAACAGATAATGTTAAAAATAGCTTAACAGGCGAATACGGACCTGTTCCGGCAACCCAACGTGATTACAAAGCCGCTAGTATTGGAGCAATCGTAGTAGGTGATGAAAACTATGGGGAAGGTTCATCTCGTGAGCATGCAGCTATGGAGCCCCGCCACTTAGGTGTTCGTGCAGTATTGGTAAAATCTTTTGCCCGTATTCACGAAACTAACCTTAAAAAACAAGGTATGCTGGGTTTAACCTTTGCTGATAAAGATGATTATGATAAAATCCTTGAGGATGATAAAATCGACATCTTAGGCTTAACAGAATTTGCACCAGATAAACCATTAACCCTGGTATTGCACCATGCTGATGGCTCTGAAGAGCAGTTCCCTGTTAACCACAGTTATAATGCACAACAAATCGACTGGTTTAAAGCTGGTGGTGCGTTGAACATTATCAGAGCTGAAGCTGCTGCAAAAGCGGCGCTTTAAGAGACCAGAAAGTCTTTAGTCGGAAGTCTAAAGTCTATATATCGAAAAACCGTTTGAGTTAACTCAAACGGTTTTTTTTTGTGATCGTCTTTGCGAGGAGGTACGACGAAGCAATCTCATCAGCAACCTTATAAAAAAAGAGTTTAAGTGTATCCCATATTTGGATAGTAATTTCAGAAACTCTTTTTCAACCAGTAAATCATTTCTGTATCACTGCTCAATTCTTTAAATGCTAATTTTTGCAAAAGCTTAGCCGAGCCGGCATTAGACTTTAAACAACTTGCTGTTACAGCCCTCACGCCTTGCTGCTGGAAAGCCCAATTCATCAGCCCTTCGGCAGCTTCCAGGGCGTAACCATTTTTTCTTTCGCCTGCGGCTATAGCATATCCCAAATCTATTCTACCATCATGGTCTGGCCGCCCTTTAAAACCAGCATCACCAATAATAGCTAAACCATCCTCTTTAACAATCAGCCATGATTCAAATCCAGTCGGAAGCGTAACAAGTGCCAGGTTTCTCTTAATCTTCGGGAATGTTTCCAGAGCGTCTTCATCTGGCCATCCTTTGCTGTAAACCAGTTTATTTGCTTTCAATAATGCCCCCTCATCATTTTCGATAGACGTTAAAATCTCTGTAGTGAAGGGAATTAAAATCAGTCTATCTGTATAGATGAAGGCCACCCCTGTTTGTAATTTTTTCAAGCCCAATATTACAGCTTATCTGTTAGATTGAAAAGCAAATCAATCTCAAAATTAATTCCGTAAAAACTCCTGCCACCAGTATCCTGAATATTTAATCGTTCGTGCTAATGTTTTAAAATCGGTATGAACCAAACCAAATCTTGCATTAAATCCTTCTGCCCATTCGAAATTATCCATAAGCGTCCAGGCCATATAGCCAGTAATATTGATACCTTCATTCTTCGCCTTCAGCATGGCAGTGAGATACAATTCGAAATACTCAATCCGTTCGGCATCTATTACTTTACCATCTGCAAGTTTATCATGATAAGCTGCACCATTCTCCGTAATCATCAGGTTTTTAATATTTGGGTAGGCAGCGAATTGCTTAATAATCCGATAAAAACTATCAGCATTAATTTCCCATCCCATTGTTGTATGTGGCTTTTTCCTGCTTTTGGCTTTTATTTCCCAGGCCTGAATAACAGGGATAAAGGCGTTGTATTTTATCGTTAAGGGGAAGTAATTCTGGAGGCCGGTAAAATCGAAATCAAATTTCATCCGATCATTTAAACGCCAGGTTCCGTATTCAATTTGAAATTTCTCCAGCAAATCCCAATTGGCCGTGGGAAAGCCCAAACCCTGCGCTGGCTCCACAAATAATCTGTTTATAAGACAATCTACCCGGTTTGCAGCCAAAATATCGTTGTCGCTTTGCGTATAGGGAATAATTTCTGAACAAGAGTACGTGGTACCAATATTAGCCTGACTAACTTCTGCACGTAAGATTTTTCCACCTTCTGCTTGTGCAATTGCGGTATGTAAAACTGCGGGGAAGAAATTACTTAAGCCAGTCTTTCCCGGCGCATGGATTCCCAGCATATAACCAAGTGAGGTAAAACCGAATGGCTCGTTCAACACCAACCAGTTTTTAACCTTATCACCATATTCTTTAGCACAAATACTAACAAACGAATTGAAAGCGGCATTGATACTGAAGCTCGTCCAGCCACCTTCATCTTCGAGTGCCTGGGGCAAATCCCAATGATACAAGGTAATGTATGGAACAATTCCCTGCTTGAGGCACTCATCAATTACATTGTGATAGAACCGGATTCCTTCCGGGTTCACCTCACCCCTGCCGGTGGGCAAAATTCTAGTCCAGGCCATAGAAAACCGAAACACTTCAAAACCTAAAAGTTTAACCAATGCAATATCTTCCCGGTATTGATGGTAGAAATCACAGGCAATATCAAGTTTATGCCCTTTTTTAATTTTGCCGCTTCTTGCGGAAAAGGTATCCCAAATGGATGCCCCTTTGCCATATAACTGCGAAGCACCTTCAATCTGTGGTGCCGCAGTGGCTACGCCCCATGAAAAATCTTTCCCAAAATCACTTGCTTTGATCATCTTATCAATTGATTGACCGTAAGTTGCAAGTTTACTATTAAGAAATCATTAACAATTAAATTCCGCGGGAAGTTTTCTGAAGAAAACTCATCAGTCTGAAAGGTTAAGATAACGATAAACCAATTTCTTTAAGCAAAATTGCTGCATTAAAGGCAGAACAAGGACCTTGTTTTAATTTATAATCAAACTTCATCTCTCCTTCTGCAATTTGAATATCGAAGTGAAAATTACGCAACGTTTTTTCATGATCATTTTTCAGGTCTGCCAACTGCAAATCGTGGGTAGCAAACAATGCAGGGGTTCGCTCAGCAATCAGTTTTTCTACAAAAACTTTTGAGCCTAAATACTTGTCACGGCTATTTGTTCCGCGTAACATTTCATCAATTAGAACAAAAGTATCTTTATCAGCAACTACATGATCTAAAATCATCTTCAGGCGATTTAATTCTGCCTTAAATGTAGAAGTGCTCTCATTCAGCGAATCTTTAATTCGCATGTAGGTGTTAATCGAAAAAACAGATAAACTCATGGATTGGGCACACACAGGTGCACCAACATAAGCCAAAACCATATTAATGCCCAAAGTACGCAGGAAGGTACTTTTCCCGGCCATGTTTGATCCGGTTACAATATCCACCGTTGGCTGATTTTCCAGGCTGAATGAATTATTTACCCTGATATCAGGAGAGATTAACGGATGACCAATCTCCCTTGTACTAAGTGTAAATTCATTGGTAATTTGCGGAAAAACCCAGGCCGGCTGATTATGAACCAAAGTAGCAAGGGAAATTAATTCTTCAAAATCGCCCAGGTGGTTCAATGCAGAAATTACATCTTTTGATGATGACTGATACCAGCGATCAAGGCTAATACAACATTTTAAATCCCATAAAAGTAATGCGTTCAGCGCTGTACCTACCACAATATTTAATCTTGCATCAAAACTTTGAATAATCCTGGATAGATTTTTTATTTCTACACTTGCCGGCGTTTTAGATTTAAATAAAGCTGAAATATAAGTGCTGGTCCATTGGTGTTTCTCCGTCCATAAAATGGCTTCGGCATAACCATTTAGCAGATTCGATCCACCACCAAAACTATAAAACACCTTATTTATCTTCGAATTCTGCAATACAATAAAACCAATGTTAATGATAAGATAAAGAATAAGGAGATTCCAAAATGCACTGTTTAAAAAAATGGCAGCCAGAATAATTGCACCGGAGATGTACGGTACAACCGCAACATAAAATTTCAGCAGCTTATTTCTTACAAAACTGAGCTGTTCGCCTAGCTGCGACTTCAACTGCAATTTGATTTGTTCAATCTTTTCTACATCATGGCCGTGAAGATTCGCCCTAAAATCAAATGTATCGTTAATTTTAGTATGCATTTCTTTTACCGCTTCCTGGCGTGCCAGGATGTGATCTCCAGAAGATTTATTAGCGAGGTTTTTAGCCAATAATTCTTTTCCGTTTCTGGTGTAACACCGATTCAATAAACCATATAATGAGGCATGACCAAAAATATCAAGATCTGAAGTATAAGCATGCGTTTCTGATTCGAAAGCCTTACCATGATCATAACCATTAGCAATGCCATTTAGCACGTTCCATTCATTTTGATAAACCCAGAGTAATTGTTTTTGATAGTCTATTTCCCGATCGAGTTTACTTTGCTTTTTTACAATGAGTGCAAAAACAAAAACAGGCAGGATTAATAGAACCTGAACAAGCGTTCTCCATTCGTCATCAGCAGAATTTAGAAGCAAAACAAAAAACAAAATCTCAGCAAGGAATAGTCCTATCCGTACAAAAGAAAGCTGGTCTATTGTTTTTTTTGTTTGATCTATCCGATCACTTACATCGGTAATTTTTTGGCTGTAGCCAGATATTATTTGTGCTTGAGTATTTAACATTATCTTTGATTCGCGGAAAACTCTAAAGATAACAAAATATTAAATGAAGATCACTTTAATAGCCATTGGCAAAACCGAGGATAAGTATTTGATCGAGGGGATTGATAAATATATTAACCGCCTGAAGCATTACATTAATTTCAGTTTCCTACCTATTCCGGATGTTAAAAATGTAAAAAACCTGAGTGAAGCACAGCAAAAAAATAAGGAAGCAGAACTCTTACACAAACAAATTAATAATGGTGATGTTGTTATTTTATTGGATGAGAAGGGCAAAAAGTACACCTCAGTTGATTTTTCAACTTACCTGAATAAGCAAATGATCGGAAGTGTGCAGCACCTCATTTTTATTATCGGAGGGCCTTATGGCTTCGATGAAAGCATTTATAAAAGGGCAAATGGTTTAATCTCCCTATCTGACATGACTTTTTCGCATCAAATGATCCGGTTGTTTTTTGTGGAGCAATTGTACCGTGGATTTAGCATCCTAAAGGGCGAACCTTACCATCATGCCTAAAATATAAAACCAAATTTAGTACGAAAAGCACTATGGAATTAGAATTCCAAAATCATCATTTAATAAAAAAGACATGTTAGATAAATATAAACGCCAATACCGCTACAGAAGTAATCAAAGTGGCAACAATAGAATGTTATGGATTAGTATTATCATCTCACTGGTAATTGTGGCAATCCTTTACTATTTCTTTTAAAGAAAAAGCACCAGACAGGCTGCCTGGTGCTTCTAAAATTTTTAGCAAAAAGCTTAAACGCCTTTCTTACTGGTCATGCTGGCTTTCTTAGCAGGCGCTGAAGTTTTTGTAGTTGCTTTAGCACTGGCCGAACCTTTTGAACTTGAAGATTTCTGCTTTTTATCAGCAGCAACTTTTTCTTCAGCCAGGCTTACTTCTGCAGGAGAACCTGGAGTTTCCGGAGTCTCTTCTGTAAATAAAGGTAAATCTTTTAGCAGGTTGTACCAGGTAATAATTTTCTTCATATCAGAAGCATAAACCTTTTCCTGATCATGACCAGGGGCAACTTCTAAAAAATAAGTGCGTAAATCACCTTTTAAATCTGGTGTAGTACCTTTCTCAGATATTTTAGCGAAGATCTCTGATAATTTGATTTCTTCATCTTCACCATATACCGTAATATCTTCTAACGAAGCTAATTTTGTATTGGTGATATTGGCTACAACTTTAGTTTTCTGAGCATCTAAACCCTCTAAAATGTAACCCACTTTATTTTGTCCAACCAGTTTAAATAAACCTGGTCTGCCGGATACGGCAACAATTCCTCTTAAATTCATAATATTTTGTTAAGCGGTTAGCGGTTGGAGTTTAGCGGATTAAACCACTTATTGCCAAACGCTCAACGCGTTTTAATCTTCGATTATTTCAATTCCTACAATTTTATCTCCCTGGCGGATATCATCCACAAGATCAACATTTTCGATAGCTTTACCAAAAACAGTATGGTTACGGTCTAAGTGTGCTGTGTTTGCTCTGCTATGGCAGATGAAAAACTGAGAACCACCAGTGTTGCGACCAGCGTGAGCCATTGACAATACACCACGATCGTGATATTGATTTTCACCATCTAATTCACAATCTATTTTATAGCCCGGGCCACCTGTACCTGCCAAATGTGCTTTAGCCGGATCTTTTGAATTCGGACAACCGGTTTGAACCATGAAGTTCGGAATTACACGGTGAAAAGTTACACCATCATAAAAGCCTTCATTCGCTAATTTTTTGAAGTTTGCAACTGCTTTTGGAGCATCTTTTTCAAAGAACTCAACAGTCATATCACCTTTTTCGGTTTTTATTATTGCTTTACTCATATCAATTTTGGGTACTAAATTTAATTTTTAACGCCTTAAAAAACAATTCATTTTTTAAAGTAAAAGGCAAAAATAACAAAATAGTATTACATCTGATATTATTAAATTTTTCTAAACAGTTTAAATGAGGTATTTTAGTATTTTAAGCGAGGTCATTTTGAGAAAGAAATATTATATCCTATTGTTTTGTCTGTTTTGCGCACTCAGTGTTCGGGCTTCTTCCCTATTAATTTATATGGACGAAGATCAGAAAAACCACCTCAAAGCTTATGGAATTGCCTACTGGACGATCAGTAAACAGGTAGAAGTAGATTGGCTTTTAAACTATCGGGGCGGAAGTTTTCTGATCAAGTACAATAAAAGTGTTGAGGATGAATTAAAAATCAGAGGTGTTTCTTATGAAGTAATGGCTGATGGTAAAGTAGTGAATCTTTTAAACGAGATCAGTGACCCGTCAGTAAACATGGAAATGGTTAAGCTGGAGAAAACACCTAAAATTGCGGTTTACTCTCCTAAAAGTAAATTGCCCTGGGACGATGCCGTAACCCTGGTACTCACTTATGCTGAGATTCCTTATGAGGTGATTTATGATGATGATATTATCAATGATAAACTCAGTAAATACGACTGGTTACATCTTCACCATGAAGATTTTACCGGGCAATATGGTCGTTTCTGGTCTAACTTCAGGTATGCAACCTGGTATCAGGAAGATGTGAAAAATCAGGAAAAGTTAGCAAATCGCCTGGGTTTCAAAAAGGTTTCTGAAATGAAGCTTGCTGTTGCGAAACACATTAAAGAATATTGTGCCGGAGGTGGCTTTATGTTTGCCATGTGCTCCGGAACGGATAGTTTTGACATTGCTCTAGCCGCTGACGGCGTAGATATTTGTGCACAGATGTTTGATGGTGATGCTGCTGATCCAAATGCACAGGCAAAATTAGACTTTAATAAAACATTGGCTTTTCAAAATTTTAAGCTGGATAACAATCCGATGAATTACGAATTTTCGGATATTGATGTTACCCAGTTTAGAACACTTAACCAAACGAACGATTATTTTACCTTGTTTGATTTTTCTGCAAAATGGGACTTGGTTCCTAGTATGCTTACCCAAAACCATGATAAGGTAATTAAGGGCTTTATGGGACAAACCACTGCCTTTAAAAAAAGTTTAGTTAAACCAAGTGTAACGGTATTGGGTGAAAATAAAGGTGCTGCGGAAGTGAGGTACTTACATGGAGAGATTGGTAAAGGACAGTTTACATTTTATGGAGGCCATGATCCTGAAGATTATCAGCACGCAGTTGGCGATCCTCCAACAGACTTAAATTTACATCCTAATTCTGCGGGGTACCGCTTAATCTTAAATAATGTACTTTTTCCGGCAGCGAAGAAAAAACCTCAGAAAACTTAAATCACATCATCACTATAAAAATTGATGGAATGTCATATTTAATCAGTTTTCAAATTCGTTTTTCTGTTAAAAAATTAGTTAAGACTAGAAACTGTTATTAAATACTAACCCGCTAAAAGTTGGTTTATGAGTCGAAAAGCGCTCGCTTTTCAATAGATTCCTGATTTGTATACAATTTACAACCCGGTATTAAAGAAAAGCAAATCTGCTATTTCTGACAAAATTTATTAAAAAAAGAACCTGATAGCCAATTCATTAGTGCCGGATTTATTAGTGAGTTAAAGACTTTGGCACAGCTTTTGGAATTGAGGCTGGTAATTAACAATAGGTTATACCTTAAATTTTAAACAAGATTCTTTACCTAAAAGAAAAAATATCATGAAAAAATTATTATTAAGTGCATCAGTATTATTAATGGCAACAGGTGCTTTCGCACAAACAACAACAATGACAGGTTCGGATGCTAGATTCGGAATTAAAGCAGGGGTTAACTTGGCAAGATTCCACACTAGTGGTGGAAATAATGAAGCCTTTAACGACAATGTAAAAGATAACGTTGGTTTCAATGTTACCGCATTTGCAGATTTTGGTGTGGGAAACAACTTCTTCATCCAACCGGGAATTTCCTTACAAAATAAGGGTGCAAAGTTCGAGTCGACAAATGTTGTAACGGCTGCGAATATTACTACTACAACAATTTCTAGCAATAAAACTAGTTTAATGACTATTGAGGTTCCAGTTAATGCAGTATTTAGAATCCCTACTGGTGATGCAGGAGCGATTCAAATCAGCGCTGGTCCGTACATTGGTTTCAACGTGTCTGGAAAAAACAAATTAGAATCTACTGCTACTGCGGTTAATAATACAAATAACTCAAGTTCAACAATCACAAGTTCAGGTGAAAATGACTTATCTTTTGGTAGTGCAACTGATAAAAACTATGGCAGCACAGAATTTGGCGCTAATTTTGGTTTAGCTTACCGCTTAAATTCAGGTATTTCTGTTGGTGCTAACTATGGTTTAGGTCTTACAGATTTAACACCAAAAGACAGAAGAGCAAATAACAACGATAACAAATTAACTAACCGCGTATTAGGTTTCTCGGTTGGTTATTCTTTCTAAGAAAAATTAAAAATTTAGTCAAAACCGTTCTGAATAATCTCAGAGCGGTTTTTTTATATCATATAAGCTGATTAAAGTTTTGACAACTTTAAGATCAAAATCGCTGGTAAGTTGTCAAAGCTGAATTGTAAGTCGATGCAAAGTTTTGACAACTTTAATTCTTGTGGGGAAAACTAAGTTTATTAAAGATTCTATCTACAAAAGATACTGCGGCAGTCTTAGTGCGCCAACGCCCGGGTATTGCGAATAGAATTTGCTTCTTCATCAATGTCAAAAATTCAGGTTAAAAAAAATGTCCGCTTAGTGATAAGCAGACATTTCTATTTTGTTATGAGAAATCTACAACAACCCGTATAAACCGTGCGCATATGATCTTAAAGATGATGATACACTCTGCATTTTTTCTGGTGAAGGACCTTTAACTTTATAAGCCTCCGGGTGTAATTCCAATGATTGATCGTTTAATAATTCTGAGGTGTTTTTATTGCTCAACGTAGCATGCTGTTCTTCGCTTATTTTTAATGGGGCCATGTTAATAAATTTTATATCAGAATAACATGCCTATTAAAAATATGTTTGCCATCTCAACATAATTTTTATAATTAGTTTTCAATGGATGAAATCCAGTTCTCCGTATCAGAAACTTTAACAGGCTCTGCGGCAGAAACAATTTTTAATACACCACCCGCATTGATTTCATCCTGCGTAATGTAATTCCTTTTGAATGGTTTATCATTTAAAAATACAGCCTGGATATACTTATTTTTCAGGTCAAAATTTTCTGTTTCTATTTTGAAAGTTCTTCCTTTTGGTAAGTTATAAGTTAAAGAAGGGAACAGAGGAACATTCAAATAATACACTGGCCACCCTACGCAGGCCGGAGAAAACCCACTGGCCGTAAAAACATACCAGGCACTCATGGCTCCGGCATCATCATCCATTGTTCTTAAATAGGCTTCCGGCTCATTTTTATAAATCTTTCCGATGTAAGAACCAATCCCCCGACTATTATCATTAAAATAATTCTGAATTACCGTATCTGCAGCTAACTGATGCATCCAATATTGAGATTTGTAACCCGCCCGGGTAACGTTATACATCAATGGTACCTGCAAATCAGGCTCATTGGCATGATTATATAAATCTTTGGCGAAAAATTCATCAAGGTGAGCGAGGTAAGCTTCTTCCCCACCATCTAGCGTTATTAATCCTTTAACATCATAAGGTACAAACCAGCGATATTGCCAGATGGTTCCCTGATATAAACCCCGGGCCTGCATCCGGTCTACATCATTCTTATTTAAATCTTTGAAATCTTTATTCCAGTATTTCCGGTATTCCAAAGCCTTATTTTTATAAAAATCAGCCCGCTCTTTATTTTTTAAAATGGCAAATATCTCTGCTAAAGCCCAATGATCATAACTTGTTTCTAAAGCTTTATCCGGCGATTTATAATCCAAACCATTTACTTCCTTAACCAGCGAGTCTGCTATTTTTTTGAAATCAACCGGATAACCTTTCCGGTAAGCATCTAAAAGCACCACAATGGCATGCTCAGAACGGACGGTATTGGAAGGCTCATTCTGCCCCGCATAATCCTTTTTGCCCGACTCGTATAGTTCAGCGATCGATGATACCATTCCTGCATATTCACTTTGATTAATGAGAGATAACAAAGGCAATTGAGTGCGGTAATTATCCCAGATGGCCCATCCATTATAATGCACTTGTTTATCTTTCTTAAGGTCTCCTTTCGTGTTTCTATACTGCCCGTTCTTCTCCGAAATTACGTATGGCGATTGCATGGTGCGGTACAAGAGCGAATAAAACAACCTCGCATCTGTTACATTGCCCTTCACTTCAATCTTTTTTAAATTCCGGTTCCAATCTATCGCACTTTGCAATTTAAATTGATCAAATGAGTTTTTGTTAATTGCTGATGCTGCCGCTTCTGCACTGACAGACGATAAGGCCACATTAATTTCTGCAACAACAGCGTCTTCAGGAAGCATCAGCACCAACTGATGATTGCCATTATCTTTCCACGAGACTCCATCTACTACAGATAGCGAATAATAGATTTTATATTTCCCGACGCTGCAGGTCGTTTTGGAGGTAATCCATCCGGTAACCGTATTACCTTTAATCTGATGCTGTTCATCCACAAACGCATTATTAAAAGCATAGCTTAGATCCAGATAAAAACCCTTATTGCCTTTTGGAAACTGATAAACATGCTTTCCGGCATTACCTAGAACACTTAATTCGGCGCTTATTTTGTTCTCAAAACCTACCGCATAATAACCCGGACTAGCCTTTTCTGTAACTTTCAACAATTCTGTTTTCGAAGGATCATCACCTAGAAAAGGCTTAATTAGTATATTTCCTCCAGAACCCTGACAACCTACCCCCTCAAAACGGTTATGTGTAAAGCCTTCAAATTTCTTGGCCAGGTGCTCGTAACCCGTATGCGTTTTTGGATAAGTCTGCGGCCCGATACTCAACATGCTAAATGGATAGGAAGCTGCAGGTGACATTTGACCATGATCTCCTGAAGAACCCAAAAATACATTAACCAACGCTACAGGTTGCTTTCCATTAATAGAGAAGTTGTCTTTACTTTGCTGAGCTAAAACGTTTAACTGAGAAAGCAGCAGGCAGGACATTAGTCGGATAAAAATTTTCATTATGTGGTTTTAATATCTGACTAAAATAATATTTTAGAATGAAGTTAGGGTTATGTTATCTTTTCTTTACAAATACATCTGGCAACAAAAAAGCCATTCCGAAATCGGAATGGCTTTTAAAATGATTGTAATTTTCTTATTTAATTGATACAGGAACAGAAACCTTATCCCAATCTAAAGAGAAACCTGCTTTAGTGATTTTGTAGACTAAACGCTCTTGAGTCGCTTTTAATGGTTTTACTTTAACATCAACACGTAAAGCATCTTTAGCTTCTTCATATTTATAAGCACCCCATTGTTTTGGCTCTTTGTTAAAAACAGCTGTCCAGGTTCCGCTTTCTTTAGGAACTAAAAAGAAACTATATTTTCCAGCTGCTAATGGTTTTCCTTCTACCATAATATCTTTATCAGTTTCAAAAACTGTAGCTTCATTTGCACCTGCACGCCAAACTTTATCGTATGCCTCTAAGCCGCCAAAAATTTTACGCCCTTTTACTGCCGGACTGCTGTAGTTGATGGTGATGGTTGCCCCTTTTACTTTTCCGGTTGCAGTAGCTGCCGGACTTGGTTTTGGCTGAGCTTCCTGTGCCATTGCACTGGTTGAGACCGTTATTGCCGTTAAAAGCAATGTAATAGATTTAATGATCGTTTTCATATTAGTATAATTATTTGTTTTTGTTGTTTTTTGACTTTACGAATTTAGTGCTTTGGGGCGATAAAATAATAATCCTAAAGTCGAAAAAATGATTACCGCAGCCGCTCCGATTACATTTAACCAGAGAAAAGAGACAATATCGAATTCATAAACGGCAACTACGGCAATTTCTGATAAGATGGCAGAAATAAATACCAGAGCACCATCTATCTTCTTAAAATAAAATGCCACCAGGAAAATACCCAGAATTGGTCCGTAGAAAAGTGAACCCAACACATTTACGGCTTCAATCAGCGAACCCATTTGTGTGGCGAACATGGCTACTGCGATAGAAAATATCCCCCAGGCCAGGGTATGCAATCTGCTATATTTCAATTCTGTTGCATCATCAATTTCCTTTTTACTGAAAATTAAATGTACATCCTTTAATGAGGAAGATGCCAATGAGTTTAACGCTGCAGAAATAGAGCCCCAACTTGCCAGAAAAATTACTGCAAATAATAATCCTATCATCCCAACGGGCAACGTACTCTTTACAAAATAGAGAAAGATATAATTGGTATCTGTTTTTTCTGCATTGAAATTAGATTGATTAATAGCCTCTTCCACCCTGCCATGTAATGCTTTAACATCATTTTGAGTGGCTTTGAAATTTGCAATGGATGTATTTAAGTTAGGTGAATGACTTTCTCTTTGTGCCAGGATAGCCTGAGACTGATAATTGAATTTCTTAGCCAAAGCCTGATGTTCCTTCTCAAAAACTGCCGCCTGCTCTGGCTTTGTTTCTTTTAGATATTGGTACGATCGCTCATTAAAATAAATGGGTGCTGGTTTTAACGAAAAGAAAGCAAACAGCAATGCACCAATTAAAAGAATGGCAAATTGCATCGGTATTTTAACCAAACCATTTAACAATAAACCCATCTTTGCATTGGTATTATCTTTTGCAGTGATGTATCGCCCTACCTGGCTTTGATCGGTACCAAAGTAAGAAAGCGCCAGAAAAAAACCACCAATTAATCCACTCCAAATGTTGTATTTATCTTTCCAATCGAAGTCTGTGGTAATGACATTTAGTTTCCCGGATTTGCCGGCGAGATAAAGCGCATCGCTAAATCCAACTCCATTTGGCATATTTTGCACCAATAAGTAACCTGCAAAAGCTATGGTGCCTAATATGATTAAAAACTGTAATTTTTGCGTGTGGGCAATGGCTTTGGCGCCACCAACATAGGTGTAAATTAAAAGAATCCCACCGGTTAAAACATTTGTTAAATAAATGTTCCAGTTTAATGCGCTTGATAAAATTATACTCGGTGCATAAATGCTGATCCCGGTAGATAAGCCTCTGGAAAACAAAAAAAGCAAAGAAGTTAAAACTCTTGTTTTTTTATCAAATCGGTTTTCCAAATACTCATAAGCGGTGTAAACATTTAGCCTTTGAAATATTGGAATGAAAGTAATGCAAATCACAATCATCGCCAATGGCAAACCAAAATAATATTGCACAAAGCGCATTCCATCGGTATAGGCTTGCCCGGGAGCTGATAAAAAAGTAATGGCACTTGCTTGTGTAGCCATAATGCCCAGCAACACAATGTACCAGGGCATTTTACTATCTGCTTTTAAATAAGATTCGTTACTTTTTTGGCCGCGGCCGATGAAAACTCCGTAAACCACAACGGCTGATAAGGTAAAAATGAGTACGCACCAATCGATAGTACTCATGCCCAATATTTAGTAAAAAAATAATAAAATACTATCTGGAATACCAACGCGAGTGCAAGTAAAATATACCAGGCGTTCCAGTTTTTGAGCTGATTTTTCATTTATTTCAACAAAAGTTATTTCTCCACGATTTGTATAAAATCTTCTTCCATAAACCTGGAGATCATAGTAATTTTAGTTTTTTCAATGTAGTTTAAGATTAGTAAATCTTTATCTCCAGTTAATAGAAAATCTACATGACCATCTACGGCTAAAGAAAGCAGAAAATTGTCTTTTTCATCTCTGCAAAGATTTATCTCCGTTTTAACTTTAACAAATTCTGCATACTCGTCTATTGTTTCCAGTAATTCTTCTAAATCTTGAATCTGAAAATACCTGCGAAGTTTTGGTCGTTTAACCACCTCCAAAAATTCATTTAATAATTCCTTGCTAAAAATTAAAACAGCTTTTTTTGAAAAGATGATTTCGTCGAGTTTAGAGAAGTCTTTAGTAATTAAAAAGCTAATCCAAAGATTAGTATCAATAATAATTCTACTTTTCTGATTTTGCATAACGCTTAAATCGTACTATTTCCACCTCATTGGTAATTTCTTCAATTGTAGGGACCGATTTAGATTTAGACCTCAGTTTTTTAAGGATATCTGCAAAACCATTTTTAGAAGTATCTTGAATTGCGATAAGATTTAAGGCAGCCAAGTCTTTTAAAAGCCTGGTAGCTTTAGGGTTTAATATATCAATTCGCATAGTATCCATATTTCAAATTTAATGAAAAGAATTAATTATTACTACTAAAATGCCTATTTACCAGCCGATATAAAGTTAAAAAACAACCTTGTTGCCCCAACATTGCCAGCAGGCAACTGCCTGAAAAATGCCAACGGCGAATAAATAAAGTTACCTTTTCCGTACTTCGCATACAACGTTGATCCTTTTAAAGGCTCTTCTCCGGTATCGTTCATTTCAAAAAGTGGTTCATATTTATCATCCCATTTATCCGGAAAATAAGCCCCACGCTCCTGCACCCAGCCATTAAAGTCTGCTGCAGTAATTTTATTCGGATAGTTTAACAATTTATGATTTGGAATCAGGAATTTAACTACAGCATTTTCTTCAGTAACCCTTTTTCCGCTGATACTAAAAGGATAAATACCAAAATCTGTTAGCGCCATATCCTGGGTGGTGTTGTATTGCATCACAATAGTTCCCCCATTTTCCACATAGCTTTTTAAAGCAGGTTGCCAGTTTTTGATTCGCTTTTCTGTGTTAATTACCCTGACACCGGTTACAACAGCATCATAAGTGGCAAGCTTTAAAGGATTAAGAATATCTGCTTCCGTTAACACATCAACCTGCAAACCAGCCTGACGTAAAAACCCTGGAATTAAATCGCCCGCACCCTGAATATAACCTACTTTTTTAGCAAGGACTTTTACATCACCTTTTAACAGCCAGGTAGCCGCCGGTACAAAATATTGTAGGGAAGGTAAATGAGGATACTGAATCAATACCTGTCCTTTATTGAAAGCGTTGTTCTCTGCAGAAAAAACCGCCTCCAGCTTATTCTGACTGGTTTTAATTTTCGATAAATCTTCCGCAGGAATTAAAAAATCTTTAATGGTAACGGTATTTTCCGGCAAATTAATTCCGGTAAAGGTTTTGAGAGTACTGTTTCCTATTTTGAAACTTACACTTCCATAATTGATATTTTGATTAGCTTTTAAGCGTAAAGTAACTGATAATCCCTCCTTCTCTTTAGCGAAATAAACAGGCTCAGCAAAACTTAAGTCGAGCGCAGGAACAATTCTGAGCTGCTCTACCACATCACCTTTAACCGGATCTAACTTTTTAAAAGATAGCGGCAGTTTCACGGTAAATTTCTCCGTCCCGATTTTAAGTGCCAATGTAACATTTAATACAGACTCGTTTTCGGCTAAACCAATTAAGGTATCATTCGCTACACTAAAGGTAGCGGCATTTTTTGCGGTTTTTTCCAACCAGTAAGGTTCTGTTAAAGCTGCTCCTGCCGGAATTTGAATTTTACGTTCGATGGTTAGTAATGAATCTCCGGAAACTTTCCGGTTTAGATTATCAGTCTGATTAATCCAGTTTACCTGCTCCAGCAATACCGGAGCAGCAGATCTTGCAATCACATTTAAACGGAAATTATAACTGTTACCTGCTATGGCTTCTGCCTGGTTGGTTACCACTTCACCCATAAAACCTGTACAGCTTAAAATGATATGATCAATTGCAGCTGATTTATCTTTTCTGAGGTTTGGATCTTGCAACTCCGAAATCTTTTTGCGCAACATGAGCAGGCTATGTAAACTCTTATCAGGATGGTTATAATCGAAAGACAAAAGCACAATATCGATCAATTCATCCAAATCATTCACACCTTTTTCAGACCAGTTCATGGGAATTCTATCAAACAATGAACCTTTAGCCGGATCGCCTAAAACTGGTGTAAAATATTCTGTTCTCACCCCAGCTACGGATTGTGTACCTGCACCCTGACTTTTATGTAAACTCCGGCTTAAACCAGCCAACTCACCGTAACCCATTCCCAATTGGGCGTCATACTGACCAACTGTTGCTTTCATTTGGTTTTCGGCTGTGGTATTTACCGAGCCAAAACGAAAAGTATTCCAAACCAATCTTTTGGGCTGCCAAACATTAACATATTTAAGCTGACCGGGGAAAGCAGTTTTATCTCCGGCGAGTTTAAATGCCTTTTCTGCCACTACCGCTGAAGCCGCGTGTTGTCCGTGCCCGGCCGCAGCTGTTGGTGGAAACCGACAGATAATCACATCTGGCCTGAATTTTCTAATTACCCAAACCACATCAGCAGTAATGCTATCTGCGTCCCATTGTTTAAAGGTATAATCTATATTTTTTGAGAAGCCAAAGTCAATGGCACGTGTAAAAAACTGCTGTGCACCATCCAGCTTACGTGCTTCTAAAAGTTCGTGCGTTCTGATCAAACCCAGGGCAGCACCTTGTTCGGTACCCAATAAATTTTGTCCGCCATCTCCTCTTGTCAGCGATAGATAACCGGTTTCTACATTTTGCTCATTAATTAGCCAGGAAAGTAAACCTGTATTTTCATCGTCTGGGTGGGCAGCCAGATAAAGCACCTTCGGGAGATGCTTAAGCGTTTTCAGCTCCCGGTAAATTTCTGAAGATTTTGCTGGCCTAACTTGTTGGGCAAAACAGAAATTTACAAAAATACAAAGGGTGAATATAAGGGTTAGTCTTTTGAACATTAGAATTTGCTTTGGCTAGCAAATATGCTTAAAATGGTTTTATTTAGCGCATTTGGAAACGAAAAAGGTAGAAAAAGAATATGATAACGATTTGTTTCTACACAAATTACTTTCTGGTGATGATGGAAGAATTTAATAAAAAAAATCGATCTCAAATCTTTAATATTGCATTATAAATTACACCTATGAACGGGATCATCCTCATCATTGATGATGAAAAAAAAATCAGCAGTCTACTTTCCAGAATTATAGAATTGGAGGGGTTTAAAACCTTACAGGCCGCCACCGGCAAAGAAGGCTTAAAGCTGTTAAAAAACAATGATGTAAGTATTGTCATCAGCGATGTGAAATTGCCTGATGTAAATGGCGTGGCCATGGTTAAAGATATTAAACTGCTGAAACCTTATGTGGAAGTAATCAATTTAACCGCTTACGGGACCATTTCTGATGGTGTTTTAGCCATTAAAAATGGTGCTTTTGATTACCTGGTTAAAGGCGATGATAACGATAAGATTATCCCTTTGCTCTATAAAGCCATTGAAAAAGCCAATCTGCAACAGCGTGTAGCGGAATTATCACAGAAGATTGCCGGTAAACATCAGTTCAATACCATTATCGGACAATCGAAAAAGTTAAACGAAGCGATTGATTTAGCAAAAAGGGTGAGCCAAACGGATACAACCGTTTTGCTTTTAGGCGAAACCGGAACAGGAAAGGAAGTTTTCGCACAATCTATTCATTATGAAAGTCTGCGGGCGGCGAAGCCTTTTGTGGCTTTAAACTGTAGCGGATTTAGTCCTGATTTGTTAGAAAGTGAACTATTTGGCTATAAAGCAGGTGCTTTTACCGGCGCAAATAAAGATAAAAAAGGCTTATTGGAAGAAGCCAATGGCGGAACATTATTTCTGGATGAGATTGGTGAAATGAACCTCGATTTACAGGCCAAGCTTTTGCGGGTACTGGAAAATCAAAGTTTTATTAAAGTTGGAGATACGCATACGCAGCAGGTAAATGTTCGCATTTTGGCAGCCACAAATAAAGACCTGAAAGCAGATGCAGCAGCTGGAAAGTTCCGTTCTGATTTATATTACCGTCTTTCGGTTTTCACCATTATGCTTCCTCCCTTGAGAGAAAGGAAGGTTGATATTCCGCTTCTGGCAAAATTTTATTTAAAGGAATTTGCGATCAAATCCAACCGGACTTCACTGCGCATCGATGATAAAATTCTGGAGATTTTTGAAAAACATCATTGGCGGGGAAACATCCGGGAATTGAAGAATGTAATGGAGCGCCTGGTGATTTTATCTGATGGAGAAGAGCTAAACTTATCAGCCCTGCCGTCAGAGTTTTTTGAACTTACACCGCTTCAAAACGATTTTAATCTCCAGCAGGTTGAAAAACATCATATCCAAAAGGTTTTGATCCACACCAAAGGCAACAAAACCGAAACTTCGAGGCTTCTGGGAATCGGACTGACAACACTTTACCGGAAAATAGAGGAATACGGGATTTTAGAAGTATAAAACAGCATCAGGCAAAGGTCTTTTAAGAAATAATTGTTAAATTTGTTATATGAGCATTCAATATTTATCAAATGAGGATGGGCAAATTACCGCGGTCCAACTTTCTATTGACGATTGGGAAAAGATTAAAAACATGTATCCAGAAGTGGAATCAATTGATATTTCTTTACCGGAATGGCATCAGGAAATTTTAGATTCTAGATTGCAATCAATAGCCAAAAATTCAAGTAAAATTGAACCTTTATCAGCGTTAATGAACGAATTCGATCAATAATGAACTTTAGTGTACATTTTTTAGATAAGGTCAGATTAGATATAAGGGAAGCTAAAGAATGGTACAAAAACAAAAAACCGGGATTAGAAAAGCGCTTTGCACAAGAGATTAAAAAAGCAATAGCCAGAATTCAGAAAAATCCTGAAATTTACGAACTCAAGTATAAAAACGTCCGTTCAGCTTATACAGGTGTTTTTCCTTATTCCATCTATTTCATCATCAATGATAAACTTAGTCAGGTCGTAATCATTGCCATTTTGCATCAGGCCCGTAATCCGGCACTTCAATACGATAGAAATAAATAGTTTGCGAAATCGTTTAAAAATGAGTGTTTGTGAAAGGTTCTTTGCAAATACTTATAATAATTTAAATACAATACCATCAAATAATCAGTATGCAGAAATACATTTTAACCTTATTATTAGCAACACTTTCCTTTTCCATCTTCGCCCAGGAAAATTACTTCCAGCAAAAATTAACCTACAACATTGATGTCACTTTAAATGATAAAAATAAATCCTTAAAGGGTTCGGAAACCATTACCTATAAAAATAATTCGCCTTCAACACTCGATTTTATCTGGTTTCATATCTGGCCAAATGCCTATAAAAGTGAATCAACGGCGCTTTTCAAACAGATCAGGAACGACACTTCCCGTAAGGAAAAGCTGAAAAACGTAACCTATGGCAGTATCGACGGACTAAACTTCAAGGTTAATGGTAAAGCAGCAAAAACGGAAGCGCATCCAAATCCTGAATACATTGATATTATTAAAGTGCTGTTGCCAAATCCATTAAAATCTGGAGATTCCATTTCCATTTCAACTGATTTCAATGTACAGCTTCCGAGTTATTTTTCACGTTCTGGTTATGCCGATACCGAATTTATGGTGACGCAATGGTACCCAAAACCTGCAGTATTTGATAGAAATGGCTGGCATGAATTCCCATACCTGGATATGGGTGAGTTTTACAGTGAATATGCAGATTACAAGGTAAACATTACGCTTCCATCTGCTTACGTGGTAGGTGCAACCGGCACACTCCAAAATGCAGATGAGTTAAAAGCTTATAAAGCTATCGGTTCGAAAAACACAGCCAACCGCAACAATCAACCAGTAATCTACAGCCCTACTCAAAAATCTGCGACAAAAACACTTACCTATTCCATCAGCAATGTACCTGATTTTGCCTGGTTTGCGGATAAAGATCTGGTGATTCAATATGATACGGTACAACTGGCATCGGGCAAAGTTATTGATGCATTTAGCTATTATCACAACAAGAAAAACACGCTTTGGGTAAATAGTATCGATTACATTAAAGATGCCACCAAAAAATATAGTCAGTGGATTGGTGAATATGAATACCCTGTAGTACAGGCCATTGAAGGACCAAAAAATAATGCCAGCGGTGGGATGGAATATCCAACGATTACATTAATTACCAGCCCGGATGCAAAGAAGGAAACATTGGATGGCGTAATTACACATGAGGTCGGCCATAACTGGTTCATGAGTATGCTTGGCAGTAATGAAAGAATCCATACCTGGCAGGATGAAGGCTTCAATACTTTCTATCAGTTTAGGTACGAAGCAGAGAAATACAAATCGAATTCTATTTTCGGTGATGCCATTCCCGAAAAAATTAAAGCTTTACCTACCGATCAGTTTTTAGCCAGCATTTATGGAGCATTATCTAATGTACCAATGGAATCTGCAATCGAAACGCCTGCGGCAGACTTCAAAACTTCAGAAGAGTATGGCCTAATCTCTTATGCCAAAACAGCATTATGGTTATACCTGTTGCAATCGCAAATCGGAAAGGAAAAATTCGACAAAGCATTTCAGGATTATTTTAAAGATTGGAAAAACAAACATCCAACACCAGCAGATTTTAAAGCTTCAATGGAAAAATCTCTTGGTGTAAATTTAGATAAGTATTTCGCATTGTTAAATCAGAAAGGGAAGTTTTAGAAGTGGGGTTTGAGTTTTGAGTTCGAAGTCTGGAGTTGGCTTCAGAGCCAATTAGCTAACTTAAATAAACTATAAATCTGCCTTGCATAAAAGTTAAATAAAGCAGCAATGAAATAAATAACAATTGTTGCATAATCATTGATATGTATTAGCCACATTCAAACAGGCATCTAGACAACTGAAAGTCATTTACAATATTCTCTTATCCATTCCAAAATGATAAAAACCCTTCCAAAACGGAAGGGTTTTTTTATGCCCGAAGCTTTGGTTTCAATCAAAAACACAATCAAAGCGCAATAAATCAAGCACTTACAAAAAAGTATTTTTCAACGGCACGAGAGTTGGCAACAGGCCTTTTATAAATCAATAAGTTATGATAATTATCCTGTTTCTAATTCTAATCCTGCTCTGTTGGGCAATCTACCTCTCTATTGATTGGTTTGAAAAAATCTAAAGAAAATGTTAGCACTATTCATCATCGCAATCGCCGTATTTATCTATATGATTTACGTACTGATTAAACCAGAAAAATTTTAACTCAGAAAATAGAATTTGTAAATAAAGAATAGAATTTGGAGACCTCTATAACACTCCGGCTATTATCATTTTCAACTGACTATTTCCATTACAAAAGAAAAATGAACACTGAATTAACCGGCATCATTGCCACATTTTTACTCACCTTAATTATCGCCATCCCTCTGGGGAAATATCTGGCAAAGGTTTTTGCAGGAGAAAAAGTCTGGACAGATTTTTTGAAACCCTTGGAAAACATCATCTACAAACTTTCAGGCATCAACGTGAAAGAACAGATGAACTGGAAACAACAACTAAAAGCCCTCCTTACCATTAATATGCTATGGTTGGTTTACGGTTTTTTTATTTTGATTTTCCAGGATAAACTACCTTTTAATCCTGATGGTAATCCAGGAATGACGCCAGATTTGGCTTTTAATACCATCATCAGTTTTGTAGCCAATTGTAACCTTCAACATTATTCTGGCGAAAGCGGCGTAAGCTACCTCACCCAGCAATTCGTATTGATGTTTTTGCAATTCGTTAGTGCTGCCACGGGGATTGCCGCAGCTGTAGTTTTATTTAAAGCTTTCAGAGATAAAACCGCCACACAACTTGGTAACTTCTGGGAATTTTTTGTGAAAGCAATTACCCGTTTATTATTGCCATTATCAATGGTGATTGCCTTAATATTAACATTTAATGGTACACCAGCAAGTTATGAAGGCAAAGACCAATTCGTTTCTATGCAAGGCGATACCGTAAATGTTTCCCGCGGACCAGCGGCACAAATGATTGCCATAAAACATTTGGGAACGAATGGTGGTGGGTATTTTGGTGCAAATTCTGCCCACCCACTCGAAAACCCAAGTTACTTAACCAACATGGTGGAAATGATTGCGCAAACTATCATTCCTATAGCAATGATTATTGCCTTTGGATACTTCATTCGCAGAAAAAAGTTAGCCTGGACCATCTTTGGCGTCATGACGATTGGCTTATTAATGTTGATGATTCCTACCCTGACCTCTGAATTAGGCGGCAACCCGGCTTTAGCAAAAATGGGAATTTCGCAAACTACAGGTGCCATGGAAGGCAAGGAAGTAAGGTTTGGTCCTGCAGCAACAGCTTACTGGAGCACATTAACCACCGTGATTTCAACAGGGTCGGTAAACGGAATGCATGACAGTACGATGCCATTAACAGGCTTATGGCAGCTACTCGCCATGATGATTAACGCAATTTATGGTGGCTGTGGCGTTGGTTTGTTAAATTATTTTGTTTACCTGATTATTGCCGTATTTATTTCAGGATTAATGGTAGGCAGAACACCAGAATTTTTAGGTCACAAAGTAGAGGCCAGGGAAATCAAAATTGCTGCCATCGTTACCTTATTAAGTCCGTTTTTAATCCTGGCTGGAACAGCAATCGCCACTTACGTTTTTACCAACCACGGCGATGCAGCCTGGGCTGTTCAACCGAAAGCATGGTTAAATAATCCCGGGTTCCATGGCTTCTCCGAAATGCTTTACGAGGTTACTTCTTCTAACGCCAACAATGGTTCTGGCTTTGAAGGTTTAGGTGACAATAATGTTTTCTGGAATGTTTTAACAGGCGTAATTATCTTCCTTGGTCGTTTCTTACCGATTATCGGCCCAGTCGCAATTGCAGGTTTGCTAGCCAGCAAAAAGTTTATTCCAGAATCTGCAGGAACACTTAAAACCGATACCAAAACATTTGCGCTGATGACTTTCGCTGTGATTTTAGTATTAACCGCATTGTCTTACTTCCCTGCTTTGGCTTTAGGGCCCTTAGCGGAATACTTTACTATTCTAAAATAAATCAAAATGTCATTCTGAGCTTGTCAAAATGCACTAATTCTTCGACAAGCTCAGAATGACAAACTGCAAAACAAATCTGTGAAATCATTTTAATCTTGAAATCACTTTAAAACATAAAAAATGAAACCCAATAATAAATTGTTCGAACCTGCTTTAATGCAAACTGCATTAAAACAATCTTTCATCAAATTAGACCCACGGGTAATGGTTCGAAACCCGGTGATGTTTACTGTTGAAATCGGAACAGTGGTTATGGCCTATGTTACCGTGTATTCTTTCAGCCACAGCGGACAAGGTTCTCCGTTATATAATTTCTTCATCTTTCTGGTGCTCTTACTAACAGTATTGTTTGCCAATTTTGCAGAGGCAATTGCAGAAGCAAGAGGTAAAGCACAAGCAGATAGCTTACGTAAAACAAGAGAAGAAACACCTGCTAAAGTACTTTTGGAAGATGGTACAATAGAAATCCGTTCGTCCAATCAGTTAAAAAAAGGCGATGTTTTTGTTTGCGAAACAGGCGATACCATCCCAACAGATGGAGAAATTATTCAAGGCATTGCAACCATCGATGAATCGGCCATTACCGGAGAATCTGCCCCTGTAATCCGAGAATCTGGTGGCGATAAATCATCGGTAACTGGTGGAACAAAGGTTTTATCAGATGAAATCAAAGTACAAGTAAGTACTGCTCCAGGTGAAAGCTTTCTGGATAAAATGATTGCTTTGGTTGAAGGCGCATCGCGTCAGAAGACACCAAACGAAATCGCCTTAACCATCCTTTTGGCTAGTTTTACACTGGTATTTATCATTGTATGCGTAACGCTTAAACCTTTCGCAGATTATGCTAATACCCCAATTACCATTGCCTCATTAATCTCTTTGTTTGTTTGCCTGATTCCAACCACCATCGGAGGGTTATTATCCGCCATTGGCATTGCCGGGATGGACAGGGCATTAAGGGCGAATGTAATTACCAAATCTGGTAAAGCGGTAGAAACTGCTGGTGATATAGATGTTTTGCTTCTGGATAAAACCGGAACCATCACCATCGGGAACCGTAAAGCAACCAACTTCTATCCTACTGCTGATGTAATCATTAAAGATTTTACCGATGCCTGTGTGTTAAGTTCATTAGCTGATGAAACCCCGGAAGGAAAATCGATTATTGAATTAGCAGCAGAACAGGGTTTTAAAAACGCAGGAACTCCAGCTGGTTCTACATTTATCAAGTTTACTGCAGAAACCCGCTCTAGCGGATTAGATACCCTTGATGGTAGAAGAATTAGAAAAGGGGCTTTTGATTCCATCAGAAACATTGTTGAAAAGGCTGGAAATATTTTTCCTTCAGATATTGAAGACCATGTTAAAGCCATCGCCACCAACGGCGGAACACCATTAGTGGTTTCAGAAAATGAGAAGGCTTTAGGGGTTATCGAATTGCAGGATATTATCAAACCCGGCATTAGCGAACGTTTCGAACGTTTGAGGAAAATGGGGGTTAAAACCGTAATGGTTACTGGCGATAATCCTTTAACGGCCAAATACATTGCTGAAAAAGCAGGTGTAGATGATTTTATTGCAGAGGCAAAGCCCGAAGATAAAATGAATTACATTAAAGATGAGCAGGCTTTAGGGAAATTGGTAGCCATGATGGGTGATGGTACAAATGATGCTCCAGCGCTTGCACAGGCTGATGTTGGCGTGGCCATGAATAGCGGGACTCAAGCTGCAAAAGAGGCAGGGAATATGGTTGATTTGGATAACGACCCTACCAAATTAATTGAAATAGTTGAAATTGGTAAACAGCTGCTAATTACAAGGGGAACCCTTACTACCTTTTCGATTGCTAATGATGTAGCCAAGTATTTCGCGATTGTTCCTGCCTTGTTTATTGCCTCAATTCCGGCATTGCAGCATTTAAACATTATGGGTTTACATTCGCCCGAAAGTGCGATTATGTCCGCGGTAATTTTTAACGCCATCATCATCCCGATCTTAATTCCATTGGCTTTGAAAGGTGTAGCTTACAAACCCATCGGGGCAACGGCTTTGCTTCGCAGAAACTTATTTATTTACGGAATCGGGGGCGTTGTCGCACCATTCATCGGGATCAAATTAATTGATCTGGTAATTGGATTATTGGTTTAGAATATAAAAAGAAAGCGGGAAATGAAGAATAGGAAATAGACATAAAGTCGAATATTGAATACAAAAAATGCATCATATTGGCCACCTATTTCCGCTGCCCTGTTTCCGCTCACAAATAATTAAAATATAATATCATGAAAAAATACATCATACAATCTATCCGCTTAACCTTGGTTTTAATCGTATTGTTATGCATCATCTACCCAATCAGTATTGCCCTTGCAGGCAAACTTTCTAAAGGAAACGGTAGCGGAGAAAAAGTCATTAAAAATGGAAAAACAATTGGCTATGCGTTGCTTGGTCAATCCTTTACCAAACCAGAATATTTTTGGGGCAGACCATCTGCCGTAAACTACAATGCCGCGGGTTCTGCCGGCTCAAACAAAGGCCCCTCTAATCCCGATTACTTAAAAGATGTTCAATCCAGAATTGACACCATTTTAAAATATAATCCGGGATTAAAAAAATCTGAAATTCCAGCGGATATGGTTACAGCATCTGGAAGTGGTTTAGACCCAAATATCTCTGAGCAGGGTGCGGCCATTCAGATTGTAAGAGTAGCCAAAGCACGAAAAATCAGCGAACAAAAAGTAAAAGAATTGGTGGCAATGAATACCATAAAACCACTAATTGGCTTGTTTGGACCATCATCCATAAATGTATTGAAATTGAATTTAGCACTGGATAATTTGTAATCAATTAGCAGTTTACAGTTTTTAGTCCCCCCAGCATTTATACTGGAGCGCAGCGAAATGGAGAAACCTTTGAGGTTACTATATGCTTTCTGAAAAGATTTCTCCATTAAGGTCGAAATTACGACCAAAAAATAAAATTATCCCGAAGCACATCACTTTATCAAAATGAAAAAACTATTTATTTTTAGTACTATATTAACAGCAACGTTAAGCGCCTTCGCTCAAGACCAGCCTAAAGTTAAATTCTCTGGCTATCTGGAAACGTACTATGGTTATGATTTCAACAAACCATCAGATCACAATCGCCCTGGTTTTATTTATTCACATAACCGTACCAATGAAGTTAACCTCAATTTAGGATTCGTTAAAGCTGCCTATGAGAGTGGATCAATCCGTGCAAACCTGGCTGTAATGGCTGGAACCTATGCGAATGCCAATTTATCAGCAGAACCTGGCGTTTTGAAAAATATTTTCGAAGCAAATGCCGGAGTAAAATTATCGAAATCAGAAAACCTGTGGATTGATGCCGGTATCTTTTCATCACACATCGGTTTCGAAAGTGCCATTTCTAAAGATTGCTGGGTATTAACCCGAAACATTTCTTCAGAAAATACACCTTATTATGAATCAGGAGCTAAAATTACATACGTTACTAAAGATGGCAAACTTACCGCAACATTGCTTTACCTAAATGGGTGGCAAAAAATAACCCGTATAGATGGCAATAACAAGCCTGCTGGCGGAATGCAGTTGACCTGGAAACCAACAGATAAAATCACTGTGAATTACAGCAATTACTTAGGTACTGAGGGTGTCGATTCTGTTCGCGTAAACCGTTTCTATCATAATATTTATGGCGTCTTTCAAGTTACCGAAAAATTCGGATTAACAATGGGCTTTGACTATGGAACGCAACAGAAAGTAAAAGGGAGCAGCGATAAAAATGAAGTTTTATCACCAGTAGCCATTGCGCAATATAAATTCGCACCAAAATGGGCTGTTGCGGGCCGATTCGAATATTATGAAGATAAAAATGGTATTTTTATTTCTAGCGGAACACCTAATGGATTTAAAACAAAAGGTTATTCCCTGAACGTCGACTACGCTCCAATTCCAAATGCGGTAATCCGTTTGGAGGGTAAAACTTACGATAGCAAGGATAAAATTTTTGCAAGAGCGAACAATTCCGTGAACGCAAATACAACCTTGACAACAAGCATAGCTATAGCGTTTTAAAATATTGCCACGAAAGCACGGAAATCACAGTCAATCTGTGTTTCCGTGGCTAAAAAAAATATCAATGCAACAAAAAGACGATTCGGTTAAAAAGTTTCTCGAGCTGATTAAAAAATCACACAGGGGAAAACTCAAAATCTACATTGGAATGAGTGCTGGTGTGGGTAAAACCTATCGGATGCTGCAAGAATCTCATGCTTTGTTGCGCAATGGCATTGATCTTTGCATCGGTTATGTAGAAACACATAAAAGAGCAGAAACTGAGGCTTTGGTTGCCGGGTTACCCGTAATTCCCAGAAAAAATATTTTTTACAGGGGAAAGGCAATAGATGAAATGGATCTGCAAGGTATTCTGAATCGGCATCCGGAAATTGTGCTGGTGGATGAGTTGGCGCATACCAATGCTGAAGGCAGCAAAAATGCAAAACGCTGGCAGGATGTTTTTGATTTACTGGAAGCTGGCATCAGCGTGATATCTGCGGTAAATATTCAGCATCTGGAAAGTATTAATGAGGAAATAGCGCACATCACGGGCGTAAATGTTACCGAAAGGATACCTGATAAAATATTAGAACTGGCAGATGAAATTGTAAATATTGATCTAACTGCCGATGAGCTGGTGACACGTTTGAAGGAAGGGAAAATTTATGATCAGTCGAAAATTGAAAATGCCTTAAACAACTTCTTTCAGTCCGATAAAATACTACAGCTGAGGGAACTCGCGCTGAAAGAGGTGGTACATCAGGTAGAGCGGAAAATCCAGATCGAGATCCCCAAATCCATCAAACTCAGAACCGAAAGATTTTTAGCATGTATCTCATCTAATGCCGAAACAGCAGCTGGAGTGATTAGAAAAACAGCAAGATTAGCCTCTTACTACAGGTCTCCGTGGGTTGTTTTATATGTGCAAAGCGATGCCGAAAGTTTCGATAAAATTAAACTTGATAAGCAACGGTATCTAATTAACCATTTTAAGCTGGCTACAGAGTTAGGTGCCGAAGTAATTAAAATAAAAAGCAATCACATTACACAAACGATTATTGATATGGCAGTAGAAAAAGAAATTACCACCATTTGTATCGGTAAGCCACATTTAAATATATTTCAGATTATGATGCGAACGGCGATATTTAATCAACTGTTGCGTAATTTAGCGGCTAAGGAGATTGATTTAGTGATACTTTCTTAGGCGTTAACCGCAAAGAGCGGAAAGAAAGGCGCGAAGAGCGCTAAGTTGAAGAAGTTAACTGCAGCGTGAACAGAGAAATGGTATAGAGATAAAAGCGGAGATTTTTTTACTGCGCTCATAAATTCTCTCCTTCCCCTCTGTGAAGAACTCCACATTCTCTGTGATAAAACATCAACAATGGAAAATAAAAATGAAATTTTAAACCCATAGCTTTGCGTTCCTTTGCGAAAAACTCTCCGCTCTTTGCGGTCAAAACATTAACCAATAAAAACCAATTTTAAACCCATGGCTTTGCGTCCCTTTGCGAAAAACTCTCCGCTCTTTGCGGTCAAAACATTAACCATAAAAACCAATCTTAAACCCATGGCTTTGCGTTTCTTTGCGAAAAACGCTGTGCTCTTTGCGGTTAAAAAACAAAATCATCATGAAAATTAAAACCAAGCTTCGCCTCGGATTCGGGTTTCTCTTTATAATCGTTCTATCCTTCGGATTGATTGCCTTATTCTTCCTGAATGAGCTTTCAGATAAATCGAAAATCATTTTGAAAGACAATTATAAATCGCTGAAATATGTTAGCACCATGCGGAAGATAATCGATGAAAACACATTTCCATTATCGATCAAAGCGGCACAGGTTTTTGAACAAAATCTAAGAAACGAAGGCACTAACCTCACAGAGAATGGAGAAAAGATGGCCTTTCAAAAGTTGGAAAACACATACAAAGCACTAAAATCATCCGCTACAGGGATAAAGGAAAATAGCATCAAAAATCTTCGCTCGGCACTTCAAAACATTGAAGCAGTGAACATGAAAGCCATTTACGATAAAAACGAGATGGCGAACGCAGCAGCTGCAAGCGCAAATTTATACATCTCAATTGCGGCAGTTTTGAGTTTTTTAATCCTTTTTACATTCATCGTTAATTTCCCCGGTTTCGTTGCCAACCCGCTCGCTGAATTTAGTTCTGCTATTAAACAAATCAGCAGAAAAAATTATAAACAAAGGCTCCATTTTAAAAATCACGATGAGTTTACCGAACTGGCTGACGCTTTCAATGGCATGGTGGTTAAATTGAACGAATGGGAAAACAGTAACCTATCCAAAATTAAATCCGAGAAATCGCGTATTGAAGCCATTATTGCACAAATGCAGGATGCGATTATTGGTTTAAATGAAAAGGGCGAAATCCTGTTTTTAAACCATTTGGCAGCACAGCTGATGGATTTGAATGCAGAAAAAATTATTGGTCAGAATGCAGCAGAACTGATAAAGAAAAATGAACTTCTTAAAAGGATTATTAACCCCGAAACAGCAGATAATACCTTGAAAATTTATGCCGATGAAAAGGAATCTTATTTTTTATTGGAGCATAGAGAAATCATCATCCCCAACTATGAAGATCAAGATGAAAAAACCTTGAAATCATCTGTGAGATCTGCAGGAAGCGTTTTCGTATTGAAGAACATTACCCAATTTAAAGAACTTGATGAAGCCAAAACCAATTTCATCGCAACGGTTTCGCATGAACTTAAAACACCCCTATCTTCTATCAAAATGAGTTTGAAACTGCTGAATGATGAACGGGTAGGATCGATGAATGAAGAACAGGTTCAATTGCTAATGCACATAAAAGAAGACAGTGACAGGTTACTGAAAATAACCAGCGAACTGCTAGATTTATCGCAGGTAGAAACAGGAAACCTGAAGCTTACTTTGGCCCTTACTAAACCAGAAGATATTGTCCAATATGCGGTAGATGCCGTAATGTTTCAGGCAGAACAAAAATTGATTAAATTCGAAATTAATTGCAATAAAAACCTCGCTCAGGTAAATGCAGATATTCAAAAAACCGCCTGGGTTTTAGTTAATTTTTTATCGAATGCTTTACGTTATAGTTCAGAAAAATCAAAAATAGTTATTGATGTTTTTCAAAAGGATAAATCTATACAATTCTCTGTTAAGGATTATGGAAAAGGCATTGAGGAAAAATATCAGAAACGCCTATTTGAAAGATATTTTCAGGTTCCTACCGATGGACAAAACAAATCTGGCTCAGGCTTAGGACTTGCAATTTCAAAAGATTTTATCGAAGCAGAAGCTGGAAAAATATGGGTAATAAGTGCAATTGGCGAAGGTAGTAAGTTCTGTTTTTCCCTGCCGGTAGTGGACTAGCGCTGAACTACATAATAATAATAATAATAATAGCCCAGGGTTGAAACCCTTGGCATTGAAATAAATATGCATTAAAACCATATAACATTGCCTTGGGTTTCAACCCAAGGCTGTTAGAAATGTTTATTAAACAAAAAAACGCCCAGGGTTGAAACCCGGGGCTGTGAAATAAACATGCATTAAAACCATATAACATTGCCTTGGGTTTCAACCCAAGGCTGTTAGAAATATTTATTAAACAAAAAAACGCCCAGGGTTGAAACCCGGGGCTGTGAAATAAATATCAATTAAACATATAACATTGCCTTGGGTTTCAACCCCAGGCAATTAGATAAACATTTTATAAACAAAAAAACGCCCAGGGTTGAAACCCGGGGCTGTGAAATAAATATGCATTAAACCGTATAACATTGCCATGGGTTTCAACCCATGGCTGTTAGAAATATTTATTAAACAATATAGGGTTCCATTTCTTTATCAATACTTTTTCTTAACTCCATGAGCTTAATTGCATAACCATGCATGGCATTTTCCTTTTCTGTTTTTGGTTTAAATGAAGGGATCACTTTGGGTTGCCCTTCTTCATCAACTGCTACGAAAACGATAATGCAGTGGGTATTTTTAACGAAATCTGATTTCCCTACAGGCTTTGAGTAAGCATCTACTGCGATGTGCATACTCGTTTTACCTGTGTAAATAATCCGGGCTTCCATTTTTACCAGGTGGCCGATATGAACTGGCCTAAAAAACCGAATGCCGCCAACATAAACCGTTACACAGTAAGAGTCACTCCATTGCAAAGCGCAAGCAAACGCCGCCTGATCAATCCATTTCATCATCATGCCACCATGCACTTTACCACCATAATTAACGTCTGATGGTTCGCTTAGAAACTGAAGTTCGATGTGATTTTTTGTTTTTGACATGTTTGGTTGGTTTAATATTAACCGCAAAGTACGCAAAGCTAAAGCGCAAAGAAAGCTAAGTTAATTGTAATTTAAAAAACTTCAACCCAATTGTTCTTAAATTATTCTTTAAATCTTTGCGAAAAACTCAGCGTTCTTTGCGGTTAAATTTGCAATTCTAATTTGCTATAATACTAATCGCATATCCGCCACCCGGTGCACAATACTGCGATAACTTCGTTTTATTGGTTACCTGAATTTTACGAATAGTGTAGGCCTTTGGATTCGTTTCATAATGCGCATCTTTTGCATCAGCGTAAATAGTTGCCGTATATTTTTTACCAGCATCTAAAAAGCTGAAATTAATGTTAGATGTGCGGGCTTCCTCATCATTTGTACGCCCAACAAACCAATTATTTTTTCCTTTTGCTTTACGGGCGAAAGTAATGTAATCTCCGGGCTCGGCCTCTAAAACTTTAGTATCGTCCCAATCAACAGCAACATCCTTAATAAATTGAAACGCATCCATATACTTATTATAAGTTTCAGGTAAATCTGCTGTCATTTGCAACGGACTATACATGGTTACGTAAAGCGCCAGCTGACGGGCAAGTGTAGTGTGAACGAAAGAATTATTTTCAGGATTATAAGCACTTACCTTCGTTTCAAAAATACCAGGTGTGTAATCCATCGGTCCGCCAATTAAGCGGGTAAAAGGCAAAATCGTAGTATGATCAGCATTGTTTCCGCCAAAAGCTTCATATTCCGTTCCACGGGCAGATTCGTTTCCAATCAAATTCGGATACGTGCGCGCTAAACCTGTCGGACGAACAGCCTCATGCGCATTAACCATAATTTTGTATTCTGCTGCTTTTTGAATGGCATATAAATAATGATTGTTTAACCACTGCCCGTAATGGTGTTCCCCACGAGGAATCATGTTACCTACATAGCCGCTTTTCACTGCATCATAACCATTTGCTTTCATAAACTTATAAGCGGTATCGATATGGCGCTCATAGTTACGAACCGACGAAGAAGTTTCATGATGCATAATCATTTTAATGCCTTTACTTGCTGCATAGCGATGTAATTCCTGAACATCGAAATCCGGATACGGTGTTACGAAATCAAAAACATAATCTTTTGTTTTCCCAAACCAATCTTCCCAGCCCTCATTCCAACCTTCCACTAAAACAGCATCTAAACCATTCTTCGCTGCAAAATCGATATATTCCTTTACATGAGCCGTATTGGCCGCATGTTTACCGTTCGGTTTTGTCTTTGAGTAATCAGTTACCCCTAATTGCACGCTGGTTAAATTGTTATAAGCCCAGGTACTTTTACCAGTGATCATCTCCCACCAAACGCCAACATATTTGATCGGTTTTATCCAGGAGACATCTTTGAATTTTGTTGGTTCGTTCAGGTTGTAAGTTAGCTTAGACGTTAAAATATTACCCGCCTTATCGCTTACAATAATGGTTCTCCATGGCGATAAACAGGGTGCTTGCATATAGCCTTTATCTCCTACTGCATCAGGCGTTAACCACGATTCCAGGACCATGTTTTTATCATCAAGATTTAATGACATTAAAGAATAGTTAATCAAGGCAGCTTCATGGATATTGATATACAATCCATCTTTGCTCTTCAACATTAAAGGTGTTTGCAAACCTGTAGGAGAGAACGTAGTTTGCGAAGCATTTGGCGTAACTGCTTCTTTCATTTTTGCACGAACTTCAGATAAGTTTGAAGTCGTGGTGCTATATTCCTGGGTGTCGTAATCGCCGGGCAACCAAAAAGCTTTGTGATCACCAGCTAAAGCAAACTGTGTTTTTTCTTCTTTAATTACAAAGTAATCCAGATTCTTCTGCTCAGGAAATTCATATCTAAACCCAAGGCCATCGTTAAATAATCGCAAACGAACAATGATATAACGGTTGGTTTCCTGCTGTGTTAATGTTATCGCCAACTCATTATAGTGGTTGGTAATCTCTTTAACTTCACCCCAAACAGGCTTCCATTTTTCGTTAAAAGTTAACGTTTTACTATTTGTTATAGAGAAGCCATTCGCTAAAGATTTCCCCTCTTTAAGTTCCAAACCAAGTTTACTCGTTTTAATTACCTCTTTACCCTTATATTTCAAACTATAAGTTGGCACGCCACCTTCGGCAATAGAAAATTTTGCCACCAGGTTTGCATCCGGAGATTTTAATTCCTGTCCGGAAACAGGGCCGGCAAAAAGGCTAAATAATGCGATAAACAAAAGTTGAGAGATGTTAAAGGCTTTATTTTTTTCGTTTTTATTCACTGTAATAATTTATTTTTAATTCTTTAAAGTCTTCATTTTAATCCTTCGGATAAATCATTTTAATTGCTTTAAGAGGCTCTTTCCATTTCGCTATGCTCCAATCGAAATGACGATTATACAAGTTATATGCAATGGTTCAATCCTCTAAACCATTTAGAACAGATCAGTTTAGATGTTCTCAGATTCCTTAGATGCAAAGATGATTTTAATCCAGTAACAAATCCTCATCATCAGTTAAACTCAATTGAATGCTGTCGTTTCCGGCGATCCCTTCGATAGAGCCACGGATGTGCGTTGCATTTAGCAATACTTTTTCGAGTTGTTTCTCACGGGCTTTCCACAAACGTTCCATGGCATCGCGTTCCCGCTGGATAGATAACTTCATACTCATAAAACCTTCACGAATCGCTTTCCATTGCTCGGAGAATTCTGCGCCTGTTAAATAATCGTATAGCATATGCATCTTATCGCCACGGTTTTCTTGTGATTTCATTGCAGTTGATAAACGGAGAATACCATCGCGAAGCATATAAGCAACGGCGTTAACTTCTTCAAAAGAACAAATCCAGACACCATCACGTTGCCCGAAACAATCCATTCCTTTAGGGTAACACTGGCTTACGATTACCGCAACATCAACCCCCATGCTGCGCATGTCTTTTTTGAGTTTTTCTATCCAATCGCCACCAAAATCCTTGGTCCGCTTGCTCTCATAAATAATTTTACCGCATTCCTGTCCGAACTGGTTGCGCACCACCTGAACACAATCTGCGCCACGAACCCCTTTTCCAACCTCTTCAATCATATCAAAAGGGAAGTTACTCCGCAATAGCTCTTCCAATATCAATTCCTGCACTTCACCTTGCAACTGCATACTGCCCTGCTCCGCTTTGCGCTTCATTTCTTCAGCCAGTTTTTTCTGATCATCAAGTTGTTTCTCAAGTTCCCTCAAACGCAATTGATGTTCAGTATCTTTAATGCTATTTTTCTCTGCCTCCTGCTTACGGATTTGCTCCACCAATTCATTGCGCTGCTCCTGCATTTTCCGCTGAAAAGCTAGCTCCATTTCCTCTTCTTTTAGCTTCAGACTTTGCTCTCGACGCAGAAATTCCAATTCTTTCTCTCGTGCAAGTTTTAATTTTTCTTCATTATCTTTTGCATTGCCTTCCAGCATTTGCAATTTAGTTTCGAAATCGGCAGCAATACTTTTGCGTAGGTTTTCTTCTAAATCATCTTTTAATTTGGTCTTCTCAGCTGCAAGTTTCAGATCGAAAGCTTTTTGCTGAAGTTGCTTTTCATTCTCCATCGCAGCAAGCTTACGCTGAAATTCTTCGTCCTTCTGTTTAGTAAAAGTAACCATTTTCTCACGCAGCTCTTTCTTATAATCTTCGGCCATTGCTTCTTCCATAGGAAAAACATGGGCACAACTAGGACATTTAATTTCGGTAGCCATAAATAATTTCACTTCAGAAAAAACTGAAGTTATACAAAGATATTAAAGCTTTTCAGGTTTATGTAAACGAGTTTTGCACCTTTTTAAAGCACTTTGGATCTCACCTCATGTCCAACAGTTAAAATTTTACTCACCGGGCATTTAGATGCAATGTCTTCCAATCTGCTTTTTTGTTCATCTGTTAACTGGCCAGTACAGGTGATCACTTCAAAAAATACAGTTTCACCATTCTCGGTATCGATATTAACCTCAACCTCGATTTTTTCAATCGGCCATTCTTTACGATCGGCATACATCCTCAAGGTGATGGCTACACAAGATGCCAAAGATGCCATGAGCAATCCCTTCGGTGCAAAACCTTTATTTGTTCCCCCTAAATCGAACGGCTCATCTACCACAATATCGTGTGTGCCATTGGTTACCGAACAAGCATAATGTTCTTTATTTATCGTTGCTTTTACCATCTTTCTACTTCTGTTTTGGATAATAAACTTAATCAATATTATGCGCTATCCTATCTGATTTAGATTTCTCCAAACATTCTCAACTAGCAATTGTTCTTTTTAAAAACGCATAGTTATGAAATACAGAAAGTTAATCGGAAAATATTTAGTACATAAATCGAACAACAATGCTCAAATTGCTTTGGCATTAGTAGCAGGTTTAGCGGCAGGTGCCATTGTAAGTGTTTTATTTGCACCAGATAGTGGTGCTGGTACAAGAGAAAAAATTGCTGGTGGTGCAAAAACTCTACGTTACGGCTTTAAGGATAAATATAACTTACTAAAGGAGAAAGTATTCGGTGTTGAAGCGATAGAAGAAGATATTGTTGAACATGAAGTGCCACATTTCAAGCAAAAGCCTGTAAAGAAGCCAAAATCAGATATTAAAGAAATTATTGAACATGCACATGAAAATGTGCAAACAGACGAAGGACAAGGATAATTATTAACTAAGGTAGATACGCTAATTTAATTACATTTGGTTTTGAAACCGCCAAATGATATTTATTTTTTCAAAAATCTTAATTTTTATTTTACAACCCATTGTTTGGGTGTTTGTAACCTTATTATTTAGTCTTTTTTCGAAGAGTAAAATACGCAAAAAAAATCTTTTGATTTTCGCTGTTATTTTACTCTTCGTTTTCTCCAATCGTTTTTTAGCAGGTAAAGTTTATAATTTTTATGAAGCTGAATATCCCAAAAAAAAGAAGTATGATGTTGGCATATTATTAGGTGGGTTCTCAAAATCTACGCAAAGCGATGAATTTGCTGTGAATGAAAGGGGTGACAGGCTTGTTCAAACCATTTATTTATACAAGACTGGTATCATTAACAAAATTTTAATAAGCGGAGGTTCAGGCAAGCTGATTGG
This sequence comes from Pedobacter petrophilus, assembly GCF_009674725.1. GTDB lineage: Bacteria > Bacteroidota > Bacteroidia > Sphingobacteriales > Sphingobacteriaceae > Pedobacter > Pedobacter petrophilus. Next base: position 176,559 of record NZ_WKKH01000002.1, on the reverse strand, counting down.
TTCAGAATCTATTGAAGCGGATTTAACTTCAGATTATTTGAAAAAAATTGGCATTCCAGATACGGCGGTGATAATAGAAAATAAAAGCAAAAATACGATTGAAAATGCAAAGTATAGCCTTGTTCTGATTAATAATAACAAGCCAAATTCATCTGTGATGGTTATTACGAGTGCTTGGCATATTCCTCGTTCAAAAATGATTTTCAATAAAGTCTTTAACCGTGAACTTGATTATTATCCTACAGATTTTATTGGAAAGGCACATTACAATATTTCAGATTATTACCTTCCGGATGCGGGTACGTTAAGCTACTGGGAATATATCCTGAAGGAATGGGTTGGCCTCATCGTAGATAGAATACGAAGTTAACATTACTTTAATCTCAAAATTTAACTCAACTCAGTCGCCTGACGCATATTATCCCTCAATTGCTTTCCAAAGTATATCTTTTAACTCAAGGATATTTTTTTCTGCTACAGATGAAATAAAAATTGATGGAATACCTGGTAAATCCTGTTTCATTTCGGCTATTAACTCTTCATCTAACATATCAGATTTAGTGATGGCCAACACATGCGGCTTCTGCATTAATTCTGGATTGTATGATTCTAACTCACGCTTTAGAATTTCGTATTCCTCTTTGATTGATCTGCTGGTATCTGCCGGAACCATAAATAACAGGACAGAATTACGCTCTATATGACGGAGGAACCGATAGCCCAAACCTTTTCCTTTGGATGCACCTTCGATAATTCCGGGAATATCAGCCATTACGAAAGATTTTCCGCCGCGGTAACTTACAATTCCAAGATTAGGTACAATGGTGGTAAACGGATAGTCGGCGATTTCTGGTTTTGCAGCAGAAACTACAGATAGTAAAGTGGATTTGCCTGCATTCGGGAAACCAACCAAACCAACATCTGCCAGCACTTTAAGCTCCAGAATGTTCCATACTTCTTTACCTTGCTCGCCTGGTTGTGCAAACCTAGGCGTTTGCTGTACAGAGTTTTTAAAATGTGCATTGCCTAATCCGCCACGGCCGCCCGGTGTTAAAATCTTTGTTTCACCGTGTTTGGTAATTTCGAAAAGCACTTCCCCTGTTTCTGCATCTTTAGCAATTGTTCCAAGTGGAACCTCTAAAATTTCGTCTTTACCCTGCCTGCCGAATTTATGAGAACTTCCGCCCGCTAATCCATCTTCAGCAATAATATGCTTGCGGTATTTAAGGTGTAATAATGTCCAGATGTTGCTACTTCCTACAACAATGATGTGGCCTCCACGACCGCCATCACCACCATCAGGACCGCCCATTGATGTTAAAATATCACGATGTAAATGTGCAGAACCCGCCCCGCCTTTACCAGAACGGCAACAAATTTTTACATAATCTACGAAATTCGAACCCTGCGACATATTATTTACGATTTTAGATTTACGATTTTAATTGCAAAAATCGCTAAAAAACAAACATCCGCAAAAAACAACTAATGCTTTTTTTGCGGATGTTCAGATTTAAAATATGGTATTAAAATTTATCAATAACCGAACAGAGATTACTATAAACTGTTTCTATTTCACCAATTCCGTTTACTTTTTCTAACTTTCCCTGCTCCTCGTAGTAAGGTAAAACATGAATGGTTTTTTCGAAGTATTCTGAAATACGTTTTTTCAACTTTTCTGCATCATCATCTGGTCTGCCACTCACTTTATGGCGCTCAGCGATGCGTTTTGTTAATTCTACCTGATCAACATCTAAAGCAATAACACCGGCAATACTACTGCCTTTACGCTCCAAAAATAAATCAAGTTCTTTTGCTTGTGGAACAGTGCGTGGAAATCCATCGAATACAAATCCTTTTGCATCAGGATTTTTATCTACTTCTTCCTCAAGCATCGCTATTGTAATCGCATCCGGAACCAATTCTCCATCAGCTAACAATTGACTAACTTTTTTTCCTAACTCTGTTTCTCCTTTAACGTGTGCTCTAAAAAGATCGCCTGTTGAAACATGTACTAACTGATATTTCGCAATCAGTTTTTCAGATTGGGTGCCTTTACCCGCCCCTGGAGGGCCAAAGAGAACTAAATTAAGCATTAACGTGGTTTAGGTTATCTTTAAAATTAAAAAGCCTTATTCCTATGGCTATACAAAGAAAGTTAAACACAAAGTGTTGCCTTTCAAGGCTGCAAATATATAATTATTAATTTAGATGGCATTTATTATTCAAGTTTTATTTAAAAACAAGCCAGTTTAAATCGTATCTAAATTATTTCAAGAAGAACCTAAGGGATTATGTATCTTGAACTAAATATCACAAGGATTTGATGCTGATTTAGCAAATGAAATTATAAAATTGTGGTTTTGATTAGCTTAGACGTAATAATTAGACATCTATTCCTATCAAATGAAACTGCTCAATATCAAATATTAAGATAGATTATGATATTGTTATATTATTATAGGTTAATAAGCATCAATAGTATGAAACATCATCACCGTTTTACCAAACTCTTCGTGGCCCAATTAAGACTGCTCTCCTTACATCATTTCTTTTACAAAAGGATAAAATAAAGAAAAATAGAGTCGTTTTTGCATCGCTCTATAAATAGAATGTACCTCTCTAGAAACCCACTAAGGATTTATATAATGCAACATTTCAATTATTTTTGCAGCCGGAATAACAGATGATATTTTCATGAAAAAGCTTATTATCCCAAAAACATGAAAAATAAGCAGATTTGAAACTATCTATTTTACCGATATTCAAACTAATAGCTAAAATCTTCAATATAATTTTCTTAATATTTGAGATGCTTAATTAAAATAATGACAATAGGTAAATTCTTTAAATAGGTAAGATTGTAGGTGACTAGAAAATATTAAGGCACAAGGGTGTGATTAGTAATAACGTTGTTGAACCTAGCTTAAAACCCTGTAAACAAAAAAAGAGGACTTCAAATTGAAATCCTCTTTCTGTGCACTTGTAGGGATTCGAACCCCAAACCTTCTCATCCGTAGTGAGATGCTCTATCCAATTGAGCTACAAATGCGTTTTCCGTATCGTTAACGGACTGCAAAGGTATAATTTGAGATTTTAATTTCCAATTAATTTTTAAAAAAAATCTCAGATTTTTCTCGCAATAATGCCACTATGCTTTTAAGGCATCATCAATCGCTTTAAAATCAGGCAATTCACCTGCATCTTCTAAAACTTCAGCATATGCAATTTTACCTTCCTCATCGATCACAAAAGCGGCTCTTTTGGAAACACCTTTTAATCCAAATACAAATTCAGGATAAAAAGCACCATAAGCTTCTGATATCTCTTTATTGAAATCAGACAACAATGGGAATTGGTAATTCTGAACTTCTTTGAACTTCGCTAAAGAAAATGGAGAATCAACAGAAATACCTAAAACCTGGGCATTTATCCCTTCGTAAAAGCTAAAATTATCTCTCATCGTACACAATTGCGCTGTACAAGTACCTGTGAAAGCCATCGGAAAAAAGTGAATAATAACTTTTTTACCTTTGAAAGCTGATAAGGATACTTCTGCCAAATCAGAACTGTATAATTTAAAATCCGGGGCTTGATCGCCAATTTGTAATGACATATAATATATATTAGTGTTTATTATTTTAATGGACAATGTTCATAAGTGCAATAGTTCATTAACGTTTACCCATTGCAATACAATATAAAGCATAGAATTAATATTAAATAAACTAATGCCTTTTAAGCTGCTCATCTACCATTTTGAGTCCTTCCTCAAAACTATGTGGATTATATTTCAACTCCTTAATTGCTTTATCTAATATGAAGCCTGTTTTACCGGGGCGTTTGGCAATCTGGTTTAAACTTACCGAACTTACTTCTAAAATTAACGATTGATCCAGCAACCAATAATCGGCAACTTTTCTTACTAAATCTGCAATACTCATATAATCTTTACCCGAGATGTGGTAAATGCCTTTCGCATTATTCTCAGCAACCAATAAGCAAGCCTCCGCTAAATCTTCCGCTAATGTTGGTGTCCGCCATTGATCATTCACCACATTAATCGCCCCCCCTTTCTCCAATGCACCCTTTGCCCACAACACAATATTGCTCCGGCTCATATCATGAGTTATCCCGTAAACCAACACCGTTCTTAAAATAGTCCAGGCTGCATTTGATTTCTGCACCGCGACCTCGGCAAGCAGTTTAGTTTCTCCATAGTAACTTAGGGGATTTGGCTTATCACTTTCCAGATACGGACCATCGGCGCCATCAAATACGAAATCGGTGCTCAGGTGTATAAAATGAATGTTTTGATCTTCGCAAAGCGATACCAGATTCTGAGTTGCTGTTACATTCAATTGATAACACCATTCTTTATTAGCCTCACTCGTATCCACATTGGTCATCGCTGCCGTGTGAATAACCGCATCAGGTTTATATTTTACCAACACTTCTTTAACTTGAATAGCATTTAGAATATCCATTTCAGCATATTCGTAACCGCCATTTACAGGAAATCGGTTTGCACCTTTAGCAGTTGCAATTAAGTTTACCCGCCCTTCAGTTAAGATTTTTTCGGTAATTTTTTGACCAAGAAGGCCATTACTACCGGTAACTAAAATAGTTTTCATTTGAAGATTTTGAGGTTCGAAAATACCCATTAAAAAGCTCTTGGAAAAATTTCCAATATATATTTAAAATTTACTAATAATAACTTAACTTTGCCAACCGAATTGGAGCCCTTACAAACCGCTTTAATTCATTGACTGTAATAAATTTACTCACAACAGATATGCCTAACTTAGGAAAAATAGCACAAATTATCGGCCCAGTGGTTGACGTTAGCTTTGCTGATGATGCCCATCTACCTAAAATTTTTGATGCGTTAGAAATAACGAAAGAAAATGGACAAAAAATTGTTTTAGAAGTTCAACAACACTTAGGTGAAGATCGTGTTCGTGCAATCTCAATGGACTCTACAGACGGTTTAGTTCGTGGAATGGATGTACTTGATACTGGTTCAGCGATTAAAATGCCAGTTGGCGACCAAATTAAAGGTCGTTTATTTAATGTGGTTGGAGAAGCCATCGATGGTATTACTGCTGTTGATAAAACAGGTGGCCGCCCAATTCATGCTACTCCTCCTAGGTTTGAAGATTTATCTACTGAAACTGAAGTGCTTTTTACAGGTATTAAAGTTATCGATTTATTAGAGCCTTATGCAAAAGGTGGTAAAATCGGTTTATTCGGCGGTGCTGGTGTAGGTAAAACGGTATTAATCATGGAGTTGGTAAACAACATCGCTAAGGCTTATGCTGGTTTATCAGTATTTGCAGGTGTTGGTGAGCGTACTCGTGAGGGTAACGATTTATTACGTGAGTTTATTGAATCAGGTGTTATTAACTACGGTGACGAATTCTTACACTCTATGGAAAAAGGTGGATGGGATTTGAAAGCTGTTGATACTGAAAAATTAAAAGAATCTAAAGCAACATTGGTTTTCGGTCAAATGAACGAGCCTCCTGGCGCACGTGCACGTGTAGCATTATCAGGCTTAACAGTTGCAGAATATTTCCGTGATGGCGATGGCGAAGGTGCCGGAAAAGACATCCTTTTCTTCGTTGATAATATCTTCCGTTTTACCCAAGCAGGTTCTGAGGTATCGGCTTTATTAGGTCGTATGCCATCTGCAGTAGGTTACCAACCAACACTGGCAACTGAAATGGGTTTAATGCAGGAGCGTATTACCTCAACTAAACGTGGTTCAATTACATCTGTACAAGCTGTATATGTACCTGCGGATGATTTAACTGACCCTGCACCGGCAACAACATTTGCCCACTTAGATGCAACCACAGTACTTTCACGTAAAATTGCTGAGTTGGGTATTTATCCTGCGGTAGATCCGTTGGATTCTACATCACGAATCCTTTCTCCTGCTGTTTTAGGTGATGAACACTATAATACTGCTCAACGGGTTAAAGAAACATTACAACGTTATAAAGAATTGCAAGATATCATTGCAATCTTAGGTATGGACGAATTATCTGAAGAAGATAAATTAATCGTATCAAGAGCGCGTCGTGTTCAACGTTTCCTATCTCAACCTTTCCACGTAGCTGAGCAATTTACAGGCTTAAAAGGTGTATTGGTAGACATTAAAGATACCATCAAAGGTTTTAATATGATTATGGATGGTGAAGTTGATGAATATCCTGAAGCTGCATTTAACTTAGTTGGTAGCATTGAAGATGCCATCGAAAAAGGTAAAAAATTATTAGCAGAAGCGAACTAGTTGCAAGATTTGAGTATCAAATATCAAGACAGCAAAATCCAATCTTGATACCTGATACTTGGTACTTGATACTCAATTTTAAAAAGAATGAATTTAGAAATATTAACTCCGGATAAAAAAGTTTTCGAAGGTGAAGTAACTGCAGTTACGGTTCCTGGTACTTTAGGTTCTTTTCAGATTTTGAAAGACCATGCAGCAATCATTTCAACTTTAGAAGATGGAGAAGTGATTATCAAAGCCAACAAAGTTGATGAACAACGCTTTTTTATCAAAGGTGGTGTTGTTGAAGCCATTCACAATAAAATTGTGGTTTTAGCAGAAGGTATCGCTTAATCATATAAATAATAATAAAGAGCCCTTGAGAGAAATCTTAAGGGCTTTTTTGTTATATGGTATTGCTGTCTGACCGTTATGTTATTTGGATAACTGATAATAACTGATAGGGTAAAACACCTGGGCACTACAAACCTGTTAACCACTTTCTGCCCCTCAATTTTAAGTTAAAACAATCTCCATCCATTTTGTAAACGATTAAATTATAGCTTTATATAAAATACGCCCGTTAAGTTAAAACTTACACTACTATACATGAAAAACCTGTTTTATACATTCGTACTCCTAATCTTTCAAATTAATGCACATGCACAAAGCAACGGCCCGAAAGATAACTTTGTTGTAAAGATCAGGGAGGAAGAAGGCGATTTAAATAAAGACGGCATTAAAGACAAAGTTTTAATTATGATGGATACCGTAAATGAAACTGTTCCCTTAAAATTGAAAATCTATCTATCACAACACAAAAAAAAGCCCACACTCTTTTTTGCTTCTACCAGAATAATAGAACCGATGTATCCTGTTTACAGGAAAGGATTACCCAATGAATATCAAATTCCATATTTCTTCATTGAAGATGGCTATTTAAAAATGATCTCCGAGACAGCGGGAGGCCAGGCCGAACATAGGTTTAGGTTTATAAACGGAAATTTTGAATTAATTTATTTCTCCAAATCTACATGGGATGGCAAAAACACCACAACTTTAACCGAATTTAATTTGATATCGGGATGGAGAACTGAAATAACCCAAGGATTAGGTTCAGAAAAAATTTTAACTAAAAAAAAGAGTAAATCGCTAATCAGGCCCTTACCTAAAATACAAACCTTTAAACCGTTCGAAAAAAATTATATTAATTAAGGTATGCATAATAACCTAAGAAGCTAAGTTTAATTAATGCCTTTTATACCCATTATTTTTCACCTGATAATTGTCTAAAAAAAACAAAACATATCATACTAAATACAATTTTAAGCAGAAAACCATAAGATTTGCAATGCAAGCATAACAAACATACCGTATACCGTTTTGATATTTAGTCTACACCCATCGACATTAAATCACTAAATTCACAATACTACAGAACAACATTTTTATATACCACTTCTTCTCAGAATTAAATTCCGATTTCATTTTTTTTTTATTTTCCCTTGCATATTAATAAACCAAAAACTAAATTGGTTTTATAAACAATAAGGCAATAATGATATCATCAAATAACACATTTACAATTAACGCTACTGCAATCTCTGCTGCACGCGTAGTGTTGTTACCTGTCATTTTACTTAATCTCCTACTCCTAAATATTTTATGGGGAAAGAAATCGGGTAGCTTATAAATAGAATTAAAAAACTAAAATATACTTAAAGCGTCCCGATACAAACGGGACGCTTTTTTTAAATAACAAAACAGGTATTATGAAATACTACAATTCTAATACGATTATTTACCTTGACGGGAAGTTTGAGAAAGCTGCCGATAGTAGCACTGACTTATACGGGCAGTCGTTACATTACGGTTATGCCGCTTTCGAAGGCATTAGGGCATACAAAACCCATAATGGCAATCGCATTTTCAAAGCCGCTGCCCATTTTGATCGTTTAGAACGCTCTTGCAAACTGGCCAATATTCCATTCCCATGGGATAAAGAAGAACTCATCAAAGAAACTTATAAGCTTCTTACATTAAACAAGCTTAAAGACGCATACATCCGTCCTTTGGTTTTTTGCCATCCCAACATGAAATTGAATGAGCCAACTGGTGTTTCAATTTTTATCTGTGCCTGGGATTGGGATGCCTATTCTGGAAATAAATTATTAAAATTAACCATTTCAGATTACGAAAGGCCAAACCCGAAATCTACGCCGATGGAAGCAAAATTGAGCGGAAACTATGTTAACTCTATCTTAGCCACTACCGCAGCAAACATTAAAGGTTACGATGAGGCTTTGCTTTTAGACATGCACGGTTTTGTAGCTGAAGCATCTGGGGCAAATATTTTCCTTGAAAAGGATGGTAAAATTTATACTCCATCCGTAGGAAATATTTTACCAGGAATTACCCGCGCAACAGTTAAAGAGCTTTGTACCGTTTTAGATATCGAATGCATCGAGAAAAAACTAACTGTAGAAGATCTGAGAAATGCAGATAGCGCTTTTTTGTGTGGCACGGCTACAGAAGTTGCAGGTATTGCTTCGATAGATGATATCGTATTCCGCAGCTTGTGGAGAGAATCTATCGGCTATACGATACAACGTGCGTATAAAAACCTCGTATTAGAAAAAGTAAATTATGAAGTCATCATTTAATTAAAATGAACCAGCAACTACCTAAAGCTTATCAGGAAATCAAAGAAGCAACTATAGCTTCGGGCTTTGATATGGCTTCTGATGTGTTGACATGTTCATTACTTAGAACGCTTGCCAGTGCAAAACCAGCTGGTAATTTTTTGGAACTTGGAACAGGCACAGGCTTATCTACCACCTGGATATTAGATGGAATGGATCAGGCATCTACCCTAACTTCTATTGATAATGATGATAAGTTTTTAAGCATTGCTAAAGCATTTTTGAGTGCTGATAATCGCCTCGATCTCATCTTAACAGATGGTAGCGAATGGATAGTGAAAAATAAACAAAATAAATACGATTATATATTTGCAGATACCTGGCATGGAAAATATTTGCTTTTGGATGAAGCTTTATCTATGCTAAAAAAAGGTGGCTTATATATAATAGATGATATGTTGCCTCAATCAAATTGGCCTGAAGGACATCAGGAAAAAGCAATTAAGTTGATGAATGATTTAGAATCCAGAACAGATTTGCACGTGACCACACAAGTTTGGGCAACAGGGATTGTAATCGCAGTAAAAATTAGGGAAATACTTTAAATAGTTCTTTGCATAGTTCAATAAGTTAGTATGTTTGTGTTCAGACGAATACATGAATTTTAACACAAACATTATTAGCAACCTGATTATTGTCATTTCTAAACAGAGAGGCGAGTATCGTTGCGTATAATATAAAATATACAAAATTGAAACCGCCTCCCAAACGAGGCGGTTTTTTTTTGCCCCTCAAATTATTATAACTAACAGAACCAGAATATACATTTTAACAATGAGCGAATTAAACAAGTACAGTAAAACATTTACACAAGACCCCACCCAACCTGCGGCGCAAGCTATGCTTTATGGTATCGGTTTAACCGATGCAGATATGGCAAAAGCACAAGTCGGTATTGCAAGTATGGGTTACGATGGTAACACCTGCAACATGCACCTTAACGACCTTGCAAAAGACGTTAAAGCAGGCGTCTGGAAAAATGATTTGGTGGGCTTGGTTTTTAACACCATTGGCGTAAGCGACGGAATGAGCAACGGAACTGATGGAATGCGTTACTCTTTGGTTAGTCGAGATGTAATTGCTGATAGTATTGAAACCATTTGTGGGGGTCAATATTATGATGGCATTATCTCCATTCCAGGTTGTGACAAAAATATGCCAGGCGCAATCATGGCCATGGCACGTTTAGACCGTCCATCAATTATGGTCTATGGTGGAACAATTGCCCCAGGCCATTATAAAGGTGAAGAACTAAATATCGTTTCTGCATTCGAGGCTTTAGGTCAGAAAATTTGCGGTAATCTATCGGAAGAAGATTATCAGGGCATTATCAAGCATACTTGTCCGGGTGCAGGCGCCTGTGGTGGCATGTATACGGCAAATACAATGGCATCGGCAATAGAAGCTTTGGGTATGAGTTTACCTTACTCCTCTTCCAATCCTGCTATTAGTCCGGAGAAGAAACAAGAATGTTTAGATACCGGAAAATACATTAAAATTTTATTAGAAAAAGATATCAAACCATCTGATATCATGACTAGAAAAGCATTTGAAAATGCCATTCGCTCTATCATCATATTAGGTGGAAGTACCAATGCAGTATTACACTTTATCGCAATGGGTAAAGCCATCGGTGTTGAAATTACACAAGATGATTTCCAAAAAATGAGTGACATAACACCTGTATTGGCAGACTTTAAACCAAGTGGTAGATACTTAATGCAGGATTTACATCAGTATGGCGGCATCCCTGCGGTATTAAAGTATATGTTAGATGAAGGTTTATTGCATGGGGATTGCCTTACCGTAACCGGCAAAACAATGGCTGAAAACTTAGCTGATGTGAAATCTATAATGGATTACGATCAGAAAATTATTCAAAAATTAAACAACCCGATTAAAGCAACCGGTCACTTACAGATTCTTTATGGAAACTTAGCGGAAAAAGGATCTGTGGCAAAAATCTCTGGTAAAGAAGGTGAAAAATTCGAAGGTCCGGCACGTGTATTTGATGGTGAGCATGATTTAATCGCTGGTATTTCAAGCGGACGGGTTCAACCTGGCGATGTCATCGTAATAAAAAATTCTGGTCCGGTAGGTGCTCCGGGTATGCCTGAAATGCTAAAACCAACCTCCGCAATTATTGGCGCTGGTTTAGGTAAATCTGTAGCCTTAATTACCGATGGGCGTTTCTCTGGCGGAACACACGGTTTCGTAGTTGGTCACATTACCCCTGAATCTTACAAAGGTGGTTTAATCGGCCTGGTTGAAGATGAAGACAGGATTTTGATTGATGCAGTAAACAACATCATCAGCCTTCAGGTGAGCGAAGAAATTATCGCAGCGCGAAGAGCAAAATACGTTCAACCAGAATTAAAAGTAACAAAAGGTGTTTTATTTAAATATGCTAAAACAGTATCAGACGCAGCCAGTGGTTGTGTAACTGACGAATATTAGATTGAAAGTCATCCCGGCTATTTAACACCTAAATAATTACAATATGCAAATTATAAAAAGCATTGAAAGTAAAATTTACACGATACGGGATGAGCGGGTAATGCTGGATTTTGACTTGGCATGGCTTTACGAAGTGGAAACGAAAGTACTGAACCAGGCGGTAAAACGTAATTTGAAGCGTTTTCCTGATGATTTTATGTTTCAATTGAGTGCAAATGAATGGCTAATAATCGTTGCGCAAAATGAGAAGAAAGATACTTTTCTAAACGAAGACCCTAACCGGTCACAAATTGTGACCGGTTCTCAAAAACATAGAGGCAATATGCCTTATGCATTCACAGAACAAGGCGTAGCAATGCTAAGTGGGGTTTTGAAAAGTGATAAGGCGATTAATATGAACATTGCCATATGAGGGCTTTTGTGGCCACTAGAAGGATTTTTCTTCAACCGCATAATGACAATGACCGTCTGAAGGAAATTAAGGAGCGAATTGAAGAACATGATATTCAATTGAATCAATTATACGACGCAATGGATAACCTGCTTGATGAAAAGATCGCTCAAAAAAAGTGGGAGACCAGAGAGAAGATAGGATTCAAAATCAACAAAAAATAATGGTTCGTGAATACACAAATCATAGTAAAACTAAAACCAACACTTCAACAATTCGATCAAACGAATATAGAATAGAGACTATGGAAACTGCACAAGATACGTTACAAACCGAGGCCAAAGCAGAAACCTCAAAAACATTATTTAAGGGAACAGGCTCACAAGTTCTGTTAAATGGATTGATTGAAGAAGGTGTAAGCACTATTTTCGGTTATCCGGGTGGTGCCATTATGCCAATTTACGATGCCCTTTATGATTATGCTGATAAATTGCAGCATATTCTCGTTCGTCATGAGCAAGGAGGAATCCACGCAGCGCAGGGCTTTGCAAGAGCAAGTGGTCAGGTTGGTGTGGTTTTCGCAACCAGCGGACCAGGCGCAACGAACCTGGTTACAGGATTAGCTGATGCACAAATCGACAGTACACCACTGGTTTGTATCACCGGACAAGTTTTTGCACATCTTTTAGGAACAGATGCCTTTCAGGAAACTGATGTAATTAACATCACTACGCCAGTTACCAAATGGAATTATCAGGTTACTGATGCCAAAGAAATCCCTGAAGTTTTAGCGAAAGCTTTTTACATCGCTAAAAGTGGCAGACCGGGTCCTGTTTTAATTGATATTACGAAGAATGCACAATTGCAGGTGGAAGAATTTCCTGATTATGTAAAATGTAACCATATTCGCTCGTACCGCCCGAAACCAAAAGTTCGGGTAGAATATATTGAGCAGGCAGCTGCTTTAATTAATTCTGCTAAAAAACCATTTGTATTATTTGGGCAAGGAGTTGTTTTGGGAACCGCTGAAGAAGAATTTAAAACTTTCATTGAAAAAAGTGGAATCCCCGCGGCGTGGACAATTTTAGGAGAAAGCGCCATCCCAACCGATCATCCTTTAAACGTTGGCATGTTAGGTATGCACGGTAATTATGGCCCTAATGTTTTAACCAATGAATGTGATGTTTTAATCGCTATTGGCATGCGTTTCGATGACCGTGTAACCGGCCGTTTAGATAAATATGCAAAACAAGCTAAAATTATCCACCTGGATATTGATCCGGCGGAAATTGATAAAAATGTTAAGGCTGATGTTGGCGTTTGGGGCGATTGTAAAGAAACCTTACCACTATTAACCAATTTGGTTGATGCAAAAAACCATGATGAATGGCTCGCCAAATTTAGAGATTATAATCAGCAGGAAATAGACCAGGTAATTACACCAGAACTGTATCCAACCAGTGATGAAATGACAATGGGCGAAGTATTGCGCAATATCAATGAAATTTGCGGTGGTGACGCAATAATCGTCACAGATGTTGGTCAGCACCAGATGGTAGCTTGCCGATATGCAAAATTCAACAATACCCGCAGTAACATTACTTCGGGTGGCTTAGGCACCATGGGTTTTGGTTTGCCAGCAGCAATTGGCGCAAAATATGGTGCTCCTGATAAAACGGTTATTGCCATTATTGGTGATGGTGGTTTCCAGATGACTCCACAGGAACTGGGTACCATTATGCAATTTGGTGCCGCAGTTAAAATCTTAATTCTGAATAACCGCTTTTTAGGAATGGTTCGCCAGTGGCAACAATTATTTCATGATAAACGTTATTCGTTTGTAAACATCACCAGTCCTGATTTTGTGGCTTTGGCTAAAGCATATTATATAGCAGCGGACAAAGTAGATGAACGTGCAAACTTAAGGCAAGCCCTGGAGACGATGATTAATCATGATGGCTCTTACCTTTTAGAGATAATGGTTGGAAGAGAAAATAACGTTTTTCCAATGGTTCCGCAAGGAATGAGCGTAAGTGAAATAAGGTTGAAATAATTGAGAACAAAGAGCAAGGAACAAAGAATAAGGATTTAATTCATGTCCTTATTCATTACTCCTTTATCCTAAATCTAAGAAACATGAGTACTGAAAACACAATAGAACATAAAATAGATCAAGCCGATATAGACGGTAAGCAGGAGTATACCATCACGGTTTATGCTGAAAATCGTATTGGTTTATTAAATAGGATTGCAATTATCTTTTCGAAAAGAAAAATCAACATCGAAAGTTTAAACAGTTCGGCATCAGAAATTGATGGTATACACCGTTTCAATATTGTAATTACCGAAAGTTATGAAGTAGTTAGAAAGCTTGCCCGACAAATTGAAAAGCAAATTGAGGTTTTGAAAGTCTATTTCAACACCAATGAGGAAATCATTTGGCAGGAACTGGCTTTATACAAAGTTTCTACTGATGAAATTGCAGAAAAAGTTACCGTAGAAAGATTGCTGAGACAATATGGAGCGAGTGCAGTTGTAATTCGAAAAGATTATACCGTTTTTGCTGTAACCGGACACAGAGAAGAAACTGATGCATTGGTAAAAGCTCTAGAACCTTATGAACTAATTGAGTTTGTCCGCTCGGCAAGAGTTGCCATTATTAAAGATAGTGCTGGTTTCCACGAGAAATTAAAAGAGTTTGAGGCTTTCGAACCTGGAGAAGAACTGGTAGAGAATGAGTTTTTAGATAAGGGAGAGAAAATATTTACAATGTAGTTGAGCACAAAGCTGAAAGTCTAAAGGTAAAAGCTGAAATACTAAAGTATAAAGGTATCTAAGCTTGATACTCGATACTTACTACTTGATACTAAAAAGAACAATGAAACAAGTATTTGAATTTATAATCAACTCGAGAAAGGCATTTATTCAGTTGATTGATGGATTAACCATTGAGCAGTTGAACAATATCCCGAATGGGTACAATAACAACATTATCTGGAACTTCGGCCATATCGTAGTGAGCACACAATTGCTTTGTTATGTTCGCACCGGTATTTTACCAGATGCGAGCGCATTTAAGTTTGTGGAGAGTTATAAGAAAGATACGCGTCCGACGTATACGGTTACGGCAGAAGAAGTAGCCGAATTGAAAACCATTGCATTGGATAGCATTAAAAAAATTGAAGATGATTATGCTAATGGCGTATTTTCAAACATCAATCCTTTTGCTACTTCAACTTTTTATATAGAAATGAAAAGTATTGAAGAGGTGCTGATTACAACGGTTGGTCATGATAACCTGCATTTTGGTTATGCATCGGCGCTGAAGAAACAAGTAGGCTGAGGGTAGAAAGGTACAGGGTTTTTGATACCTAAACAGAACAATGAAGTCGGTGAAATCAAACCGAAGAAAAGTAGAAAGAATATAAATAGAAATTAACCAATAAAAAACGATGTCAAATTATTTTAACACATTACCTCTTAGAGAAAAATTAAACCAACTAGGTGTTTGCGATTTCATGGACAGTTCTGAATTTCTGGACGGCGTAAGCGCATTAAAAGGCAAAAAATTAGTGATTGTTGGTTGTGGCGCACAAGGCTTAAACCAAGGGTTAAATTTGAGAGATAGTGGTTTAGATGTAAGCTACACGTTGCGCGCAGCCGCTATTGAAGGCAAGAGAGATTCGTGGAAAAATGCAACAGAAAACAACTTCAATGTTGGCACTTACGAAGAATTAATTCCAAATGCTGATGTAGTAATTAACCTTACGCCAGATAAACAACATACTGCTGTTGTGAATGCCATTATGCCGTTAATGAAAGAAGGAGCCACATTATCTTATTCTCACGGTTTTAATATTGTGGAAGAAGGCATGCAAATCCGTAAAGATTTAACCGTAATTATGGTGGCACCTAAATGCCCTGGCAGCGAGGTTAGAGCAGAATATGTCCGTGGTTTTGGTGTGCCAACACTGATCGCAGTTCACCCCGAAAATGATCCTCAGGGTAAAGGCCTGGCACAGGCTAAAGCTTACGCGGTAGGTACCGGTGGCCACCGTGCTGGTGTGTTAAAATCATCATTCGTAGCTGAAGTTAAATCTGATTTAATGGGCGAGCAAACCATTCTTTGTGGTTTATTGCAAACAGGTTCTATCCTATCATTTGATAAAATGGTAGAAAAAGGAATCGACGCTGGTTATGCATCTAAATTGGTTCAATATGGTGTTGAAGTAATTACCGAAGCATTAAAGCAAGGTGGTATTACAGCCATGATGGATCGTTTAAGCAATGTGGCCAAAGTTAAAGCTTTCGAAATTTCTGAAGAATTAAAAGACATTATGCGTCCGTTGTTTCAAAAACACCAGGATGATATTATGAGTGGCGAATTTAGCCGCATCATGATGGAAGATTGGGCTGCTGGTGATAAAAATCTATTGGCATGGAGAGCTGAAACTGGTGAAACTGCTTTCGAAAAGACTCCTGCAGGCGATGTAAAAATTACTGAACAAGAATATTTTGATAACTATACCTTAATGGTTGCTTTCGTTCGTGCTGGTGTTGAATTGGCTTTCGAAACCATGGTTCAGGCAGGAATTAAACCAGAATCTGCTTATTATGAGTCATTACATGAAACACCGCTGATTGCAAACACCATCGCACGCAAGAAATTGTTCGAAATGAACCGTGTGATTTCTGATACCGCTGAGTACGGTTGCTATCTATTTGATCAGGCTTGTAAACCATTATTAGCTGATTTTATGAAAAAAGTAGATACCGATTTAGTAGGTAAAAACTTCAACGAAGGCAAAGATGGTGGTGTGGATAACAGAACACTAATTGATGTGAACGAAGCAATCCGTTCTCACGAAGTAGAGCAAATTGGTGCGACTTTACGTAAAGCGATGACTGCCATGAAGGCGATTAAAACTGCATAGAATAAAAAGAATGTCATCCTGAGCTTGTCGAAGGAATTCTTTTTATTCATTGAAAAGTCTTCGACAAGTTCAGACTGACAACATTAAATACAAAACAAAATGTCAAAAACATTAGTAGAAAAAATTTGGGATGCACACATTGTAAAAAGTGAAGAAGGATTTCCTGATATTTTATACATTGATACACACTTAATTCATGAGGTAACCTCTCCTCAGGCATTTGATGGCTTGCGCAAAAGAGGCTTACCGGTTTTACGTCCTAAGCAAACGGTAGCTACTGCCGATCATAATGTACCTACGTTAAACCAGCTAATGCCAATCAAAGAAGAGCTTTCCCGTTATCAGGTGGATATGCTGACTAAAAATTGTGCAGAATTTGGCATTGAACTGTATGGCTTGGGGCACCCTTTTCAAGGCATTGTACACGTAATTGGCCCTGAATTAGGCATTACCTTACCGGGTAAAACAATGGTTTGCGGTGATAGTCACACGTCTACACATGGCGCTTTCGGAGCGATTGCGTTCGGTATCGGAACATCGCAGGTAGAGCAGGTTTTCGCCACGCAGTGTTTATTGCTGTCGAAACCTAAAACCATGAAGATCGAGGTAAATGGCACGCTGGAAAAAGGCGTAGGCGCAAAAGACATTATTTTATACATCATCGCTCAGATTTCTGCAGCCGGTGGAACAGGATATTTCATTGAATATGCAGGTTCGGCAATCGAGGCTTTGAGTATGGAAGCCAGGATGACGATTTGCAATATGAGTATAGAAATGGGGGCCAGAGGCGGCTTAATCGCACCAGATCAAACTACTTTCGAATATATTAAAGGAAGAGAATTTGCCCCTGCTGGCGAAGAATGGGACAAAGCGCTTGCTTACTGGAAAACGTTATACAGCGATGCTGATGCGAAATTCGATAGCGTGTTAACTTTCGATGCTGCAGATATTGCACCAATGATTACTTATGGAACCAACCCGGGAATGGGAATGGGCATCCAGGAAAATATCCCGGCAACGAATACTCAGCCTGAAAAAGAAAAACTTTCTTACCAGAAAGCTTTAGATTACATGGGCTTTGATGATGATGCGGCTTTGATTGGTAAACCCGTAGATTATGTTTTCATTGGAAGTTGTACAAATTCCCGCATCGAAGATCTACGTGAGGTTGCTGCTTTCGTAAAAGACAAACGCAAAGCAACCAATGTTACGGTTTGGATTGTTCCAGGTTCTAAACAAGTAGAGCAACAAGCGATAAACGAAGGTTTGGATAAAATTTTTGAAGCTGCGGGATTTCAGTTACGAGAACCGGGTTGCAGTGCATGTTTAGGAATGAACGAAGATAAAATTCCTGCCGGAAAATATTGTGTTTCTACATCGAACAGAAACTTTGAAGGCAGGCAAGGGCAAAATGCGAGAACGTTATTGGCTAGTCCGTTAACGGCTGCTGCTGCTGCTGTAACAGGTGTAATTACCGATGTAAGGGAAATACTTGAAAAAGCTTAAAGCGTAAAGATGAAAGCTTAAGCAAAGGCATATCCATTCGTCATTGCGACAAAATATATAAATAATAACTGAGTTTTGAATGATTGAATATCGCGTTTCGCTTTAATAATCAAATCTTAAAAATATTATTAAAAACTTAGGTGTGCTCAGATGTCTAAGGTGGTAAATAAATAGAAAGAAGTTATGCCAGAAATAGTTTGGGATGCAACATTATACAATAAGCAACATCATTTTGTATCTGATTACGGAGCAGATGTTTTGCAATGGTTAGCACCAAAATCCAATGAACACATTTTAGATGTAGGTTGTGGAACCGGTCAGCTGGCTGCTCAAATTGCCGAAAGTGGGGCAATAGTTTCAGGAACAGATGCATCAGCTGATATGATTGCAAATGCAAAAGTTGCTTACCCAACTCTAAACTTTGAAGTGGTTGATGGAACTAAACTTCCGTATAAAGAAAATTTCGATGCAATTTTTAGTAACGCCACATTCCACTGGATTGAAAATCAGGAAGCTTTAGTTGAAGGCCTGTTTAACAGTTTAAAACCCGATGGAAGATTAGTGGCTGAATTTGGAGGTAAAGGAAATGTAAAGAGCATCACTAACGCCATAAAATCAGCCGCAGAAAGATTAGGACTTACAGATAAAGTGTTAACCAACTTTTGGTTCTTCCCATCAGTTAGCGCCTATACTTCTCTGTTAGAATCGAAAGGTTTTGAAGTAGAACAAGCCTGGTTATTTGATCGGCCAACTAAACTAATTGGCGCGGAAGGCATGAGTGTTTGGATTAATCAGTTTGCGCAACACGCTTTCAAAAATTTAGGTATTGAAGAAACTGAATCCATTAAAAATTTAGCAGTAGAAATACTAAAACCAAATTACTTCATTAATGGAGAATGGGTTGCCGATTATAGAAGATTGAGGGTAAAAGCTTTCAAAAGGTAGAAGTCTGAAAGGTATAGGGCTTAAGGTTCAAAACCCAATTAAAAAGTATTAAAAGCAGAAAAATAACATTGTAAATCTGTGTAATCATTTAATCTGTGTAATCATCTTAAAAAATGAAAAAATTTACAAAATTAACATCGGCCATCGTGCCTTTAAATATAGAAAACATTGATACCGACCAGATTATTCCGGCGAGGTTTTTAAAAGCAACTACCCGTGAGGGATTTGGTGAAAATCTTTTCCGCGACTGGCGTTATGAGAATAATAACCAGCCAAAAGCCGATTTCGTGTTGAATGACCCCACTTATAGCGGTAAAATTCTGGTTGCAGGTAAAAACTTCGGTTGTGGTAGTAGTCGTGAGCACGCGGCCTGGGCCATTCAAGATGCAGGTTTTGATGCCGTAATCAGCAGTTTCTTCGCCGATATTTTTAAAGGGAACGCCTTAAACAACGGCTTACTTCCTATTCAGGTAAGCGAAGATTTTTTGGCATCAATTTTCAAAGCCGTTGAAGGCAACGCGACTTCCCCTTTGGAAGTTGACTTGGAGAACCAAACAGTTACCATTATAGAAACTGGCGCACAAGAATCTTTTGAAATCAACCCCTACAAAAAGTCATGCTTAATTAATGGTTATGATGATATCGATTTTATCCTTGCCCAAAAACACCTGGTAGAAGAATTTGAAAAAAGGTAGAAGGTATATGACCAAAGCTAAAAGACTAAAGCAAAAAGAAATCAGTTTAAGCGATTAATCGTTATAATTATCCTAAAAGAAAATATGAAAGAAAGTTTCGTCAGTATTGAAAATTTAGATCTAAAATACCAGCAAAAGTCGGTGTTAACGGATTTAAACTGGATAATAAATAAAGGCGAAAATTATGTTTTGTATGGAGAAAGTGGAAGTGGAAAAACTGCATTGGCAAAAATAATAGCAGGTTTACAAAATGCTATTGGTGATGTAAAAATCAATTTTAACGCTAAAAGCCATCTTCCTGAGGCAGTTTTATTTGTAGAAAGCTGGTATCAATTCAAAAATTTGGAAGGCGTTGCAAATTTTTATTATCAGCAACGTTACACCAGCCAGCAAGCCAAAGACACCTTAACCGTTCATGCAGAATTAATCCATTATGGCAAAGAAAAAGGTCTTCATTTTGATCAGGTTGAACCCATTTTAGAAGCACTAAACTTTTCTGCTTTTGCCAGTTCACAATTGATCGAATTATCCAGCGGAGAGCATAAAAAACTCCAGTTAGTGAAGGCTTTATGGCTAAAACCGCAATTGCTCATTATCGATCAACCTTATACCGGTTTAGATGCTGCTTCCCGGAAGAACTTAAATGTACTGCTAGATGAAGTTTCAGCTGATGGGGTTCAGTTGCTTTTAATATGCAATGACGCGGAATTGCCCACCTCAATTAATCGTTTCGCAGAGATAGTAAATGAGCAAATTGCAATATCTAATTCAAAAGCGGTACAATTGGTTTCCAATAAAAAGCATACAAAAGAAATCCCTGATTTCTTGAAAGAATCACCCGCTTTCTCATCAGATAATGTTGTTAAAATGGTTAATGTAAATATCAGCTACGGCGAAAAGCAGGTATTAAAAAACATCAAATGGGAAGTAAAAGCAGGCGAAAAATGGCTGTTGCAGGGTCATAATGGTTCAGGTAAATCGACTTTACTAAGTTTAATAAATGGTGACCATCCACAATCTTATGCCAATGAACTTTATTTGTTTGGCAACAGACGCGGAAGTGGTGAGAGTATCTGGGAGATTAAACAACATATTGGTTTAATTTCACCAGAATTTCACTGGTATTTTGATGCAAATGCAACGGTTTGGCAAAGCATTGCATCTGGATTTTATGATACTGTTGGCTTGTTTCAGCAATTGCCTTACACAAAAAGTGCGCAGGTTGATGAGTTGACAGCATACTTTGGACTGACAAAATCTAAAAACGAACTATTAAGTACACTTCCTTTAGGAAAACAACGACTGGTTTTATTAGCAAGAACCATTATTAAAAATCCAGAATTATTAATCCTGGATGAACCTTGCCAGGGTCTGGATCAAGACCAAACAGAGCATTTTAACCACTTGGTTGATGAACTGTGCAGCAATGGAATGACATTAATTTACGTTGGGCATTTCGAATCGCAGCTGCCAACCTGCCTGGAAAAGAGAATATTATTAGAAAAAGGCGAGGTAAAAGTCGTCGAAAGTTTAAATATAGAAATACTAAGCTAAAGCAAAATAGCCCGGAAACACAGAACATACGGAATTAAAATCTTCCGTGATTTCCGAGCCTCCATGGCAAAAATTAGTGATAGCATAAGAAGTCAACAATGAAAAAGAACATATTAGTAATACCTGGAGACGGTATTGGACCAGAAGTTACCACATGGGGGAAAGCAGCATTAGAGAAAATTGCTGAAATTTTCGGCCACGAGTTTACGTTTGATGAAGCTTTGATGGGCCACGCAGCAATTGAAGTTACGGGTGAACCGCTGCCAGACGAAACATTAGAAAAAGCAAGAAATAGTGATGCTATTCTATTTGGTGCTATTGGCCATGCCAAATACGACAACGACCCAAGTTTAAAAGTTAGGCCAGAGCAAGGTTTATTAAAAATCCGTAAGGAACTTGGTCTCTTTGCAAACCTCCGTCCGATATTACTATTTGATGAACTTCTTCAGGCATCGAGTATTAAACCAGAGATTTTAAGAGGAACTGATATTCTCTTTTTTCGCGAGTTAACCGGCGATGTTTATTTCGGGGAAAAAACACGATCAGAAGATAGAAATACAGCATCTGATTTAATGATTTATCACCGTTACGAAGTAGAACGGATTGCACATAAAGCTTATCAGGCAGCCCAGCAACGCAACAAAAGATTATGCTCTGTAGATAAGGCAAATGTGTTAGAAAGCTCCCGTTTATGGCGTGAAACCGTCCAGGAAATTGCGAAACAATACCCTGATGTAGAAACAGAGCACATGTTTATCGATAATGCGGCCATGCAGCTTATCAAAAACCCTAAGAAATTTGATGTGGTGTTAACCGCGAATTTGTTTGGCGATATCTTAACCGATGAAGCTTCTCAAATTGCAGGCTCTATGGGCATGCTGGCATCGGCATCAGTAGGCGAAAGTACTGGTTTCTTTGAGCCTATTCATGGCTCTGCGCACGACATTACAGGTAAAGACCTGGCTAATCCACTGGCCTCTATCCTATCTGCAGCTTTAATGCTGGAAATTGGTTTTGGGCTAAAAGACGAAGCTAAACTACTGGTTGATACCATTGATGCCGTTTTGAAAGAAGGTTTCAGGACGCATGATATCGCCGACCAAAGCACTAACCGGTTTAAAGTTTTAGGCACTGCCGAAATGGGCAAATTAGTCTTAAAATTTTTATCACAAAATTCAATCAATTCCTAAAAAAAGTATAATGATACACGACCCGAATAAAGTATATATTTTTGATACCACCTTACGTGATGGAGAGCAGGTTCCAGGCTGCCAGTTAGATACCGGCCAAAAAATTGTAATTGCAAAAGCACTGGAATTACTTGGCGTAGATGTGATTGAAGCTGGTTTTCCCATTTCGAGCCCTGGTGATTTTCAAAGTGTTGTAGAATTATCAAAAGCAATTAAAAATCCAACCATTTGTGCTTTAACAAGGGCCATAAAAGGTGACATTGATGTTGCGGCAGAATCATTAAAATATGCGAAACATCCCCGAATCCATACCGGAATCGGTTCTTCGGATATGCACATTAAATATAAATTTAACAGCACCAGAGAGAAGATTTTAGAAAGAGCAGTAGAAGCAGTAAAATATGCCAAAAAATTTGTTGAAGATGTTGAGTTCTATGCAGAAGACGCAGGAAGAGCAGACAATGAATTTTTAGCTCAAATGATTGAAGCGGTTATTGCTGCTGGAGCAACAGTGGTCAATATTCCAGATACCAATGGCTATTGCATGCCCGACCAGTATGGTTCTAAAATTCTTTATTTAAAAGAGAACGTTAAAAATATCGACCAGGCTATTATCTCTGTGCACTGCCATAACGATTTAGGTTTGGCAACGGCAAACAGTATTGCTGGCGTAGTAAACGGTGCCCGTCAGATTGAATGTACCATCAATGGAATTGGCGAAAGGGCCGGAAATACGGCTTTGGAAGAAGTTTCAATGATTTTGAAAACGCATAGTTTAGGCTTGCATACCGGAATTAACAGTAAACATTTTACTGAAATCAGCGGAATGGTTAGCAGAATGATGCACATGCCTGTTCAGCCGAACAAAGCTATTGTGGGTAAAAATGCTTTTGCACACAGTTCTGGCATTCATCAGGATGGTTTCTTAAAGCATCGTGAGAATTACGAAATCATCAATCCTGAAGATGTTGGTTTAAACAGTGCAGATATTATTTTAACAGCCCGTAGTGGTCGCCATGCTTTAAAACACCATTTAGAGCGTTTGGATTACGACATCGAGAAAATTAATATTGATGATGTTTATGAACGTTTCTTGATTTTGGCTGATAAGAAAAAAGATATTACAGACGATGATTTGTTATTCTTGATGAGCAACGGAGAAACAGAATCATACAAGAATGGCTATAAATTAAATTTACTTCAGGTAGTTTGTGGCGACCAGGAAAAACCGACTGCTAACATTAAATTGCAATATGATGGTGTTGAAAAAGAAGCTAAGGCCGAAGGTAACGGTCCTGTAGATGCTACAATTAATGCAATCGTAAGCATTATTGATAAAAATATTACGCTTAAAGAATTTACCATTCAAGCGATGCATGGTGGAAGTGATGACGTAAGTAAAGTGAATATGAAAGTAGATTTCGAAGGAAAATCTTTCGTGGGTTTTGGCTTTAGCACTGATATTGTAAAAGCATCAGCAAATGCTTATTTAGATGCGATTAATAAGTTTTTGTAATAGAGCAGAAAGGTAAAAGCTGAAAGACTAAAGTAGAAAACTCATGCAATTCGTTTGTCAGGAAATTTTTTCATGACTATATGATCTGAGGATTTTAAATCCTCATTTAGCAAATGATGGGATTCGAATCCCGACTAGTAGCGAAAAACTAATACACTCGTTAGTCAGGAAATGTTTTCCTGACTAAATTATCTGAGGATTTTAAATCCTCGTTTAGCAAAGACAGCAATACAAATCCCAACTAACTGATTGCAAGGAATAGCAGGATTACAATAACCTAAAAGCAAAACTGCTTTTTAAAAAAAACATAAGTAAAAAATCTAGTCTTGATACTTGATTCTAACTACTTGATACTTAAAAAATGAATGATACAATAAAAAAAACTTTCGATTTTGAAGGCGCATTTAAAACTTTAGAAGGTGTTGTAAAACGCACCCCGCTGGAATTTAATGCCGGATTATCGTTAAAATACAATGCTAATATCTATCTCAAAAGGGAAGATTTACAAATTGTACGTTCCTACAAATTACGGGGTGCATATAACAAAATAAGTACTTTAAACGCTGATGCATTAAAAAATGGCATTGTATGTGCCAGCGCTGGCAACCATGCGCAGGGTGTAGCTTACTCCTGCAAAAAGTTAAATATTAAAGGTGTAATATTTATGCCTGAAATAACGCCTAAACAGAAGATCAAACAAGTAAATATGTTTGGTGGGGATAATATCGAAATTGTTTTAGTTGGCGATACCTTTGACGATTGTTTAAAAGAAGCCTTAATTTACTGTGAAGAAAAATCATCAACCTTTATTCCACCCTTCGACGATGATAAAGTAATTGAAGGACAAGCTACTGTGGCAATGGAAATTTTTCAGGATTTACCAGCGTTAGATGCCATAATTGTACCTGTAGGTGGCGGTGGTTTAGCATCGGGGGTGAGTTCATATTTGCAAACGGTAAAACCTGATGTGAAAATTTTTGGTGTGGAACCCATGGGCGCACCGTCATTAAGCGAAGCACTTAAAAATGGCGGACCAATAACTGTTGAAAACATAGAACGCTTTGTAGACGGTGCGGCAGTAAAAAGAATGGGCTGGATTACTTACAAATACTGTAAAGAACTGCTCAGTTCCACCTATTTAATTCCTGAAGGACAAATTTGCACGACTATTTTAAAACTTTATAATGAAGATGCTATTGTTGTAGAACCCGCAGGTGCGTTATCTGTTGCTGCTTTAGAACAGGTAAAAGACCAGATTATTGGTAAAAATATAGTGTGTGTGATCAGTGGTGGCAATAACGACATTGAACGGATGCAGGAGATAAAAGAAAAATCTCTGCTTTTTGAAGGCTTGAAACATTACTTCATTGTACGTTTTCCACAAAGACCGGGTGCTTTAAAGTTATTTGTAAATGAAGTTTTAGGTCCGCAGGATGATATTACGAGATTCGAGTTTATTAAAAAAACGAATAAAGAAAACGGGCCGGCTTTAGTTGGTATCGAGCTAACCAATAAGGATGATTATGCAAGTTTAGTGCAACGCATGAAGGATTTTAAATTTGAGATCATTGAGCTGAACCAAGACCAGACTTTGTTTGAATACTTGGTATAACATCTTAAAACAGAGCGCACAGCGTTTTCGCAGAAGAAAATATTTATGAACGTCGTCATACTGAAATTGATTCAGCATCTTATCGGTAAGATAGACCCTGAAATAAATTCAGGGTGACGAAAAATGTAAACTATGAATTTCAAAGATTTAACAAACAAAACATTAATCGCTGATAACGACATTGATTGGGAAGAACTCGGTGATGGCGTGAAGCGAAAAATTATGGCCTATGATGACCAATTGATGTTGGTTAAAGTAGATTTTGCAAAAGGTGCCATCGGAACTATCCATAACCACCCACACTTACAATTGAGCTATGTGGCGAGGGGAAGTTTTGAAGTGACTATGGGAGATGATAAAAAGATCCTGAATGAAGGTGATGTCTTTTTCGCACCAACCCTCGTATTTCATGGTGTGGTTTGCCTTGAAGATGGTGTGCTAATTGATATTTTCAATCCACATCGAGAGGATTTTCTGTAAAATTTTGTCTATATCTAGATACTTGCTACTTATATCTAGATACTTACGACTATTCAAAAGTAAATCTTACATTCTTGTAGCCTAAGCCTTCGATAAGCGGTTTTAATACATTGGTTGCATTTGTTCTGGTTTGGGTCAGAATGTTTGATTTCTTCACTTCGGCAGTAACCTGTTTTTCTGCTGCTTTATAAGCTTCATCCACTAATCCCGCTTCGCGGAAGAAAGCCATTTTCGTATCATAAACTCTGGAGTTTTTGTGGTCAATTTTTACATAACAAATCTCTGGCTGTGGTAAATTTACTACAGCGGTATCGGCTGTAACTTCAATATCTTCGCGTGTAATTTTTGTGAGGTCTATACAGCCAACAGCTTCTGCTTTCACAATGAGCAAAACGCTGGCTTCTGGTAGAAAATCTGTTTTATTTTTATGTTCCAATACATCGCTGATTTGATAGCGAACCAGTTCTAATTTGCCAATAGCCTCTATTTTCTCTACTAAGAGCTGATGTTTACTTTCAACAGATGTATTAATGCTGAACTTTTTGGAGATAAAAAAATAACCTGCAACCAGCAAAATCAGCCAGGGTAAAACTCTAAAAACTATTCTCATTATGAAGGAATTAATTCAATTTTCAATGTCGTACGGTATCGGATAAACAATTATTAATCCACATTGTGTTTTTGAGAATTTTTGGCAGTTGTTTTGTAATATGCAAGTCACACACACAAATTAAACATATCAACATGAAAAAATTTACCATTTTAATGCTTTGCATGGTCACACTAGGTTTGGCATCTTGCAAAAAAGAGGCTTTAGTCACTCCAAACAATTTAACAATTATTAAATTTATAAATCCTAATGACTGGCAGTCTAGTGCCAACAGGTTTACATTATCTGCGTCGATATTAGACAGTAGGATTGATTTAAGAACGTTAGAAGATGATGGAATTCTTGTCTATGTCTCTAGGGGTGATAATGGAGTATATGAGCAACTTCCATTTACTTATGATACACAAGCCTATAGTTATGCTGTAAGTGAAGGAAGAATAGATATTGATTTACAAAGTTCAGATTTTCAAGAAGCAATACCAGACCGTCCGAGCACAGTAACTAGAGTGAAAATCGTATTAATCGAATCATACCAATAATATCAATGAAACTCCAAAAAACGACCAATGTTCAACTGAACGTGGTCGTTTTTTTTATGCGCTCCCCTATTCAATTGCAGGGCCCTTACGGTTACACCATTTCTTTCCAGGAGTAATTCATCGTAAAAACCTTTATAATAAACATCCGCTACGTTAAAACGTCTGCTACTCCAGTTGTTATTAATCTCGGCCCATTCCGGATAAAATACCACCGTAGCGGCAAAGGTTTTCAACCCTATCTTTTCTGCATCACCACGTGATAAAACAACCGCATTGCCTAAAATTTGTGCAGTATAGATGTGTTTTGGATTTTGATATATTTCTGATGGTTTACCTGTTTGTAAAAGTTCTCCATTGCGAACAATTAAAAGCTGGTCTGCCAGAAATAGGCCATCAGCCGGATCATGGGAAACTAAAATAACCGTTACACCTGTTTCAGCAGCTACACGTTTAATATCTGCTCTTAATTGGTTCTTTAACAAAGCATCAACCTGACTAAAAGGCTCATCCAACAAAAGAACTTTTGTATCCGCTACCATTGCTTTAGCTATAGCTACACGTTGCTGTTCGCCACCACTTAACTCAATAACTTTTTTATTTTGTAAAGGAAGAATCCTGAGGTGTTCCATAATGGCTAAAGTTTTCTCGGCTTTAGTTTTAAGGTCGGTATTAGAAAGTTGTGAAGCAATATTATCGTAAACCTTCGCGTAAATATTCAGCGAAAAATCCTGAGTAACCATCTTCATCTGTTTATGTCCAGGAATTAGCTGTTCATCAGGACCTTTTATACGTTCACCTTCGAAAAAGATTTCTCCTTCATCAACTTTTAGGAAACCATAAATAGATTTCAATAAAGTAGATTTACCACTCCCACTTTCACCGATAATGGCTACTACATCGCCCCTGTTAATATCGAAACTAACATTTTTAATTCCGCCAGCTTGCTCAGTGCTGTATTGCTTCGTTAAATTCTTTACACTAATAATTGTATCGCTCACAAGAGTAAAGATAAAGCTTAAAGCAGAAAGTCTAAAGCCTAAACAAAAGAATATCACACGTGTAATTTTATTGAAATTTGCACGTATAAAAATCTTTGCCTAAATTTAATCTATGAATACAAAACTAACACTGACTATAGACGATTCAGTTATTAAGCAAGCGAAGGCTTACGCTGAGAAACAAGGGAGGAGCTTATCGGCTGTTGTAGAAAATTATTTAAAAGCAGTAACGAACAGAGATGAGAAAGAGGTAGAAATTTCGCCAATAGTAAAATCCATGGTAGGCGCATTCAAAATGCCTGATGACTTTAATTACAAAGAAGAGTTGAAAAAAATGGGAGAAGAGAAATATCAAAAATATCTAAATAATGAATAAAGTTCTTATTGACTCCGATATTATTCTTGACTATTTTCTTGATAGAAAACCCTTCTCTGACGATTCATCTAAGGTTTTATCACTATGTGAAAATAAAAAGATTAGTGGATTTGTAACCGGCTTGGCACTTGCTAATATTCATTATGTACTAAGGAAGGGACACAGCTCTAAATCAATTTTGCAAGGAATAAAACAGTTGCTGATCTTTCTGGACGTTGTTATAATCAATAAGGAAACTATTCTTAAATCAATTGATTCAGATTTTACAGATTTTGAAGATGCACTTCAAAATTTCTCAGCCGAGAATCACGAATTAATTGACATTATTATCACCAGAAATATAAAAGATTATAAAAAAAGTAAACTTAGTGTGCTTACTCCTACTATGTTTCTAGAAACATTATAAAAAAATCCTGTTCCGCCTAACCGAAACAGGATCTACTTATTTGTGTGTTGTTGTATTTTTAATTCAATCCAAAGGTTACACCAAAACTCATATTTTTTAAACCAGCCTGTGCAGGTGTGTTAAACATATCATTGAAGTAATATTTGGTAAACAACCCAAAGCCGCCATAACCAAGTCTGAAACTACCTCCGTAACGAACGGATTGAAAGTGGTAATTATCATATTGTTTTTCTTTACCGCGTTCATCACTAATTTGCTTAACTTTTCCATTAAGTAAGAAACTCACCTCAGGACCTAAAATGAAATAAAATCTTTTTCCTTTTTTCGATTCGGCTGTGCGAAATTCAAAGTTCAAAGGAATATGAACATAACTGCTGGAGAAACGATTTTTAGAAAATTCTATAGGTTCGTTGATGTAAGCTAGCGTAGGTTGATTTTTTTGAATGGTGATATTATCTCTCAATCTAATCAAAGTCCAGTCGAAACCACCAGCTACGTAAACCTTAAAATTCGAATTAAAGCGATAGCCAAATTGTAGAATATCAAATGAAAAAGTACTGGTTTTACCACCTTTGTAATCTAAAAAATCATTCGCTGGCGATAAATTAAAGCTTCCATTATCAATTAATCGGGAGAAACCTAAGTCTACTCTTGTAAAGGTAATTCCGCCAACAAAACGACCTTTTTTAACCTTATCCAAAGAGTCAGAATTTTTGGTGATTAAAGTCCCACCACCAATCCTAACAGTATATTTTGCTTTTTTTTTGATCACTGTATCTTTAACTAGCGTGTCTTGTTGTGCAAAAGCACGTGGAGCCATAACACTGGCAAGTCCGCTTACCAATAGTGTTGTAAAAATTAGATGTTTCATATGTTGTGTGTGTTTATTTTTGAATGATTAAAGGAATGAATGAGTGAATGATATAAGCAAACGCGCACTGATTCTGTTTTATTTTTTACTTTTTTTACCGATTCTGAAAGGACCAATATTTACCACCGAAATAGAAGAATCATCATCATCAGTTCTGAACTGAATTAACTTATCTTTTCTTTTATCCATGGTATTGACAATCAGATTTACTACATCGCCAACATTACGGATTCCCTTTCTTTCAGCGGGATAGCTATTGTCGATAACCTCATCTGCAACAACCTCATTTACATTTGAGGCCAAAACACTTTCTTGTTTCGTTTGAAAAACGGCCTCTTCAATTTTAGCTTTGATATCCTTTTTAGGTTCATCTGCTTTTGCAATCATGGTTTCCTGCTTTTGTATGTCAGGCGCAGACATCACTTTTTGTTTCTCAATCCGCTTAACATTTTCTTCCACTTTTGTTTTAGCCAGAGTTGTTACCGGTTTAGCGTCAACGGGCAGCGTTTTAACCGCGGCCTTAACCGGGGCAGCAACAGCTGAACCCAGTGTATCTTTTATTTGCGGCTCAACAATGACAGGCTTTTCCCTTTTAGGTGAAATATTATTAGCGTATTGTTTAGGAGCAGATTTCTGTTGCTGATAAATTAAAACGCCTACCGTAGCAATGAGTAAGACTGCTGCCGCCGATAACCAGTAAATAGGAATAATTCTTTTTTTCTTGGGTTCAATTTCGCTTTCGATGTTACTCCATAAGTCCCTGGATGGCGTAATTTCCGCCTCTTCAAAACGGTCTTTAAATAACTGATCAAAATTTTTATCCTGTATAGGTTGCATAACCAAATCCCTCCATTTTTGTAATTTCTTCTTTTAATATTGCCCTGGCTCTTGAAAGCTGAGATTTACTGGCACCTTCAGAAATGCCCAATGTTTCAGCAATTTCCTTGTGAGAATAGCCTTCAATCACATACATATTAAAAACCATTCTATATCCATCGGCCAGTTTTTGGATTACTTTCATCAGATCCTGCATGCCCAATGTTCCAAAATCAAATCCTGTTGATGGTTGTTCATAAGCTTCATCTATCTCTACCACTTTCAGGCTGCGTAAATTTTTACGGTAACTTTCAATTGCAGTATTCACCATTACTCTTCTAATCCAACCCTCGAAAGAACCATCACCTCTATAGTCTTTTATTTTCTGAAAGATTTTGATGTATCCCATTTGCAATACATCTTCGGCTTCCATTCTATCTTTGGCGTAGCGCATACAAACGGCGAACATTTTCGATGAAGTCTGCTTGTAAAGCATTTCCTGCATCTTCCGGTCGCCGGCTTTGCAGCCCTCCATCAAATCGTTTATCGTATAGCTTCGCGTCAATTTCATTGTGTGTTTGTATAGAGTAGATGGCAGATTACAAACAATGGTTGCATGAGGTGTTAAAAAAAGTTAAATAAAAGTTAATAATACAGTTATAGACTGACTATCAATGAGATAAAGCATACAAGATATAAATCTTTTGATTCAGAAGAGTAATTCCAGGAGCATTTATTTAAAAACCCCGCAGGTTTAAAAACCTACGGGGTTATAAATTGTACACATACAATCAACATAAAGCTTCCTACCCTCTACTTTCCGGCTTGCTTCACCTTAAAAAATCTAAAATCCTGTTTATAGGTCAAGAAGAATGAGTGATTAAACTGCAATTGTTTATCAGTATGGTCTAAATCGATATGCGGTTCGAAACGCACATCAAGGTATAAATGAGGAATCAGTTCCTTTTGGTAAGCGTAACGCAAGGAAACAATGTTTCTGCCGCTTTGCTTCAATCCATTGGTGTATAAATTACTCGAAACAGATTCATATAAAGGCATGCCTTTAATAGATATAAAGTTATTCCCTTTCCAATATGACGCCACTAAACTTCCCCATTTACTTTCTACACCGGCATTTAGCCACACGCCGAAGCCACCTTCATAAGCTCTTCTTTTGGTAGGAGAAAAATCTTTATAAACTGCAATGTAGTTATCGGTGTAAACCTGTTTAATATTGGTGTTAATCTCCTTATGTAACTTTAATCCGGTAGCACCATTAAAAACCGTGCTAATTGGAATTTCTTTTAAAACATCAATTTGTCCGCCCTGATGGAAAGCCAAAAACTGCGCTGGAAAGCTAAATTTCCAACCATTGTTTTCTGCAAGAGTTGTTTCTGTGGATAAACCTCCAATAATTTCTTCTTTAGCCGCTTCACCAGCGTAGATCATTTTCTGCCAGGCAATCCACGCATCTAAATTAAATTTCTTCCTTTCCACCAGAAGCTGTGTTCCATATTCAATTGGAGTAGTGATTGTTCTCTCAAAATCATAAAGCGGCTCAATATATTTATGTTGAATACCACCTTCTAAACTTCCAAAAATCAGGGTTAAATTTCTTTTATGATATTTCAGACTAAATAATGGCTTAGCATCTGTTACACCGTTTCGCCCGAAATCTTTCCGAATAAATGCACCTGCAGTAATTGCTAAATTTGGGTGGGCATAATAAACAATTTGAGGCTGCAGTTGTGTTCCATAAAGCGTATATCCGTCATGAAAATCGTTCGTATACTCATAGTTACGAACGTAATTCAAATTATAAAAGTTAAAGTGAACTTCGTTGGTTAAACTACTATCCGGACGAATTCGATTCTCAAAAGCCGATTGATTAAACTGTGCAGATGCAAAATAAGAAGTAAATAAAAAGGCAACGAGGAGTACGATTTTTTTCGAACCTGTAATTGTAGACATGAGTTTGGATTTATTCGCCCAAATTTAGAATAGTTTTTTGGTAAAGTATTAAGTAGCGAGTATCAAGTATCAAGAAGTTGAAACAAGTTTACGCAAAGTAAACAAAATCCTAAATAAAGTAGAATTGGATTTATTTATGCTTGGTTTTTGCTTTGGTCTTTAAGCTTTCACCTTACTTTTTCAACCGATAATTTTTATATAGTTTAACTGCAATCATGATAGCCATCGCAACACCCATTATGCCAATTAAGCCATAAATCCAGTTCACTGCATTTTTAAGAATGACTACAAATACAATGGCAATCATGAAAATAGTGGCCAGTTCCCGCCATAACCTTAATTGAAAACTGCTCAATTTAAATAGGCCATTCTTTAGTTGCTTTGCAATATTCTGGCAGATAAAATGGTAAATTAATAATCCAACTACAAAACCAAGTTTAACAAGCATCCAGTCCATTTGAAGTAAAAATGGATGCAATGTAAGCATGGATGCCCCGGCAAGAACAGAAATTACCATTGCAGGAGCACAGATAATTTTCCATAATGTAGTCTCCATCTTAACGAATTGGTTTAAAAGAATACTTTTCTCCGGCTCAGGCTTGTCGTTCGCTTCTGTATGATAGATAAAAAGGCTTAAAATGTAAAATAAGCCAGCCATCCAGCTGATTACAAATACAACATGCACTGCAAGAAAATAGTAGTAATATGGCAGTAAGGCTTCTATCATTCTGTAATTTTATTCAAAATATAAGTATCAATCCAATTTGGAATATTTAGAGATTCTAAATCCAATATTCCGTCTATGATGCTACCTAAATAATTATGTTTTGTTTGCGAATTATCCCAAAGATAAGTTTCATCAGCCTTCTTTAACATATCAATAAGCAAATCCATTGTAAGAAAATAGCGCTTTTCTATTTTATCTTCGTTCACAAAATGTCCACCTTTCTTCACTCTATCTTTTACACGCTCTAAATTCATGATTGGCGTTTCCGTCCCTATAAAATATAAATAAACTTTATACCCATTTTGTTGGGCAAACTCTATAAGTTCAAGTTTTGATGGATGAGAAAAAACGGTTTCAAAAGAAAAAGACATTTCATCTTCTATCAATCTATAGCGAATAAAGTCAGCGATTATGGCAAAATGATATGAATTGTAATCAATATTTTCATAGTCACCTCTTACAATTACATTTCCTTTAACAACTAAATTCCAGCTTTTATGATCAAAACCAGCTTTTCGATATAGACCACTTTTTAAATAAAATTTCTCGAATGCTAATTGAGTGCAGGTAATTTCAAAATCAGAAAGGTTAAGAAAATTATTTTTCTTAAAGTCGGACTCTAAATTATCTGCATTGACAAAAAGCTTTGTAGAGAAATAAATAGGTTTGATGGAATTGTAAAGTGTAGTTTTGCCGGAGCCATTCGGACCGGCGAAAATTCTTAATTTAGGCTTAACAGCCATCTTTAAAACAACTTTATTTTTTTAGAGGAAACTCTTTTCTTAGCAAAACTTCCTTCAGAAATCTGGACAGAATCACCATTATTAAAAGTCCTGTAAACACCATCAGCTTTTACCTCAGTCCTGCCTAAATTCATAGCATCAACCACCCGAAGAACATCATCCATTGTTTTATTAACGGCATCAATTACCTGTTTAATGGGCAATTTATCTTCATCTTGTAATGATTTAACAGTCATCGGAAATTTATTTATGCTAATATAAACAAAATCGAGCTAAATTTTCAGGCTTAATACCTAAACTCCCTAACCACATCAATCGCGTATTTCACGTTATCAAAAGGAATATCAGGCATAATACCATGACCTAAATTAAAAATGAATCCTTCTGTACCCCGCATGCGTTCAAAAAGCTTATGAATTTGTGCTTTAATTACCGATTTATCAGCATATAAAATATGTGGATCTAAATTTCCCTGAACCGCAATACCTTGCGGTAAAGCATTTTTAATGTTTAATAAATCAGCATTCCAATCAACGGAAATTACATCAGGTTTAGCTTCTGCCATAATTGGCGCAAATACAGAACTTCCTTTACAGAAAGAAATTACCGGAATATCTTTTCTGTTTAGGTTCGCAATGATCTCCTGAATATAACGGTGAGAAAACTCCTGATAATCATTCCAGGATAAAGCCAATGCCCAACTATCAAAAATCTGAACTGCATTTACACC
Source organism: Pedobacter petrophilus (assembly GCF_009674725.1). Classification (GTDB taxonomy): domain Bacteria; phylum Bacteroidota; class Bacteroidia; order Sphingobacteriales; family Sphingobacteriaceae; genus Pedobacter; species Pedobacter petrophilus. The sequence continues at coordinate 141,513 of NZ_WKKH01000002.1, read as the reverse complement.
AGCGGCAATTTGAAGGTTCAGATAATCTGCAGTTACTTTAGCAATTTTAGCCAAAAGTTTATGCGCTAATTCTGGTTGATTGTGTATAAAAAGCTTGGTTAATTTAAAATCTTTAGAAGAACCACCTTCAATTAAATAACTCATTACGGTAAAAGGTGCCCCAGCGAAACCAATTAGTGGAATACTTCCGTTTAAACGCTGCTGGATCACCTTAATCGCATCTGCAACATATTGCAGTTCATCAAGACAATCAACATTTAGATTATCGATATCCTGCGCACTACGAACCGGGTTTGCAAATTTCGGACCTACACCTTGGGTAAAGCTTAAATCACCACCCATTGCTTCGCCCGTTACTAAAATATCACAGAATAAAATCGCGGCATCAATATTTAATAAATCTACAGGTAACATGGTCACATCGGCTGCAATTTCAGGAGTTTTACACATCTCTAAAAAAGAGTATTTGTTTTTAATTTCCCAATACTGCGGCATAAAACGACCAGCCTGACGCATCATCCATACTGGCGGACGTTCTGTTTGCTTTGAGAATGCAGCGTCTAAAAATAAGTTATTCTTCATGATTTATATTTGATGTTGCACTCGTTATCCGGATATATTCCAAAACCTCTTTATATAAGATGCTGAAATAAATTCAGCATGACGAATTATTGAGGGCCGAGTGAGCTAATATTTAACGATGCAAAGCTATAAATAAATAAAAAAACGAAGCACCTTTTTATTCCTAAACCGGTCTTCGTTATTCAAAATGACAATATTAATATTATAATTTGCCTATTTCCTTTTCAATCTTTGTAATAATTTCCTTTGAACGAGCTGATTCTGCCAGTTCTTTTGCCAAATTCGTATAAGCCTCTGCTTTTTCCTTATCCTTTTTTCTTAAAGCCAGATTTGCCAAATGAATCAATACATAACCTTTCTGGGTTTTACCTCCTACCGGAAAACGACTCGCCAGCTGAAAGTGGTATTCAGCTTTATCATAATCTTCCTCTTTCAAAGCCATATTGCCCTGCATAAATTCGTAGTATCCCCTCCGGTTTTTTGAAAGCCTTTCGGGATTCGGAACTTCAGCCAGCATTAATCTTGCTTTAGTAAAATCATTGTTCTTAAAATACTTGGAAGCCATTAAAACAGAACTGTGCCTGAAGTGGCTCCAAATCACAAATAGAAAAAGAAATCCGGCAACTGCTGCCAATTCGTACTGGATAAAATAAACACAAACCAATGCCGCCAGCAAAAAAACGGCCATCAGCACATATCGGCCAAGACTGTTATACATTAATGAATATCAGTGAATTTATAGCCTACACCACGAATAGAATGGAAATAGACAGGGTTTTTCTGATCTGGCTCGAAGTACTTACGGAACGTTAAAATAAAATTATCAATCGTTCTGGTTGATGGATAAACATCATAATTCCAAACTGTCTCTAAAATTTGTTCCCGTGAAACAGCATCATTTTTACGCTCGATTAAGAGTTTCAATAACATGGTTTCTTTCTTCGTAAGCGGCGTAATTGTACCATCATCATGTTTCAATTCGAAAGAGTTGAAATAGATCGTTTTATCTCCGATTTTGTAAGAATTTAATTCTTTTAAATCATCAGATTTTAAGCTGCGTTTAACAAGAATACCAACACGAAGAATTAACTCCTCTAAATTGAATGGCTTAACTAAATAATCATCAGCTCCTTTTTTCAAACCTAAAACACGGTCTTCAGAAGTGTTTTTAGCTGTCAAAAACATAATCGGAACTTCTGCATTTTCCAAACGGATTGTTTCACAAACCTGGAAACCATCCATTTCCGGAAGCATTACATCTAAAATAATTAGGTTGAAGCGTTCTTCTTTAAAAATTTTAAGAGCGGTTTTGCCATCCTTAACGGCGTGAACTTTATAACCCTCAAGTTCGAGGTTTAATTTGATAGCATCTAACAAGTGATCCTCGTCTTCTACCAATAGAATTCTTAATTTTTGTGACATAATTGAGATTAACTAAATGTTACTTCAAAAATACTTCCCTGAGGCAAATTGTCTTTTACTGTAATATCTGCATCATGGTATTGTAAAACCTCTTTCACAATAAACAAGCCTAAACCCGTTCCCTTTGCTTTTCTGACATTCTCATTACCAACGCGGTAGAACTTATCAAATATCAACATTTTTTCAGCATCTGAAATACCCGGACCTTTATCAATTACACTTAATCTTAAATGGCCTTCAACCTTATCCAGAACCACATTTATCTCATCACAAGGGCTCGAATATTTCACTGCGTTTTCAATCAAATTTGTTACTACTGACGATAAGGCAAACTTGTCACCCATAATCTGCAAATTTGGCTGAATTTGAGCATTTATCAATTGCTCATTACCACATGAATGAACCTGCAACCGATCCGTAATTTTATAAACCAATTCAGAAAAGTTAAATTCCTCTTTTGGAAAAGTATAAGAACGATTTTCAATCTTTGTAGCCAAAAGCATATTTTCGACTAAATCATCCAGCCGTTCTATATCTTTTAGCGAATTATTTAGCAAAGAAACCTGACGAGCTTTATCTAAATCTCTTTTAACAATAGTTTGAATAGAAAGTTTTATAGCTGCCAATGGCGATTTTAATTCGTGAGTAATCGACATTAAAAAATTTTGTTGCTGCTCTCTTAATTTGTCTTCCCGCTTGAGCGATTGATGCAGAAAATATCCGCCAATGCAAAGCAGAAATAAAAACACTGAACCTTCGCCCATAATCATTGTCATTCTGCTAGGCTGCAGGCGCACCACGAGCGTACCCCAGGAAATAAGCTGAATTAAGGCGTAAAGCAGTAATGCGTAAAAAATGATAATGGATTTCTTCATTGATTTATTTGTAATAATTTAATTTTCACGCGGGTTTAACAACAAAGATACTTTCTCGGCCCTGGTTCGTGTCCTCACGAACCAGCCTAATTTTTATTCAAAAAGCAAGTTACGCTACTTTCCGGTTATTTCAGCCCTGCCTTTCGTTCAAATATTTTTCAGCTTCTGTTGCGCTCTATAGGTCGTTATTGCGAGGAGGAACGACGTGGCAATCTTTTTCGCCAGCACTTCCAAAAGTATTCCACTTCAATTTAGTTTAAGAAATCTGGGTTAATGCAATTAAGTAAAAACCATCCCAACCTCTCCTTGAAAATAAGGAGGGAGTTCCCATGAAAGTTCTATAACCGTTATTGAGCTGAGATTTTTCTTAGGTGCTTAAGGTAATAAAAAACCTACTTCTTAAATACTAAATCCAATGCCTCGAATATCGCACGTTTTGCCTTCTCTAATTCTACTTTAGTGTGTGCTGCAGAAACGAAACCAACTTCATATCCCGATGGCCCCAGATAAATGCCCCGGTTTAATAATTCACGGTGCATAACTTTAAATTTTTCCATGCTGCCTGCATCAATATCATCTGCCGTTTGGATTTTTTCTTTATCAGTAAAAGCAAACCAGAAAATAGAACCAACTGAAAACACTTTAAATCTATAATTCCGAGCCGTTGCAAAGCGCTGAATACTTTCTACAAAGCCTTGTGCCTTGGCATTTAAATCTTTATAAAAGCTCGATTTATTCAACTCTGTGAGGGTAGCAATACCAGCAGCCATGGCTACCGGATTACCAGATAACGTACCGGCCTGGTAAACACCACCATCTGGTGAAATATGTGCCATAATTTCTGCAGATGCACCATACATACCAACAGGCAAACCACCGCCAATAATTTTGCCGTAAGTCACAATATCAGGTTTGATGCCGTAATGCGCAGCTGCACCTTCAAAGCCTACGCGAAAACCGGTTATGACCTCATCAAAAATTAATAATGATCCGTTATCTGTACAAATTTTACGCAAAAACTTAACATACTCTTCGTCTTGGATAATTAAGCCATTATTCGCCGGGATACCTTCAATAATTACTGCAGCTACCTGATCTTTGAACTGCGCAAAGGCCTGTTCAATGGCGTTTGTATCATTTAAAGGAATTACAATTGTTTCTTCTGCAAAAGATTTTGGAACTCCTGCAGAAGAAGTTTCTCCAAAAGTAACCAAGCCAGAACCTGCTTTCACTAAAAGTGAATCACTATGGCCATGATAGCAGCCTTCAAACTTGATAATTTTATCTCTTCCTGTAAAACCCCTTGCCAAGCGAATGGCAGACATTACGGCTTCCGTGCCTGAACTTGTGAAACGGATTTTCTCTACAAAACGATTGTTCTTTATGATCAGTTCTGCCAATTCGTTTTCCAAAGCTGTTGGTGCGCCAAAGCTCATTCCATTTTGCATCACTTCGGTAACTTTCTCTCTGATTTTAGGGTTATTGTGACCTAAAATTAACGGGCCCCAGCTTCCACAAAAATCAATAAACTGGTTTCCATCAGCATCCCAGATGTAGCAGCCGTCGCCCTTTTCAATAAAAAGCGGCGTACCGTATACAGATTTAAATGCCCTTACCGGTGAATTTACACCACCAGGGAAATATGTTTTCGATTTCTCGTATAACTCTGCCGACTTAGCCCTTGAAATATCAGGTTTACTCCCGGTGTTGACCGGAATATCGGCTTCATTGCCTGAGAAAATTTTCTTTAATTGATCTAACATTTTTATTAAGCTAAAAGCTGAAAGACTAAAGCTTAAAGCGAAGAGTAAAGCGCTAACAATGGCTTTGGTCTTTCGGCTTTAAGCTTTCAGCTTATCTACATCCAATTATTATTTAAAATATCTTTAATATGGTAAGTGGTGATGATACTTGCGCCTGCTCTTGCGAAGGCGTGCATCGTTTCCATCACTACCTTTTGTTCATCAATCCACCCACGTTCTGCAGCGGCTTTGACCATCGAATATTCACCAGAAACGTTATAAACTGCAATTGGTACGTTGGTGTCTTGTTTCAAACGTTGAATAATATCAAGGTAAGCTAATCCTGGTTTCACCATTAAAACATCTGCACCTTCCTGCTCATCTAACTGGGCTTCACGCAAAGCTTCAAGCGGGTTTCTAAAATCCATCTGGTAAGCCTTTCTATCGCCTTTACTCGGCGCACAATCAGCAGCCTCTCTAAACGGGCCGTAATAAGCTGAAGCAAATTTAGTGGCATGACTCATAATCGCTGAATTTTCGAAACCATTACGATCCAGCAAGTTACGCATCGTTTCAATTCTGCCGTCCATCATATCTGACGGAGCAAACATATCCGCGCCAGCCTGAGCGTGGGTCAATGCCATTTTGGCGATTATTTCAGCCGTCTTATCATTTTGAACATAGTCGTTCTCCATGATGCCACAATGACCATGAGTAGTGTAAGAACACACGCAAACATCAGTAATAACATATAAATCCTCACCAAATTGCTTTTTTAGTTCGCGCACCGCAGTTGGTACTAACGAATGATCGTGATAAGCGGATTTTGCGTCAGCAGATTTTTCATCGCCAACACCAAAAAGCATGATTTTATTTAATCCTTTTTTAAGTCCGGCTTCTACATCCTTAACCAAAGTATCAACCGAATAATGGTTTACACCTGGCATGGCATCAATTGGATGTATAACGTTCGTTCCTGGGACCACAAAATAAGGGTACACAAACATATCTTTCGATAGTCGGGTTTCGGCTACCATCTCTCTAACCAACGGGTTCTTCCTCAATCTTCTCGGACGATGTAACATATTCTCTGTATCAAGTATTTAGTATCAAGTATCACGACTTGAATATTGTATTATTATGAGCGCCATGGTTAGTGTCCTCACGAACCATTATGACATATATAGAAAAGCAGTTCCAGTAGTTCTGTTGTTGCTGTAGTCCCGCTTTTCGTTGCAAGCTTTTTAAAAATTCAAGGTTGCTGCAAAAAAAGGCTTTTCACTTCAATCGGGTTTAAAAAACTTAGCTTAGTATTTCAAATCGAAATCCCCCTGTCAGAAAACTAAACTGTTTAAAGTTCGTTTCTCGCTTTCCTCTTTGTTTTGGGCTTTCAGCTTTAGTCTTAAGCTTTTTTATGCTTCCAAACCCTCTACCTTAAACCTTTCGCCCCTTAACCTTATCTAATTTCTATTCCAAAAACAGCCTCAGTCAAGCCAATTTCATCAGGTGAATACGGCAAAGCGTACTTTACACCCATTTCATCAAACTTTTTACCCGTAGAATTTCCGATAGCAATCACCTGCTGACCAGGCTCAAGCAAATTATCTACGAAATAGGCATCAACGTTTGAAGGACTGGTAAAGATGAGTACATCCGCATAACTTTGATCAATGTTTTCTTCAATTACGGTTTCGTAAATTGGTAGGTCGATAATTTTAGCATCGGCCGGCAAAGATTTTTGAATTGACTGAAGAGAATCCTGGGCTCTTGGAAATAAAATATTCTTACCAGAAACCAGTTTTGCAAAATCTTCTGCAACTTCTGTGATATCGCCACTTTCACCAACAAAATCAGCAAAATGGCCAAATTTGCGTAAAGCATCTTCCGAACCTCTGCCTACTACACCAAATTGTGTTTTCTTTGGCAATAATGGTTTAAGGTTAAAGAAATATTCAACGCTGTTTCGGCTACTAAAGAAAACCCAGTCAATATTTTTTAGAATAAACTGATCTAGCACCGTTACAATGGGAAAGGTTCGGATCAGGGAACGTCCTTCAATTTCAATACCCTTACTTTCTAATGCTTTCCGGAAGTAGCTATGTTCACCGATTTCGCGAGAGATGAAAACCTTCGCTGGTTGCTTTCTTTCCTTACTATATTTGGCAACAATCTTTTCTGCTAAACCTTCAGCCGTTTCCGAACGTAAAAAAAGACGCTCTGGAAAATCATCTGCTGTTTCTGCTTTTGATGTCCATACTTCGAAAGCACCATCTTCTTTTTTGCAATAACAGCCTAAAGGCATGTGACAACCACCTTCAAAAAGATTTAAAACCTTACGTTCCACACCAACCTGTTCTGCAGTTTCAGGATCGTGAAGTTTCTGAAGGGCCTCAAAAAGTTCGCTATCACTTTCTCTAATCTGAATGGCTAACGCACCTTGAGCGGGTGCAGGAACAAATTCTGTTGGTGCTAATTCCTCGACATGAAATTCACTTACATCTAATCCTAAACGTTTAATTCCGGCTTTGGCCAACATAATGGCATCGTAATTTTCATCTCTAAGTTTCTGGATACGTGTTGGCACGTTTCCACGTAAATCTTCAATCTCCAAATCAGAACGCAAGCCCAATAGCTGGGCTTTTCTGCGGTTAGACGAAGTACCCACCATTGCTCCTTTTTTCAAAGATAGCTTCTGCGATACATCAACACAATCCTTTAAAATCAGCAAGTATTCTGTAGCCTCTTCTCGGGGAGGAATTGCAGCAATAGTTAAGCCTGCCGGATGATTTGTAGGTAAATCCTTTAAGCAATGTACTGCCAAATCAATTGTACCAGCTAAAAGCTCCTCTTCCAGTTCTTTGGTAAAAAAACCTTTTCCTTCCAGTTTATCCAATCTCAAATTCAGGATTTTATCGCCCTGCGTTTTGATGATTTTAATTTCCGCCTCAATTCCAATTGCAGCTAACTCATTTTGAATATGGTTAGCCTGCCACAAAGCTAGTTCGCTACCGCGTGTTCCGATGGTTAATTTCTTCACTATAAACATTTAATGAGCCACAAATTTAAGGTAAATTTGCTTTATACCATGATTTGTTTAAAAATGAGACAGTGAGGTTACAGAGTATGGAGATTAATAGGAAAGGAGTACAACTGCAATAGCCGCTACGCATAGAAAGTTTACCAGAACAGCCTTTAAAACACTATGCCAGGAATTGAAACTCCCCTCTTTATTTTCAAGCAGGGGTGCCCGCAGGACGAAGTGGTTATTTATTGATACATCAATGGGTTTAAAAAAATATAAGTTTTGTCTTGGCGAGCTTTGCGCCTAACCTTTGCGAACTTTGCGGTTAAAACCAAAATTGAAATAGGATGTAACTGCTAACTTGGCGAGCTTTGCGCCCAACCTTTGCGAACTTTGCGGTTAAACTTATCAGTTACACCAGAATTGATCTATGATTGTTTAACCAGAATTTCTTTTGCCATTACCATTGGAACACTGATGCATTTTTTCTCCATGTAATTCATCACCCGTTCCAATACCTCACGAGATGCTTCATCCATCTGGCTAATTTCATCAGCAAATACGCCATTTAAAGCTGTATTTTTAATCTCTTTAATTTTGCGTGGTACATCCTGCATCGCTAACTCAATACGGCGTTGTTTCAATACCATCAAAAACTCAGTAATGTTAGCACTGATAATATCTTCGGCATGAACCAATTCATTGTAACGCTCCTGAATATTTTTACGGGCAACCTCTTTTAAAGATTCTACCTCAATATAATATACAGGATTATTGTGGATTACAGCAGGAGCGACATCATTTGGAATGGCAAGATCTACCACTACCTTTTTTGCCTTATCACCATTAAGCAATCTGGCATAAAGTTCTTCGGTAATGATCGGATCAGTACAACCCGTACAGGTAATAATTACATCAAAACCTTCGCTAAAATTCTCCAGAGCAGACAAAGGATATGCTTTTCCGTTAAGTTCTTCGGCAAGAGACTCTGCTTTAGATAGCGTACGGTTAAATATAGAAAAATTAGAAAACTTATGTTTATTAAGATATTTGGCGAGATTCAGATTGGTTTCTCCGGCGCCAATGATTAGTACACGTGGATTAGGAGATACGTTTAGTTCCTTTAGCTTGCGGTAAGCTAATGAAACCACAGAAACAGGATTTTTAGAAATATTGGTGTGGGTATAAACCTCTTTCGCAGTTTTAACCACACGCTCCATAATCATTCGCATATAATCACCTGTGAAACCTGCATCACGGCAGTTTTCATAAGCCTTACGGATTTGAGGAAGAATTTCTTTTTCACCAACTACCAAACTTTCTAAAGAACAAGACGTTCTTAACAGATGATTAAAAGCTTCTTCGTTTTCGTAAACAGTAACATTATCAAGGAATCGCTCCATAAATTCAGGAGGCAAGCCCATGTCTAAAACGGCAAGAAATCTGGTTACAAATTCTTTATCCGTTGTCTCCTTGGTAAGAAAAACGAATTCTACCCGGTTACAGGTACCGATATAGAAAATTTCGCTAACGGGAAGTTCATTTTGAATATTCTTCAATCTACCATCTAAACTCTGGTCACAAATAACTAATTTCCCTAAAGATTTCAGGTCGATGTGATGATGCGTGAATGCTATTACTTTTAAATATTCCAAGTTGTTCCGTTGTTAACTACTGTCGGGATACAAAAGTAGCACGGTTGCCTCATGTCATCGTCATTCATCTGTAATTTACATCAATTTAGAACGGTTTTAAATAAATGCAAAACACTGACAATTCTTCCCGCAAATTTAAATTCTTTCTGGGGATTTATGCCCTATTTTACATCCTGGCGGGAATTAATCATTTTAAATCAACCGAAGGTTATTATGCAATAATGCCAAATTGGATACCTGCCCATCAGTTTTTAATTTATTTTTCCGGCATTTTAGAGATTTCTTTTGGACTTATGCTCCTATTTAAGCGAACCAGGAAAGTAGCAGGATGGCTAATTATTTTAATGCTTTTGGCCTTCATGCCTGCACATATCTTCATGATTCAGAAAGCGCCATTCATGCTTGGAAAAATTGAAATTACGCCATTAATCGCCTGGATCAGGATTCCATTTCAGGTATTTTTTATCTGGTGGGCATGGATTTATACCAGAAAAACTGACTAAGGTAATTCGAAAAGGAACGAAAAATCTGCTTCATGATAATCTATTTTCCGTGACCTGACGATGAATAAGCTGCACAACAAAATCAGATTTCGCGGGTTTATATTTCACACCAATACCTTAAAAGATGATTATACAAAATGATTTTAGCCTTACCGGCGCTGACGGAAAACTCATAATTGGCGACATTACTTTTGAAGATAAAAATCCAAATACGCCACTTGTACTTTTTGTTCATGGGTTTAAAGGCTTTAAAGATTGGGGCGCACACAATTTAGTTGCCCGTTATTTTGCCGCCAACGGCTATCGGTATGTAAAGTTCAATTTGTCACACAGTGGTGTACCTGCCGATCTTCCCACAGATGTAACCGATCTTGAAGCATTTGCAAACAATACCGTTTCTAAAGAACTTTTCGACATTAATGCCGTACTCGACTTTATTGAAAAGGCATATGGAAAAGAAACAGAAGTGAATTTGATTGGCCATAGTCGCGGTGGTGGCTTAGCCATTATTGAAGCTGCAAACGATTTAAGAATTAAAAAATTAATTACCTGGAGTGCGATTTCAAGTTTTGATAGTCTTTGGAAAAAAGAGCAGGAGCTAGAATGGAAAAAAACCGGAAAAATCTATGTCACCAATGCCAGAACAAAGGAGCAGATGCCATTAAATGTAACGTTGCTGGAAGATTTGGAAGAAAATGCTGAAACCTTAAATATCGTTAACGCGGCAAAACGAATCAATATTCCATGGCTTATTATTCATGGTGATGACGATGTAAATGTGCCTTTTAAGCATGCTCAGCTTTTGGCAGATACCAATCCAAATAGTAGAATTACAAAAATTGAAGGCGCAAACCATGTTTATGGAGCAAGCCATCCATTCGAAAACGAAACACTACCTCCGCTTTTGTTCAAAGTGTGCGAGAAATGTTTAACTTTTTTAGGAGAATAAAATCACAGAGCGGGATTAATCATCCCCTCTCCTTACAAAACCACGCATATCACTTCCGCTCGGGCTCTGGAAAATCTCTAAATCGAAGTAAGGTACCGCAGCGAGCAAATGATCAAAAATATCTGCAGCTACCTCCTCAAATTTCTTCAATCCTTTTTCTTTCGAGAAAACATAAATTTCGATTGGCAAACCGTTTTCAGTGGCTTGTAACTGCCGAACCATAAACGTTAAATCGGTATTGATCGATGGATTACTTTCCAGATACTTCTCTGCATAAACCCTAAAAGTTCCGATGTTAGTCATGTGGCGACCATTCACCAGGTTATTAGGATTTACAGTATTTTCTGCGTTAAACTGCTCAATTTGTAATTGCGTTTCTTTCAAATAATCTTTCAAAAAATCGATGCTTTGCAATCGGCCGATTAATTCATCATCACAAAATTTGATACTCGATATTTTGATGTTGATGTGGCGTTTAATTCTCCGCCCTTCACTTTCTTCCATAGCGCGCCAGTTTTTAAATGACTCACTTACAATGGCGTAACTTGGCACAATCGTTACGGTTTTATCCCAGTTTCGAACCTTAATGGTAGTTAAATTAATCTCTGTCACTTCCCCGTCGGCACCATATTTTTCTACTGTAATCCAATCGCCAACGCGTACCAAATCAATGGCGCTCATTTGCACAGAAGCGACAAAACCTAAAATAGGATCGCGGAAAACCAATATAAAAACAGCCGTTACTGCACCGAAACCCCCAAATATATAAAGCAATGATTGGTTAAGGATGATAGACAGAATTAATACAAAACCAAAAATGTAAATTATAATTTTGGCTACCTGCTTATAACTTCTAATGGGCTTATCTGCATATTTCCGGGATGATTCCATGATGGAAACGAGTGCGTTGAGAAATGCATTAATGGCGAACATAGTTGCCAGCACCACGTATATTTTAGAGAAGATCAGCGCATAGAAAAACCAGTTTTTAAAATCGATAAATACGTACGGAACCGCATTGTAAATAACATAAGCGCCAAATATTAATGCAAAAGCTCTGAAAACCCGAAACTCATATAAGGCTTGCTGCCAATCAGATTTGGTTTTCGCGCTTTTAACAACCCCAATAAAAACCTGTCTGGTTACAAAAATGGTGATGAATAGAAATAGCGTTACGCCAATCAGCCCGATCAGGAAATAGCTATAAATGAATGTTCCGCCAGTTAAACCCTGCTCAATTAAAACTTTCCTTAATTCGTTAAAGATGGATTGAAATTCCAATGGATTCATAAGAACAATTTAAGATTTATTGATTGGACAGACTTATAAAAATCCAATAATTATCAGGTAACAAAGACAGTTAATAGCAACTTTAGGCTTTCTCTACCCAATTACCGTCATTTTTAATGATTTCAATCAGTTCATCTAGCGCAAACGCCGTGGTAACATTTTTCTTAACCACTTCCTGACCACGGTAAAGCGTAATTTTATCCGGACCAGTACCCACATAACCATAATCTGCATCTGCCATTTCGCCAGGTCCGTTAACGATGCATCCCATAATACCAATTTTAAGTCCTTTCAAATGATCGGTACGGGAGCGGATTAATTGTGTGGTTTCTTGTAAATCGAAAAGTGTTCTGCCACAACTCGGACAGGAAATATATTCTGTTTTACTGATGCGTGTACGCGTAGCTTGTAAAATCCCAAAACTGGTTGCATTAATTAAAGCTAAATTCTGACCTTGCGCATCAATCCAGATTCCATCGCCGAAACCATCGGTAAATAATGCACCTAAATCGGTTGCCGCGTAAAGCATTAAAGTATCGGCTTCTAAGTCCCCATAGCTTCTTTTTATGATTACCGGGATTTGGATATTTTTTTCCTGCAAAGCCACAAAAAAAGCTCTTTGCTCGGCCATGCCATGGTTAGCTGACGTATTTAGAATTAAAACAACAGACTTTTCTAATTGCAGAATGGCTTCAATGTTAATCTGCTTTGCATCAATTTCCACGAAGTTTAGAAATTCGTCTTTAACTTCAGCTTTGGAAAATCCATCTAAAGAAAAAAGCGGATGACAGTTATTTTTATCTCTGAGTTTTAACCAGGTTTGATAATTATAAATTTGTTTCAGGTTTCCCGGAAAAGAAAAAGATGGCAGGTTATCGCCAAGAAAAGCTAAATCGCAGGCTTGATCTGCCAGGTTATACTTATCTAAGCCGGCGCTGTAATTATATCCAACAGCACTTAAGAAATAAGGATCTTTCAGATTCTCTTTAGAAACATCGATCATTACAACCGGGTGATGGTGATCTCCAATATGCTGAACGGATTGAGTAATTCTTCGAGAATAGGAATAAGGTGAATAAGTTGGGAGTTGGGAGTTGGGAGTTGGGAGTTTAGCAGGAGATTCAAAACTCAAAACTTTATGCTCCGAACTTTTTTTCACGTATCGATCTGCCAGCGCTTTTGCAACTGGTGCTTCAAATTCCGGATCTTCAGTTAAGGAAACACGAATGGTATCTCCTAGCCCATCTTCCAGCAATGTTCCAATTCCGACAGCCGATTTTATGCGACCGTCTTCACCATCACCGGCTTCGGTTACGCCAAGGTGCAAAGGATAATTCATCCCTTCTTTAACCATCGTTTCTACCAATAACCGGTAAGCCTGAACCATCACCTGAGTATTACTGGCCTTCATCGAAATCACCAGATTATAATAATTTTCTGCTTCGCACATGCGGATGAACTCCATTGCAGATTCTACCATACCCCGGGGTGTATCGCCATAATGGCTCATAATCCGATCGGAAAGGGAACCGTGATTGGTTCCAATTCGCATGGCAGTACCATATTCTTTACAGATTTTTATGAGTGGTATAAATTTTTTATTGATCCTTTCTAACTCTGCGGTATAAGCATCCTGAGTGTATTCCAGGTTTTCAAATTTCTTTTTATCTGCATAGTTCCCTGGATTTACGCGAACCTTTTCTACAATCCTTGCCGCCATTTCAGCAGCGTTAGGAGTAAAGTGAATATCTGCAATCAGCGGCACATCATATCCCCTAAAACGTAATTCCTTTTTAATATTCGCTAAGTTTTCAGCCTCCTTTATGCTGGGTGCAGTAATCCGAACGTATTCACAACCCGATTCTACCATTCGAATCGTTTGTTCAACTGTTCCAAGGGTATCCATGGTATCGGTGGTCGTCATCGATTGAATACGAATGGGGTTATGACCGCCCAAAGCAATATCTCCAATCTTAACTTCGCGGGTTAAAAACCTGGAATACTGCGTTAAACTATTGCAATACCCTCCACCTAAATCATGCTTTACCAATAAATTTTCCATGCGACTGCAAAGATATAGATAGAATTTTTAATGAGAGAATATTGAAGGAGGGAATGTTGAATGAGAGAATATTGAAGGAGAGAGTGGCTGATGGGTACTTAAGGATGAAGAATATGCCTAGATTAATCTATCTTTTATTACTAATGTATCTGCAGTAATGTCATGCCAACACTGATTTTTCTTATTCAGAAAGCTATAGAAGTACCCAAAGAAAACCGGGATTACGGACATTATTTTGGAAAGATTACGGCTTAATGAACGTGCGAAAGAAATCCGGGTACCTTCTAAATCTGTGACCTTTATATTGAGCATTCGTTTGCCGATGGTAGCCTGAGCGGCTGAAGATTCTGCAAAAATGCCGTAAACCAGTTTTACGATAAAAATTACCGGAAATGGAATTAAGAAAGCACTTATCCTTTCATCTTTCCCCTGGATAAAAATGTAACTGGTTAAGATGATAATGGTATAGAAACCGAAGATTATGAAGTGATCGATTACCGAGGCCAGCAGCCTTTGATCAAAAGCAGCAAAATATTGTGGTGCGGTCTTCTGGTATGTGAAACCAAGAAGCTCACGCAATTCGGGAATTGCATGAGCTTCTTTATAATCATCCATTCCGGGTTTACGGATGAAGGTATTCGGTGTAATGTTCAGATCAGTTAACTGAGATAAACTATAAGGTCCCTTTGGTTTACCATTTATCACAACAGTGTACTGATCCGAATTCATTATTTTTAATATCTACTGACCTCAAAGTTACTTAATCCGCCATCTAAATTGATAAAAATTTTATGGGTTGAGGTTTTATAATTTGATGTTTCATAGAGCCCGTCGTTAATTTTCTCAAAGCCTTCGAAATCTTTTGCAGATAAGCCAGTTTGTGTTTTTATTCTGCAACCAGAATTAGTTGGAACTTTAATTTTCACATCTGCCACGCCGGATTTAACCACAACATCAGTAATAGGCAATAAATCACCAAATTTAATATCCAATGCTGCAGCACCACCATCAAAACGGAAAGTTCTCACTTTATAATCACGAAAATCCATATTTGCAGCACCTGCGCCAAGTTTCATCAGGATATCCCAGTTTGCTGCTTTATTTAAGTTGAAATCAACATCGTTTGATCCATTGTTGAAGTTCCATTTTTTCCGTTTATCGTCTAATTGAAATGTAAGCACATTAGCGCTATCTGTAACTACCTTTTTTAAGGAAAAGTTACCGTTTTTGCCTTTAATACTTGCATCTATCAGTTCTGATGTTTCACCGTTTAAATTAAATGAAATGCCTCCTCCGGCAATATTTAAGATCGTTTTCTTTGCGTTATCTGTTGCTACAAATGGTTCGGATAATTTAAATTCTCTTACTGCGCTATCTTCCTCATTATCATCGTGATCTTCATCATCGTGATCGATATTAATATCTATATCCTTTTTAAAATTTCTACCCCACCACGAACCATGCTCCGGAACTTGTTGCCCTTTTACAAATAAGAACGATAATGCGACCACTAAAACAGCAATAGAAATAATGCTGCCGGTTTGAGAATTATTTTTGTTGAACAAGATATTCAAACCCCCAATGATCAAAAATATTGGCCAAAAGCCCCATACGTTACGCCAGTAAAAATTTATTATTCCAAAGTTTTCGAGAAGAAGTACACCGCCTATAAAAAGCAGTAAAATACCCCAAATTAATCTATCTAATTTCATAATATTTATAATTGAGGATTGTTTGCTGTTGAATTATTTGTGTTATCCTGATTGGTAACCGGCTCGCTTTCTACTACAACTTCAGAAAAATCTGCTTTCTTTTCTTCTTCAGCAGTTTGTTGTTGCTTAAAGGCCTGCCAGTCGTTTTTCCTTTTTGATTTTGCAATGATACTGATCCCTAATGCAATAAAAATCAGTGGCCACATAAACTTAAAGAAATTTCTAATGGTGAACCAGTCTGGGATAAAATCCATCTCCCGCATCAAAAAGAAACAGCCAATGATCAGTAATACCAAACCCGTAACCGTTCGTCCGGTATCGTTGGGTTTATTAAACTTACTAAAATCAGGTTGCGTTTCGAAAGGCGTTTTTTGTGCATTTTCATTAACAGGTTGCGTCCAGTTAACGTTTTCAGACCCTGTTGGCCCCGTAAATGGCGGTGGGTTGCCAAATGGTGCATTGGTTGGATTGTTTTTATTGAAATAATCGTTAAATTTTGAAAATCTAACGGATGGATCATTGTTAACCGGAACAATTACCCACATAATAATATAGGCGATCAGGCCAGCCCCGGCCATAAAAATAGTTGATAATACAAATAATAATCTGATTATGGTAACCTCTACCTGCATGTAATCTGCAAGTCCTGAAGCTACCCCGGCAATCATCTTATCGTGTTCGTTTCTAAAAAGCTTCTTTTCCATAACGCGGTTCATTTTGTGTTTAAAAATTGAGCGGAGTGATTAAAACCTCATCAACATTTACCCCTTTACTTAAGTTTAAAATGGTATAAAGTGTTTCTGCAATATCAGCGGGTTGTACAAATTTCTCATCAGGAATTCTGGTTCCTTCCCATGATGCTGTCTTTGTAGCGCCCGGCAAAAAAGCAGTTACTTTAACGTTGTGTGGTGCTAACTCTTGCCGCAATACATGATTAAGACTTAACATCGCTGCTTTTGTTACACTATAACTGCCACCATTTTCTACGGGACTTTTGCCTGCCACAGAACAGATATTAAAAATATGACCTTGTTGCTTTAAACGCATCTCTTTCCCGAAAAACTTACTGATATAATAGGTTGCATTTACATTCAGATCCTGTTGCTTTTCAAATGTTTCATCTGCTTCATCCAATAAACTTCCCGGTATAAATACACCGACATTATTAACCAGCACATCTATAAAACCAAATTCATTTTTCACCTGGTGGAGAAATTGATAAACTTCTTCTTTAACTCCACAATCTACAGTGTAGGTAAGAATTTTTCTGTCCGGAGCAGCAAATTCTTCCTGCAATAGCACTAAATCATCGGAGCTTCTGGCTACCAGGGCTAAATCATATCCTTCGTTCCAAAGTTTAACGGCTATTGCCCGGCCAATACCTTTTGTTGCACCCGTGATTAAAGCTTTCATTTTTTATGGTTTAATTTTTGTTGACAAAAAACCATATTTATATTCAAAACCACGAATATTTTTGCAATTATCAAAGCGCTCCAACTTTTTTATCGTTTCTTTGTAGTAATATAAATGATCATTTAAATTAAGCACCATATACGGAATGAATTTTACCAATTTCGGGAGATACATCCTGCTGCTCAAATCTGTATTCAGAAGGCCGGAAAAACTAAAAATATACTTAAAAGAAATTGCCAAACAAATGGATTATGTAGGTGTGGGCTCTTTAGGCCTTATTGCCATCATTTCTACGTTTATTGGTGCGGTAATGACTTTACAGATTGCTTTCCAGCTGGTGAGTGATTTTATTCCTAAAACCATTATCGGTTCCGTTAACCGGGATTCCAGTATTCTTGAATTAAGCCCAACCATTAGTGCTATTGTTTTAGCAGGTAAAATTGGCTCGGCGATTTCATCTGAGATCGGTTCGATGCGCGTAACAGAACAAATTGATGCCCTTGAGATTATGGGTATTAACGCACCTGGTTATCTCATTCTTCCTAAAATTATTTCTGGTATTACAATGGTACCAATGCTGGTAATTATTTCTATGTTTTTAAGTATTTCTGGCGGTTACATTGGCGGTTCCGTATCTGGCGCTGTTACACCTTCAGAGTATCTTCAGGGAATTACAACTGACTTTAACCCCTATACTATTGTTGTTGCATTGGTAAAAGCATTTGTATTTGGTTTCATCATTACGTCTGTTCCTGCTTACGAAGGTTTTTATGTTCGTGGTGGTGCTTTAGAGGTTTCTCAGGCAAGTACAAGAGCAGTTGTAATTAGCTGTATTTCTATTCTTGTTTGCGATTATTTAGTTACTCAATTGTTATTGTAATGATCGAAGTTAAAGATATATATAAATCATTCTCTGGAAACGAGGTTTTAAAAGGCATCTCCGGTAAGTTTGAAGAAGGCGTTACAAATTTAATTATCGGAGGATCGGGTTCAGGTAAAACCACATTGCTTAAATGTATGGTTGGTTTACATCAGCCAGATTCTGGTTCTGTTTTATACGATGGGCGTGATTTTACACCGATGACTTATGAGCAACGGATTGAGGTACGTAAAGAAATTGGAATGCTTTTTCAGGGATCTGCTTTATTTGACAGTATGACGGTAGAGGATAACATTATGTTTCCACTTAATATGTTTACGGATCAAACCAGAAACGAAAAGTTAGAACGTGTTAATTTTTGCCTGGAGCGTGTAAATCTTGCCGGTAAAAATAAATTATTTCCTGCAGAACTTTCCGGAGGGATGAAGAAACGTGTAGGGATTGCCCGTGCCATTTCTATGAACCCAAAATACCTGTTCTGTGATGAGCCGAACTCTGGATTAGACCCTAAAACTTCTATCGTGATTGATGAGTTAATTCAGGAACTGACAGAAGAGTTTAAAACCACTACCATTGTAGTTACCCACGATATGAACTCTGTAATGGGAATAGGAGATTATATCTTGTTTTTGCACGAGGGAAAGAAATTCTGGGAAGGCAGCAATAAAGAAATTGCCCATACTGAAATAAAAGAATTAAACGACTTTGTATTTGCAAGTCGCTTTATGAAAGCAGCAAAAGACAAGTTCTAAAAAATTCTTACCTTTGTTTATGACTTCGGCTACAAAAAATATCATTAACAAACTGGAAACCTTGCCAGAAAGCATGGTAAACGAAGTAGAAGATTTTATTGATTTTCTGAAAGCAAAACATTCGAAAAAATTTTACCAGGATTCAAATACTGATAGTAATAACGTTGTTGAAGAGCCCATAAGTTTATATGGCTCGGCGAAAGGGACTATACTTTATATTTCTGATGATTTCAATGAGCCATTGGATGAACTTAAAGAATATATGTAAATGCATTTTCTGCTCGATACACATATATTTTTGTTCTTCATTAATGGCGATTTACAAATCCCTCAGAAAACAATTAATCTCATTAACAATCCCAATCTTAAAAAGTATTTTAGTATAGTAAGTATTTGGGAAATAGTTATTAAAATGAATATAGGCAAACTTAAATTAAGAGATGATATTTCCTCTATTTATGCTTTGCTTCGCAAGTATAACATCGAAATTCTTCAGCCAGACGAGCATGATTTTAAGGTATACTCTACGCTTCCATTAATACATAAAGACCCTTTTGACCGGCTTATTATCTCGCAAGCAATTGCTAAAGATTTAACTGTCATTTCTGATGATCAATACATCAGAAATTACCCAAATTTAAAGTTACTGAATACATGATACAATTATTGGCCCCAACGCATTGGAAAGATTATGAACTGATTGACTGCGGGGATTTTGAAAAATTAGAACGTTTCGGAAATGTGATCTTAATCAGGCCTGAACCGCAGGCTGTTTGGAAGAAAACATTATCAGAACAGGAATGGAAAAAAACAGCCAACATTACTTTTAGGGGCCGGTCGGCAACTTCTGGAGAATGGGTGAAGAAAAATCAATCAATCCCTGATCGCTGGCATGTGGAATATAAAAACGATGAAGTGGCTATTAAACTTCGTTTAGGTTTAACCTCGTTTAAACATGTTGGCGTTTTCCCTGAGCAGGCTGTAAACTGGGATTTCATTTCCTCATCAATTAAAAAATTTAAAACTCCGCAACCAAAGGTCTTGAACCTTTTTGCCTATACAGGTGCCGCATCATTAATTGCAAATGCAGCTGGCGCGGAAACCACTCACGTAGATTCAATCAAACAAGTGGTTACCTGGGCAAATGAAAATCAGGAATTGTCTGGCTTAAAAAATACCCGCTGGATGGTTGAAGATGCTTTAAAGTTTGTTAAAAAAGAACTTAAAAGAGGTAAAAAATACAATGGTATCATTTTAGATCCACCCGCATATGGGCATGGTCCGAATGGAGAGAAATGGAAACTGGAAGATCATATCCAGGAGATGATGCAAGATGTAGTGCAGCTCTTAGATGAGCAGGAACATTTTCTCATTCTGAATACTTATTCGCTGGGTTTTTCTGCTGTAATTGTCGAAAATTTAATCCACACTTCTTATCCAAACGTAAAAAATTTAGAAGTAGGTGAATTATATTTACAGGCAACCGCAGGCATTAAACTCCCGTTAGGCGTTTTCGGAAAATTCTGTAATGTGTAATTTTATTTGGTTTCATTCACCAAATTTATATACCTTTTCCCCATAAAATCGGATACTTAAAAAAAGCGTATACTTTAACTATTAATAATATCTATGAAATTTCCCCATTTAGCTGGCACAGTAATACTCGGTTTTGCCGCAATCAGCTTATTTGCTAACTGTAATTCAGATGGCAAAAGCAGTAACGGAGTTAGCCAGTCATCATCAGACACTACTAAAAAGAAAGCAGATTCAGCAGCAAACGTAATGAAGCCTGTTGATCCTAAACTATATGATTCTCTTGTAAAAAAACTAGCTAATGGCGATACAACAGGTAAATGGCCGGTAAAAAACCAGCCAACTCCATTAGCCGGTGCAATCCTTCCATTTAAACGTATTGTTGTTTATTATGGAAACCTTCACTCTAAAAAAATGGGGGCCTTGGGTGAATATGCGCCAAAAGAAATGTGGCAACACTTAAATGCAGAAGTTAAACGTTGGGAAAAAGCAGATCCATCTACCCCGGTACAGGTTGGCTTACACTATATTGCTGCTGTAGCAAGCGGAACGCCCGGAAAAGATAAAAAATACATCAACCGCATGGGAAATAAACAGATTGATTCTGTTTTAACAATTGCGAAGATGCAACCAAATACTATTGTTTTTCTCGATTTGCAGGTTGCTTTAAGTACAATTAAAGCCGAACTTCCTCATATCCAGAAATACCTGCAAATGCCAAATGTTCACCTGGGGATAGATCCGGAATTTTCAATGAAAGATGGTTCCCTTCCTGGTAAGAGAATTGGAACTTATGATGCTGTAGATATTAACTATGTAACTGGCTACCTGGCTGATCTTGTTAAAAAATATAACCTGCCTCCAAAGGTTTTTGTATTACACCGTTTCACTAAAAAAATGGTAACCAATTCCGCTAATATTAAATTACGTCCGGAAGTACAAGTAGTGATACACATGGATGGATGGGGTGAACCTGAATTAAAGAAAGGCACCTATCGCCATTTCGTTTACGGCGAACCAGTACAATTTACAGGTTTCAAACTCTTTTACAAAAACGACCTGAAAAAAGAACCTAAGCGATTATTAACTCCGGAAGAGTTATTGAAACTTACGCCGAAGCCGATATATATTCAATATCAATAATATTTAAGCCTGCAATTAAATTGCAGGTTTTTTTTTGCATCTTTATTTTAACACTCATCACTTATGAAAACAATACTCTCGTTAATTATTGCCTTATTCTTTTCACTTTCAGGCTTTTCTCAAGAATTAAAATCTACCAAATCTTTAGCTGTTGCACTTTTGCGCGCTACAGAAACTGATAAACCTGTTCTATTGATTATTAATACACCGAGAATGGCAGACCCCAGCTACTTACCACCTAATTCAAAAGTGAGTTTTAAATCGGCTTTAGACGAAAATGACGTTATTGCAAAAATTGATCAAGCATTCACTGTTTATAAAACGACTATAGTAGACACCAGTATAAGATCTATTATCCACTTAGGCAATATCAAACGTTTTCCCGCATATATTTTCCTAAGACCGAATAAAGAAATTTTTTTTAGTGATTTTGGAAACTCAACAGACAAAAAGAAGTACTTATCAATGGTAGATAAGGCATTATCAGCATATAAAGAAAAATCGATCTCAGAACTGGAGAAAGAAGTTGAAGCCGATGGGAGCAATAATAATAACCTGATCAAAAAACTTATCGATTTCAGAAAGAAAATTGGAATCACCAATAATGCAGATCTGATTGAAAAATACGTTAACAACTTGAAAATTAGTGATTTTGACAGTTATGAGAATATCCGTTATATTTTAGAATCTGGCCCTTACGCAGATGGTAAGGCTTATAAATTGATTTATAACAATAAAAAGCTGGTTGATAGTTTTTATAAAAATGAACCTTTGCAAAAAAGAGTGGCGGTTAATAATGCTATTATTTCTAACACTATGATGGCTGCAGCAAAAGAGAAAAAAGTGAGCAGAGCCATGGCAGGTGCGAATTTTGCGCGTTCTTCCTGGACCAGAGATTACAGGGCGGGTGAAAAAGCTTTCAACAATCAAATCCTTTGGTATTATAATTCGGTAAAAGACACGGCCAATTACATGAGAACAGCCATGTATTTCTATGATAACTATTATATGAATGTTAGCGCCGATAGTATTAAGAAAATTGAAGCCCGAAATCATAATGCTGCGATGCCAAGTCCATTCCCTAACAAGACAGTAAAGATGGTATCGAAAGAAAAGATGGATAGCTTAATGAAGTTTTCTACAACGAAAAGTGTAACAACACAGTCGATTGTTACTGTTACATCTTCATCCAGCAACTATGCGATGGAATTGAACAATGCAGCCTGGAAGTTTTACGAAATTGGAACAAAAAACATCAACAACCTTACCAAGGCGATGCTCTGGAGTCGCCGTTCGATAGAGCTGAATCCATTGTCAGGATATTATGATACATTAGCTCACATTCTCTATCGCATGGGTTACTATGAGGAAGCAGTTAAAACTCAGGAAACAGCTATTGAAAAAGGCAAGCAAGAAAAAACATCGGTTGCCAATTTCCAATCAGAGTTAAAAAAGATGAAAGCCAAATCGCTATAATATATCTAAATGGCCCTCATTACCGGATCTTTGACCAAAATACCCAAGATATAAGATCTATTAGGCATAGATTTCGTCGTTGGGAGATATATGCAAAAGCAACATTTGTGGGCGGAGTTTTTGGTGTACAGAAGCTATTTTTTAAATGATTAAAGGAGTTGAGTTGGTAACATCTGTTTACATGGATGGCGAACTGAGGCACCCAACTCATATGGAAATTAGTAACGGTGATACTGGACGTGCAGAAGTTGTCGAAATCATTTTTAACAAAAACGAAGTTTTATACACCGAATTGTTACTGATCTTTTTCAAAGCCCATAATCCTACTATTTTAACAGACAGGTAAATAAAATGGGATTCCCCATTCCGATCAGTTATTTTATGATAATGAGACTCAAAAAATAAAGGGAGAAGAAGTTTTAAAAAAGATTATCGACGAACATCTATACGACAAACCTATTGTTACCGAAATAAACCCAGCGTTTGTCTTTTATCCGGCTGAAGACTGCCTGCCATTAAAACTATTTTCTGCGAAATAAAGCAAGCCATTTTGCAGCGTTGTGATTCAACCGAAATTAGATAAACAGACAACAGATTTTAGGAGAAGCAAATATGACTTGCCTTAACATTAAATTTCAAACGTAAGCAAAGCATGCTGACTCGCCGTATGGATATCTCTCCAAACGCGGTTAATTTCTGATTCTTTTTTAGCAGCTTCCAATCCACAATAAGGGAAAAGTGTATCTGCGGCTCTTCTGCAGGCATGCGCAAGTTTTCTACTTACCCTGCTTACCGTTTCGAGTTGTTCATTGTCTATCGCACCAGCATAAATTAATTGATTCCAAGACTCATCAAAAGCATGATAAAATTGCAACTTTAGCGTTTCAACTGCTAATTTGCATTTATCTAATTCAGCATTGAAAAAGGCAATTTGATTTTCATTGTATCTGCGCAAGCCTGTACGGGAGAAAAAGGAATTTTCTACTAATCGGATAAAGTGTTGAGCCATTCCGAGGCTATTTACAGCCAAAGTGGTTTCGGCCAGTTGCAAAAAAGGATAATCGAAGCCCTCATCTGCAACTGCTATATTATCGTTAATTTTAAAAGTTCTATTCTTCGGAACAATTAAATCCTTAACTTCAAAAGCATGGCTTCCTGTGGCAATCAGGCCAAAATAAGACCAGCCAGAAAGGATTTCTACTTCATCTTTTTTAAGAATAAAAGACATAATAACGGGATTTCCATCTTCATCTAAAAGATCTGTCCCGTCTGTTTTCTTTAAAGAACAGTTTGCGGTAAAAATAGTGGCATGTAAAGCGCCACTGGCATATTTCCAATAGCCATTGATTAAGTAGCCGTTTTCAGTTTCGATTGCAACCCCACCAACTGCACCGCTACCGGCAAAACAAACTTGCCTGTCGGCAAAAATTTCGGTTGCCAATTCTGGATTTAAGAATCCTGCAAACCAGGCTGCACCCGCACAAAGGGTTACTGTCCACCCTAAACTGCCATCGGCCTCAGCCAGTTCTTCTTCAAGCCTTAAAATTTCCGGGAGTTTTTTACCTGCTCCACCGTAAATTTCCGGCACAAATAATTTAAACCAATTTTCCTGATAAACGAGTTCCAGGATCTCCGGATGTAATGCACCTATCTGTTCTGATTGAGCGGCATATGCACTCACTTTCTCTTGCCAGGTTATAATCACTGTATCCATATCTTTCACTTTAAATAATACTTAACTTCCGTTTTCCAATAATTTTTTTCCATTCTAAGAAGCCAAATATGGCTACTATAAATAGAAACATCGTTTGGCAGGCCAAAAGCGGCAGTTTTTTATGAAATAGTAGCGGAATGGCAACAATATTGGAAATATTTAGAAAGATCCAATTTTCGATTCTGCGCTTGGCTAAAAGCCACATGCCGGCCCATGCTACGGAGGAAACAAAAGCATCTAGAATTGGAACGTCTGAATCGGTGTGGTTTCGTAATGCAAAATACAGAATGAAAAAACCAAGCACCGAAATGAGTACGGCAATTAATAACTCCCGGTTTGTACTCCATGACACTTGATTTTCACCATCAACTTTACGCTTTTTCCAGATGATCCAGCCATAAACGCTCATCACTAAATAATAAATATTCAATAGCATCTCCGCATAAAGTTTAACATCCAGTAATAGAAACATATATAACAGAATGGATATAATTCCGGTTGGATATAACCAGATATTATTCTTTTTGGCTAATAAAACTTCAGAAATGCCGAAGCCAACAGCCAGCCACTCCACAATTGAAGTGCGTAAAATTTGTTCTTGAAAAAGCCTGAACCACTCTTGAAAATTCATTTACAATAATTTTGTCTCTCGACTAATAAAAAATAATTGAAACTGCTTTCAGGGCGAAACAGTATGGTGAATTTACCTCTTCCCTACGCCGGCATTATCCGAATCAGGTAGTATGAGTTAGAAGGCTGGAGGGGATTAAGGTGGACGGTCTTCAAAACCACATACCTTTCAACCTTTACCTTCTATCCCTTTTGGGTGTAATCTCAGCCGATGGCTGCAACAGAAATTGCAACTTAACCAGCACCCCTTTGAGTAAGGCAAATATAGATTTTTAAATTTTAAGATTTTGGTTTTATATGGAATTTGAATTGATAGGTGCTGTGAAGGGGGCTTTTTCAGCAGACGAAGTAATCTTATTGCAATTGCTATGAGTTAATTAACCTACCCAACTTTGTAGGATTGCTTTGTGCCTCGCAAAGGACGATCTTCGATTTAGTGGACTATCGCCAAATCGTCATGCTGAATTTAGTTCAGCACCTATCTGGAAAGATCCTGAAACAAGTTCAAGAGGACGATTCTGGTCCAACACCGACTTGCCAGGAGCTCAAGCCGTCTTTATCTAAAACAATCCCAATTGCCCTTTATCGTCAATCTCGATATCATTAGGGTTTGTGATTTCAAAATCAACTTTTTTCGCCGGTTTTTCATCAGCTTTCGGCTTTTCTTTAACTTTGGGCTCTTCTTTCTTTGCAGGTGCAGGTTTCGGTTTCTCTGTTACCGCTTCCGCAGGAGGTGTTTGATCAACTTCCTTTTCTACTTCTTTAACTGGCTCTGAAGCAGGCTTCTCTATTACCGGTGTTTCTTCAGGAACCACTTTTTCCGCAGTAACCGGCACACTTTTACGTTCAAATTTTGGTTTTGACTGTTCCAACACTGATGTTTCAGCAATCTCCCCGATTACTTCTGGCTTGGAAAACTCTTCACCTGCTAACGATTCACCAACTTCTTCAGTTACCTCTGTTTCCATCACCTCTCCTCGTTCAGAAGTTTCATTTGAATCATCATCGTTTCCACCCTCGTCACTTTCATCCGTTTCTTCTACCTCAATTTCAGGTTCTTCCAGCACAACTTTTTTCACTTCATGAGGCGATAAGCGATTACCGTTCGCTTTTAAACCTTTTACGTCAATTAATTCAGAAAGCATTAAATCCAATGTCTCCGGGATTTGTGTTTTACCTTTCAACACATCCACAACAACCTTTGCTGCTGGATGAGCGGTTAAAAACAATAATTTGGATTTTTGCTCTTCGCTGATGAAAATAGTCTTCCTGCCAACAGATTGCAGTTCAAAAACAAAACGTTTGATGAAATAATTCTGGGCTTTGCCTTCGAAATGAACAGCTGCAAAAACTTTCTCCGGATCAAACTTTTCAATTAAAATTAAACCATCATCAAAGTGATTGCTCAACTCAAAAGAACTTAACTCGTAGTAACCATCTTTATGAACCTGTAAAATCCGGTCATCGCCATCAAACTCGCCAAGGTATTTACCTCTGCCATCAACGTTTAGCCGTTTCAATAAATCATCATACCAAATCTTCAATCCTGATAAGGTAGAAACACCTTTACTCTTCAAGGTAATTTTTTTAACCGGGAATTTTGAAATAATATTCCCCTGCGAGCCACGCCCTTTAATCGCCACTTCAGCAAAATCCTGATCGAATTGCAGCTTACGCAGCTTGGAATGCGGTTTCAATGCAACGTTTATAATTTCAGCTTCACCATTGGGATTAGCCGTGAAATATAAAACCTTTGAGCCCTTAGATCCTTTGGTTAAATCGTACTCCTTGTCCCGCGTTACCCCAACAACTGCAAAGCGTTTGATATAGGCTGTGCCGGTGCCGCCATCTTTATAAATCAAATTATAAATGGTCCGTTCGTCATTTTTCTTAAATACATGCGCATGGATAATTCCCTTTCCAACAAAAGTTTTATCAGCCACTTTGGTAATCATGCATTTTCCATCCTCACGAAAAACAATCACTTCATCAAGATCAGAGCAATCGGCAATAAACTCATCTTTACGCAAACCAGTACCAATAAAACCATCTTCGCGGTTTACATATAACTTTACATTCGCCAGCGCTACTTTCGATGCTTCTACCCGATCAAACAGGCGGATTTCAGTTCTGCGTTCTCTGCCCTTTCCGTATTTATCTTTTAATCTCCGGAACCAGGCGATGGTATAATCAGTAAGGTGCTTCAGGTGATTTTTAACCACCTTAATTTCATCTTCCAGATTTTTCATTTGCTCATCTGCCTTTTTCACATCAAAACGGGTGATGCTACTCATTGGCTTGTCGATCAGCTTTTTAAAATCTTCTGGTAGAATTTCGCGGTAAAGCGAGGGTTTGAAAGGATCAAACAATATGTGTAGCACCTCTACAACCGTATCAAAATTATTTGAGTTTTCATATTCAGGATTTTTATACATCCCCTCCTGAATAAATATTTTAAGCAGTGAACTGAAGAAAATCTTTTCCTGCAACTCATGCAGGCGAATTTCCAGTTCCTTTTTTAATAAATGTTTAGTGTGTTTGGTATTCTCAATCAGGATATCATTTACACTTAAGAAATGCGGCTTATCTCCCTGGATAATACAGGTATTTGGTGAGATGGAAACTTCGCAGGCCGTGAAAGCGTACAGTGCATCAATGGTTACATCAGGCGAAATGCCCGGTGCCAGATGCACAATAATCTCCACATGGGCTGCCGTGCTATCCTCAATCTTTTTGATTTTAATTTTACCCTTATCGTTGGCAGCGAGGATACTATCAATCACCGAGCTGGTAGTGGTGCTATAAGGCACTTCAGTAATAACGAGCGTCTTCTTGTCCTTTTCAGTAATTTTCGCCCTAACCCGAATTTTGCCGCCACGCTGCCCTTCATTGTAATTGGAAAAATCGGCCATACCCCCTGTAAAGAAATCGGGAACAATATTCGGTCGAACGTCCTTTAGCACCTCGATAGAGGCATCCAGCAGTTCGTTAAAATTGTGCGGCATCACTTTCGTAGCCAAACCAACGGCAATACCTTCTGCCCCTTGCGCCAACAACAAAGGAAATTTAACAGGTAAAGTAATTGGTTCGTTGTTTCGTCCATCGTAACTTAACTGCCACTCGGTCGTATCCGGATTGAAAACCACTTCGTTCGCAAACTTCGATAAACGGGCCTCGATGTAACGAGGAGCTGCAGCACTGTCGCCGGTAATAGGGTCACCCCAGTTTCCCTGCATGTCAATCAGCAAATCTTTCTGACCAATTTGCACCATCGCATCGCCAATAGAGGCATCACCATGCGGGTGATACTTCATCGTGTTTCCAATCACATTGGCTGCTTTATTGAAACGTCCGTCATCCATTTCCTTTAATGAATGCATAATGCGGCGTTGAACAGGCTTTAAACCATCATGAATGTGCGGTACAGCACGATCCAAAATCACGTAAGAGGCATAATCCAGAAACCAGTTTTCGTATAAACCGTTAATTGGGGTTATCGTATGTTTGTGTTCTTCGTTTACGTTTTGGTTTAATTCTTCACTCATTTATTTACAAAAATTGGCAGCCGTAAATATAAGAAAAATGATGTGACCGAGTGAATAGAGGTTATACACATTTCAGTATTGAAAAACCTGCCGATTCTAATTTGAAAAGCAATGCCTGTAGCTTTTTTCAAGCGTTACTCCTGCTTTACGCTAAATCTTTTTTGTAACCATCTCTGTGAAATAAGAGAAACTTCTATTACAAAAAAGGATATCGCTGCAATCAGGTTTAATGAACTAAAATTTAGCGATTTCTAACTTTGGTAAGGAGCGGCTGTGTAGCCGAAATTCCCTCCCTATTATCTCCTCCAGAGGGGGATACAAGGTGCAGATAGCATGATGGAGAAAAGTATGTAAGTAAGTTTCGTACCAGTATCGGGCACATGGCAGGTAGGCACCCTGTCTCCTCCGCCGGCGGGGGAATTAAAGGGGGGTGGTTCTTATTGACGAG
Organism: Pedobacter petrophilus; assembly: GCF_009674725.1. GTDB lineage: Bacteria > Bacteroidota > Bacteroidia > Sphingobacteriales > Sphingobacteriaceae > Pedobacter > Pedobacter petrophilus. The sequence goes on along the minus strand of NZ_WKKH01000002.1, from coordinate 112,165 downwards.
GTTGATGAATACAAATTCCTCCCCCTTGCCCCCTCCAGAGGGGGATACAAGGTGCAGATAGCATGATTGAGAAATGTTTTAGTAAGTTTAGTACCAGTATCGGGCACATTGCAGGTAGGCACCCTGTCTCCCCCGCCGGCGGGGGAATTAAAGGGGGTGGTTCTTATTGACGAGGTTGGTGAATACAAATTCCTCCCCCTTGCCCCCTCCAGAGGGGGATACAAGGTGCAGATAGCATGATGGAGAAAATGTTTAAGTAAGTTTCGTACCAGTATCGGGCACATGGCAGGTAGGCACCCTGTCTCCCCCGCCGGCGGGGAAATTAAAAGCGGTGGTTCTTATTGACGAAGTTGGTGAATACAAATCCCTCCCCTTGCCCCCTCCAGAGGGGGATACAAGGTGCAGATAGAATGATGGAGAAAATGCTTAAGTAAGTTTCGCACCAGTATCGGGCACATGGCAGGTAGGCACCCTGTCTCCCCCGCCGGCGGGGAATTAAAGGGGGGGGGGCTTATTGACGATGTTGGTTAATACAAATTCCTCCCCCTTGCCCCCTCCAGAGGGGGATACAAAGTGCAGATAGCATGACGTAGAAAATGTTTAAGTAAGTTTCGCACCAGTATCGGGCACATTGCAGGTAGGCACTCTGTCTCCCCCGCCGGCGGGGGAATTAAAGGGGGTGGTTCTTATTTCGAAGTTCGAAATCTTCAATATAAAAACAAATAGCCCGATTCACATTTTCAATATCTTTTAAAATTTCATCATCTTCGAATCTAAGAATGGTAAATCCAACATCTGCTAATGCTTTTTCTCTCCTTTTATCATTTTCAGCAACGCTATCCCAAGTATGGGTTAAACCATCAATTTCAATAATTAACATCAGTTCTTTACATAAAAAGTCAGCAATAAAATTTAGTATTGGTCTCTGCCTCCGAAATTGATAACCCATCATTTGTCTGCCGCTTAACAAAAATTTCCATGCGCAAGCCTCAGCTTTTGTCATTTCTTTTCGATTGGAATTAGCAAATTTTTTAAGCTCGGTATTATAATGCCAAAGATTATTTTTATTTGCCTTCTCCATGGTTCAATATAAGAAATTCGAAGAAAAGATTAAGTGGAATTATTAATTAGAGCCTCTAATTTGATCGTAAAAAATATAGATTGCTTAACACACACATTCCTCCCCCTTGCCCCCTCCAGAGGGGGATACAAGTTGCAGATAGCATGATGAAAAAAAGTATGTAAGTAAGTTTCGTACCAGTATCGGGCACATGGCAGGTAGGCACCCTGTCTCCCCCGCCGGCGGGGGAATTAAAGGGGGTGGTTCTTATTTAAAATACAATATGCGCCTGGGAAATACTATTCACTCCCCAGCAATAAACCCGAAACATTCCAGGCGCTAGAACCAGAACCTTCCGGAAGGCCCATTGGTATTGCAATTTTTATTATATGTGTTCCTGCTTTCAAATCGCCTAGAGGAATAATGTTCGGATTCGTTACCGTTCCGGGGCACCAGTTAGAACGACTTAAATCTGATGATGATAAGCCGGTTTCGAAATTTCCAGATGCCGGGTTGGATAAGCGATAAGAACCGCAATCCATCCGCCAGGGAATGAAAGAAAATGTTTCTTTTCCATCTAAAAAGATGGTATTCTTTTTAGGGACAAACTCATCTCCACCACTCCAGCCGCCATGACCAGTAGTGATGTAGCGTAGCCTGGCATCTTTCAAATCTTTTGGAAGCGTAAATGAAACTTCCAATCCCTTTTCGCTGCTAAACATGGTGGCATATTCCTGTCCAGCCATTTCCATCACATTGGTAGCATTAAACAAAGGCATCAAAACTGCTTTGTTGTCTGCCTGGTTTCTATCATTATGTAAGGTAATGTTCATTGATACCCGATGCCCGCCTTTATCATAATTTCCTATAAACACAGCTACCCAAACTTCTTTGCCATTCATCAAAGGAAAAAGTTCTGAAACATCTTGTCTGTAGTAAACCTTTTCAGCCCAATCTTTATCTTTCAACTTGAGGTAATTATATTTCCCAACACCAAAGGGAGTGAAAAATCGCATCAATTCGATTACGGGGCTATAACTGTCAGTAGCGACAACACCCTGATAGGTTTTGCCATTTCCATTATTGTAAACAGGAAGGGCATTTACAGAACTCTTTAATGCATCCAGTAAGCTGATCTTTTTATCCGTCGGGATGATGAATACAGAGCCCGTTCTATCATAAGCATCGCCGTTAGATTGTGCGGTAAGATCCACAAAAACATTTGGACTAGACTGCAACGGAGGAAATTTCACTTTTCTGGCAATTACCGTTCCACCGGCGAACCTGAAAATAGAATCGTTAGATTGTGGTTTCTCCATAAAATTGATGGTCTCATTATTGAAAATATTTAAAGTAGTGAACCTGCTTTTCCACAGCAGGTCTTTGTACGATAAACCATCCGTTAGCTTTAAATCCGCTACATCAATATACTTAAAGCTCTTAACCTCTTCGATTTTAGTGGCCGTAACGTAGCTGTTTCCATTACGGATCTGCTCTAGAACCAATCCAAGATTCTGCCCTAAAACAGTTGGCGCAGCCTTAATGCCGGCATCAGTGGTGTACCATAACTCGATGGTATTGGAGTTAACGATGGTTTTGGCCTTCTTGCAACGATAACCTAGAATTACTTTTGTTTCATCACTAAACTCAAAAACCTGTTTTTCGATAGCCGAACGATCAGCAGTTGCAATTTGGCTTTGCTTTGCTAAATTGGCTATCTGGAATAAGGTATTTTCTGGTTTAGCAATAATGCTTTGTTCATAAGGATAATTCGATCCGTTGCGCAGTATATTTTGCGAAGTGAGCAAATTTTGCCGCTCGTTAACCAAAACAATTGTTGGATTCTTATCTTCTTTTGATTTCCCATCAGCAGACCGGTTGTAGGTTATCTGATATACTGCCTTCGTTTTTAAAACTTTTTGAGCTTGTGCAATAGTCGAAATGGCAAGAAGAAAATGGAGGATGTAAAATCGTTTCATAAATGGGAAAAGACCAAATATAAGCACGCGCATCTTATCTTTCCAACCTATCTTCTACAAACGAAAATGGCAACAAACTCTTTACACTTGGCACTTTTAAAACTTCTCCGTTCAGGCAATAAAATATTACTGCTATCGGCGTTTTTTGTTTCCGCTCAAATTCTGCCATCACTTGCAGGCAGCCCCCGCAAGAAGTAACCGGTTTAGTAATTTCAAAGGTATCAGTATGTGCTGTAATGGCCATGCTTTCAATTACTGCATCAGGCTGATTAGCTCCAATAGTGAACAATGCAACGCGCTCTGCACACAATCCGGATGGATAAGCAAGGTTTTCCTGGTTGCTTCCTAAAACGATTTGTCCGGTTGCCAGGCGAATTGCTGTACCTACTTTAAACTTAGAATATGGAGAATAAGAAGTGGCTAAAGCCTGCTCCGCATTTTCACAAAGCAGCCTGTCATTTTCAGCCAATTCATCAATGCCGGCATATTGCTCAAAACTTATATTTAAATTTAATAATTTCATTTGTAATATTTTACGAAACCGCCAATGTTAAATTTCTGTAGCGGGCGAACAATTTAGGATATTTTTTGTATTAATTGCAGACGCGCTATTAAAATTAATTTTGATAGCTGGTTTTATATATTTTAAAATCACCAAACACCATCCGCTTTGAATAAATATGTACGTAAAAGTTTAAAAGTTTTACTTTGGATAATCGCTTCAATAATTATCCTGGTTGTAGGTATTGCACTCTCACTTAACATACCCGCAGTACAAAACTTTGTTAAAGGAAAGGCAATTAATTACCTTAAAAACAAAACCAAGACAGAGGTCAGTTTGGAAAGCATTAAGATTGCACTGCCAAAAGATGTAGTATTAAACAAATTCTACATCGAAGACAGAAAAGGAGACACGCTACTTTATGCCGAAAAACTGGCAGTAGATATCAGCCTCTTCAAATTGTTAAAAAACACTGTTGAGATTAATAACATTGAGCTAAAAAACATCCGGGCAAACGTAAAACGTATTGATCCGGACACTACCTTCAATTTTTCTTTTCTGGTTGATGCTTTCATGAGCGATCAGAAAAAACCCGAAGAAAAGGTTGATCAGGATACCACTTCAACACTTAAATTCTCTGTTGATAAAGTTTCTTTCGAAGATATTGGCATTACCTACCGAGATGATGTTGCCGGCAATGATGTAAAACTTTACCTCGGCGCTTTAAAAACTAAACTTAAAACCTTCGATTTAGCGAATCAACATTACGTGATCCGCGATTTGAACTTAAATAACACCTCATTAAGATACCTGCAGCAGAAACCGCTAACACAATTGGTACAACACCTCACCAACAGTGTAGACAGTGCCGAAAAGGAAACCGGTAAACTTCCACTCATAGAGGTAGAAAATTTTGCTTTTAATAATGTTAAAGTAAATTACGATGATCAAATCTCGACGACTAAAGCTGTTGCCGATGTTAACGAATTAGGGATTGTAAATTTAAAGGTCGATTTAACAAACAGTAAATATTCTGTTGAAGATGCCAAATTAAATAAGTCGAACATTCTCTTTGCCTTCAAACCCGCCCCAAGCAATAATTTGAAGAAGGTAAAAGATACCGTTGTTCCGGAAAAATCTCCGTTAGGATTAATTATAAAGAATATCAGCCTGGCAGATAACAATGTACAGTTTGATAATCTTGGTGCAAAAGCGGCTCCAAAAGGAATGGATTTTAATCACCTTAAAATTAGCGGCCTTACTTTTGGTGCAGGAGATGTAAGTTACAGCGCCGATGGTATTAAGGCTAACGTAAAAAATGGCTCTATGAAAGAGAAGAGCGGTTTTGCTTTAACTGAACTAAAGGGTAACGCCATTTATAACGATAAGCAAATTAAATTAAGCAACTTCGTTTTAAAAACGCCGAACACCACTATTGAGAATGCTACGGAATTAAACTTCACTTCTATGGAGGATTTGACCAAACATCCTGAACGTGTTAAAATGGCTTTAAGTTTAAAAAATACAACCATCGGGCTTAAAGATGCCGGCTATTTCAGCGATGCAGTTCCTGCCAACTATAGAAATGAGAAAATCAAAATTAATGCAGAATTAAATGGGTATTTGAACGACCTTAAAATTCCACGTTTACAAATTTCGGGATTAAAGAATACGCAAATAGACATTAGCGGAACGGCAAAGGGATTGCCAGATGTGAACAAAACATTTCTCGATCTGAATATCAAAAAACTCTATTTAACGAAGAGTGATATTTTAGTTGTTGTTCCGAAAAAATCTCTTCCACCATCTATAGAATTGCCAAATGTAATTAATGCAAGAGGTAAGTTTACCGGATCAATGACTGATTTCAACACCAACATGAACATTCAGACAGATATGGGTGGAGCAGTTTTAGTTGCTGGAATGAAAGGAGCAAAAGGCCGCGAAAGTTACAAAGCGGATATTACCCTGAATAACTTCAAGGTTGGCAGACTGTTAAAAATGCAACCAAAATTAGGTCGGGTTTCAGTTAAAGCTGATGTTGCCGGTACAGGCCTGGATCCAAAAAAAATAAACGCGAAGTTTAATGCCCGTGTTTTAAGTGCTTTTTATAATAAATATACTTACCGCAATTTGAAACTTGCAGGCACATATGCCAACCAGAAAGTAGTCATCAAAAGTAGCATGCCAGATAGCAATGCGAACTTTGCATTAGATGCAAATGTTAACCTTGCAGGAAAATATCCTGCTGTTAGGGCAGATTTAAATTTAAAACAAATTAACCTTCAGGCATTAAATTTTAGTCCGACAGTGTTAAGTGCTGCTGGGGTTGTAAAGGTTGACCTGGCAACCGCCGATGCAGATTACTTAAATGGAAATGTTGACATTACAGGTTTACAATTGGTAAAAGATCAACAACGAATTAATGTAGATACCATCTCTGTTTTTGCTAAAACGAATGAAACAGAGAACTTACTGACTTTAAAATCAGAAGTGTTATCAGCAAAATTAGATGGCAAATACCAGTTAACAAAGGTGAGTAATGCCATCATTAACGAAATCAATAAATATTATGCGTTTGGGGAAGTAACAAAGATTCCGGATCAAAGGATACGATTCTTTGTACAGGTTTACGATTCTAAATTGTTAAAGCAGTTTGTACCGGAACTAACCGTTTTCAAACAATCGCAATTTTACGGTTTAATCGATACACAAAAAGACAGTCTGCAAATTAAAGGGAACTTCCCGCAAATTGTTTACGGTGATTTTAAGGTAGATACCACCGTTTTAAATATTAATAACGATAATAATAAATTAGATTACGCCTTAACTGTTAAAGCGCTTCAAAGTCCGTCGGTTTCCCTGTTCAATACCGAAATTAGCGGCAATGCAGCTAACAATTTACTGGGTGTAAATATTTTCCTTCGTGATAGACAACGCAAGGATAAATATGTAATTGGTGGAAATTTCCAGTCGATTAATAAAGATTTCAAATTTACTTTAGATCCTCAAAAACTCTTACTTGACTACCAAAAATGGGTTGTTTCACAAGATAACTACATACAGTTTGGTGCATCTGGAATCTTAGTGAATCAATTCCAGATCAGTAATAATGGTCAATCGCTATCTATCAACAGTAATCCAACAAAGCCCAATGCGCCATTGGCAGTTGAGTTTAAAGATTTTCAGTTGGAAACATTAACCAAGTTTGCAGAAACCGATACTACCCTGGTTGGCGGACGCTTGAACGGAACAGCGAACGTGAAAGACTTGGCCACTGCCGCGAAGTTTGAAGCGAATTTAACGATTGATCAGCTGCGCTACCAAAAAGATCAATTGGGAACGCTACGTTTAGCCGTAAATAATGATACCAAAAATGCTTTTGAGGTTAACGTTGCTTTAAGTGGTGTTCATGATTTACGTGTAAACGGTTTTTACTATACCGCACCACAAAGTGCATTGGATCTGACGGTTAATATTGATAAGATTGAGATGAAAAATATTGAAAGCTTATCTGCAGGTCAGTTAAAAAACGGAACCGGAACACTTTCGGGTGCACTTACTGTTAAGGGCGCATTAACCGCTCCAAAAATCTTAGGTGATCTGACTTTTAATAACGCAGGAATCAATGTAGCCTATGTGAATTCATATTTCAGAATGCCTAATGAAAAGATTTCCTTTACCAATGAGGGAATAGCTTTTAACAACTTTACACTGATTGATTCACTTAACCAGAAAGCAACCATTAATGGAAAGATATTAACGACCGATTACAGAAATTATCGCTTTGGTTTGGATATCAAAATGAATAACTTCCGGGCAATTAATTCTACTGCCGCAGATAATGAGATGATTTACGGTAAAGTTTACCTCACCAGCGACATTAAAGTTCGGGGAGACTTGAATCAGCCGGATGTAAATATGAATATCAAGGTAAATAAAGATACCAGGTTCTTCTTCGCCTTACCAGCTAATGATCCATCAATTATAAGTCAGGAAGGAATTGTACAATTTATAGATGCAGATGCGCCACCGTTTAATGGTCAAAAAGCCTTGAAGGTTGATAGCATCAGTAAATCGCCTGTTAAAGGAATCAATCTTGTTGCGGCCATTTCCATCGATCCAGAGGCAGAACTTAACGTAGTGGTAGATCCATCCAATGGCGATGCCTTAAACATAAAAGGAGAAGCCAATTTAAATGCAACGATGGATCCGAGTGGTAAAATCAGTCTGACTGGCCGTTACGAAGTAGTTGATGGCTCTTATAACTTATCGATTGGTCCGTTAGGTAAAAAAGAATTTAGATTAGTAAAAGGAAGTACCCTCATTTGGACCGGGGAACCGACTGCTGCAAACGTAAACTTAACCGCACTTTATGAAGTTAATGCCGCACCAATTGATTTATTAAATCAGCCGGATTTATACGAGGCCAGAACAAAATTACCGTTCCAGGTTTATTTAATGATGAAAGGAGAGTTATTGAAACCCATCATTTCATTTAGGTTAGACTTACCAGAAAATGAACGTAATGCTTTAGGCGGACAAGTTTACACCAAATTAATTAATGTAAACAGAAATGAAAGCGAGTTAAATAAACAGGTATTTGCATTGCTGGCCCTGAATAGATTTATCGCCAATAATCCATTTGAAAGTTTGGCCGGCGGCGGAGGTGGCGTTTCTACATTAGCCCGTTCGAGCGTAAGTAAACTCTTAACTGAACAATTAAATAACCTAACATCTGACTTAATTCAGGGTGTAGACCTTAATTTTGGCGTAAATTCATCAGAAGACTATTCTACAGGATCAATGCAGCAAAAAACAGATCTTGAAGTTGGTTTATCTAAAAAGCTACTGAATGATAGATTAACAGTAACTGTTGGAAGCTCATTTGCTTTAGAAGGTCCGCAGGCGCCGGGTGAAAAATCTACAGATATTGCAGGTAACGTGAATGTGGAATATGCATTATCAGCAGATGGAAGATATAGATTGCGTGCATACAGAAGAAACCAAAACGATGTGATTGTGCAGGGACAGATTATAGAAACAGGTTTAGGATTTACCCTTGTTGTAGATTACAATAAATTCAGAGAAATATTCCAGAAGAAAAGAAATAGAAGATCAAAAAACATTGAACAGAAAGCACAAAATGAGAAAACTAACTAGACCTACCCTATTTTTATTGGCCTGTTTAGTTTACGCGGGCTGTAGCAGTACCAAATCCTTAAAGCCAGGGCAGATTTTATATACCGGAGCTGAAATAAACATTAATCCGGATTCTTCGGGCAAAATTGATGATGAAAAACAGGTAAAGGCAGATTTAAAAAGCAAAACAAGGCCAAAGCCAAATAACAAATTAAAACTGGCCATTTATAACTTTGCCGGCGAGCCTAAAAAAGCAAAAGGCGGTTTAAGGAACTGGATTAGAAAAAAAGGTGAGGCACCTGTGCTTTTGAGTGAAGTAAAATTAAAATACAACAACGATGTATTAACCAGCTATCTGCTAAGTGAAGGGTACCTTCAGGCTGAAGTTACAGGTGATACCGTGGTGAAAGCGAAAAAAGGAAAGGCCATTTACACGGCAAATACTGGTGAGCGGTATAAAATTAATAGCATAACGTTTCCACCGGATACGGGTTTATTAACTAAAATCATCAACAATAATAAAGGTAAAACTTTATTAAAAGTGGGCGACTATTACGACTTAGACACTTACACAAATGAGCGGATTAGAATTGATAATGATTTAAAGGAAAATGGTTTCTTTTATTTTAGTCCTGATTATTTAATTATGCAGGTGGATAGTACCATTGGCAAAAACCTGGTAAATGTATCCGTTAAGGTTAAAGATATTGCTCCTGATGCAGGGTTGAAACCTTATACCATCAAAAACATTAATATCTATCCAAATTATTCACTAAGAAGAGATACCGTTTTAAGACGCTTAAAGCCTTTAGAATACAAAGATTTTAATATCTACGACGACCGAAATACTTTCAAACCAAGATTGTTTGATCGTTTGGTATTCTTTCAAAAAGGAGAACCATATAACCGTAGAGATCATAACCAGTCATTAAACCGAATGGTAAATGTGGGTGCTTTTCAGGATGTAAGGGCGGAGTTTTTACCTGTTGATAGTTTTCAAAATAATCAGCTTGATCTGAATATCTATTTAACACCACTTAAAAAGAATTCACTAACATTTGGGGTTACAGGAACAAGTAAATCGAATAACTTTGTGGGTTCTGAAGTTAGGGTAACCCAAACAACCAGGAACCTTTTTAGAGGTGCTGAGCAATTAGACATTAGCGTTGCCGGCGGTTTTGAAACGCAAACCAGGGGAACATCATTAGGTAAAAATTCTGTCTCGCTCACTACCGAGGCAAAATTAACTTTTCCAAGATTTATTGTTCCCTTTTACAAACCAAACAGTACCACAGCCTTTATTCCGAAAACGATTGCATCACTTTCTTATCAAATGCTAAACAGGGGTGGTGAATACACATTGAATGCTTTTAAAGGAGAATTTGGTTATAACTTCAAAGAAAACCAGTATAAGGAACATAACTTTAACCCGATTTCCGTGAGTTATATCGCAACGGGCTTTCCCTCAACTGACATACGAGACAGTTTATATAAAGTAAATCCATTGCTTAGAACAACTTTAGAAAATCAGTTTATCATTGGTAGTAACTATAATTTCACTTACACCAACCAGATGGAAACTAACCGGAGGAACAATACTTTCTTTTTTGGGAGCATAGAAACCGGCGGAAACCTATGGGGTGCTTTTGTTCCTAAAGATGCCGAAGGTAAACGCTCTATCTTTAATGTACCCTTATCTCAATTCATCAGATTAGAGGCCGACTTAAGAGATTATTATAAAGTTACCAGAAATGTAACCTGGGCAAACCGCTTAAATCTTGGTTATGGTTATGCATATGGAAACAGTACGTCTCTACCATTTGTGAGACAATTCTTTGCTGGCGGAAGTAATGATATCAGGGCTTTTCCAGCCAGAACATTAGGTCCTGGAACGTACAAAGTTTCGGAAGATGCTATATTTGCGGATCAGGGCGGGGATATAAAGCTGATGCTAAACTCAGAATTAAGGTTTAAATTAGTGAGCGTTTTATACGGAGCGTTATTTGTTGATGCCGGTAATGTTTGGTTAAGAAAAGAAGATGTTGGTGTACCTGGAACAGCAAATACCGGAAGACCAGGATCTGAATTTAAACTGAAAAATACTTTAAATGAACTGGCTGTAGGCACTGGTGCTGGTTTAAGGGTTGACGCTACTATTTTCGTAGTTCGCTTAGATGTGGCATTCCCGGTACGTAAACCTTATTTACCAGAAGGCCAGCGTTGGGTATTTGATAATATCGCCTTTGGCGATAAAGCCTGGAGAAGAGAGAATTTAATCTTTAACATTGGAATAGGATATCCGTTTTAATTTTTCGAATGAAGTTAGTTAAGAAGGTCAGACAATTTTTCATCGCTTTATATCATTTATTCATTGCCGCCGGAAAAGGGTTTGTAGAAGATAGAGTGACGAAACTTAGTGCGGCATTGGCCTACTATACCATCTTCTCTTTAACACCACTTATCATTATTGTTTTATCTGCTGCCACGATCTTTTTAGGTAATAAAAGCAATACAGATACCCGTGATAAATTCTTCGCACAAATCACCAATATGGTTGGGAAGGATGCTGCTACTCAAATTCAAGGTTTTGTTGAACACTCAACCAAAAGCGGGCAATCTACCATCGGACTAATTATCGGAATCGGTACACTGATTATTGGATCGACGGCAATATTTATTGAGATTCAGGATAGCATCAACATGATCTGGAAAGTAAAAGCGATTCCTAAAAAGGGCTGGCTGAAAATGTTAACTAACCGGTTGCTTTCTTTTTCGCTTATTGTTTCCATGGGGTTTTTACTTCTCGTATCACTTGTAATTAATAGTGTAGTAGTTGGTCTTGGAGATAAGCTGATTTCTCTGCTGTCTAAAAGCCAGATAGATGAGGTTATTCCTGTCGCTGATGATACGATGGCATTGATCATCTATATTTTAAATAATGTGATTACCCTGGCCGCAGTTACAGCGGTGTTCACCGTAATATTTAAGGTACTTCCAGATGTGGTAATTAAATGGAAATCGGCTATTATAGGCGCGTTATTTACCGCAGTACTTTTTAGTTTAGGTAAATATTTAATTGGAATTTACATTGAGAAAGGTAATCCCGGTTCTGCATTTGGTGCCGCAAGCTCGATCATCGTTATCTTACTTTGGATTTATTATACCTCGATAATACTTTATTTCGGTGCTGAGTTTACTCAAGCTTATGCCGAGAAGTTCGATGGCGGTATTTCACCTAGCAAATATGCAGTATTTACCAAAATTACGATTGTAGAAAAACAGGTTGATGTTCTTCCCCCGCAGCATCCGGAAGATACGGTACATGCACCAGACAAATAAAGCCTGCCTTTAATTCTTTAACGGATGAACTTCAGTATTTTTTCTACTAACTCATGTTCTAAAAACGGCTTAAGCACAAGTTCATCCATCCCCGAAGCTAAATATTTTAATCTGTCTTCCCATAGAATATTGGCTGTTACTCCCAATATGGGTGTATTTTTCTTTTTTATATCATGGTTTTTTCTGATTTTCTGTGTAAGTTCTATACCACCCATTTCTGGCATTTGTATATCTGTAAGAATAAGATCGTATTCATTTTCCTTAAAATATCCGTAAGCTTCTTTTCCATTATATACAGCATCAAAAGAGATTTTATATTTCTTAAGGATGGTACTGGCCAGTAAAATATTCAACATGTTATCATCCACCAGCAAAATTCTTTTTCCAGTCAGAGAAGCAGCGCTGTGATATAATTTTGATGTTGAAGATTCTATTAGAATCGGTTTCACCGTTGTTCGATAAGATAGTTCAAAAGAAAAGACAGATCCCTCTCCTTCCCTACTTTTCACACCTATCGTGCCACCTTGAAATTCTACAATCTTCTTACAGATAGCCAACCCTAATCCGGTACCCTGTTGTCTCTCTTTAGTAGAAGGATAATAAACCTGGGTAAATTCCTCAAAAATAATTAGCTGATCGATCGGGTTTATGCCCATGCCGGTATCAGTGATATTCACATTCAGTTTCGCTTGCCCTTCCTGCACAATGGTTAAATCTGCATGTAGTGTTACCGTTCCATTTAAAGTAAATTTGATGGCATTGCTTAATAAATTCATCACAACTTGTTTTAAGCGCAAAGGATCACCCAATATATATATGTCATCGTTAATATTCAGGTCCATTTTGAAGCCAATTTTCTTTATGGTGGCCTGTACACTCATGCTATCAAAAACGTCTTTTATTGCGGCATATGGAGAGAAAGATACTTGTTCTAAAATGACTTTCCCTGTCTCATATTTAGAGAAATCGAGGATATTATTTACTACTTCGAGTAGCATAAGGGATGACCTTTCGATTGCGCTAACCTGTTCTCTTTGTTTTTCTCCAAGGTTGATCTGCGCTAACTGCTCCGAAAAACCGACAATAGAGTTTAAAGGCGTTCTGATTTCATGACTCATATTAGCCAGAAAGCGGCTTTTCGAAATAGCATAGTAAGCTGCCTTATCACTGTGTGCTATTAATGCTTTTTCATTCTTATAAAAATGATAAATCATATAAAAAACAAATGCCAACAGCCCTATCGCGAGTGCAAGCAAGACCCTTGTAAACTTATCTAGATTTTCTATTTCATCAAGCACTGTCATATCAGCGATTTGATGAGCAGAGGAATGATAATCACGCTCAGTTGATTTATATTTTTTCAGTCTGTCAACAATTGCCAAAATCAACAGATGATTTATATTAAGCAATTGCTTTTCTTTGTTTTTGAGCTTGTTATTTGTTAAAAAAAGTTTGAGGTAATAATTGTTAAGAGCAGTAAGCTGTCTATTATTATCAATCAGGTTTAAGGAAGAGGTATCTGCAATGGCTGTTTCTGCTAAAATTGATTTAGCGCTATTAGTTTCATTTTTAGTTCTACCGTTAATAGCAGCAATTACCCGACAAAAAAAATGCTTTTTCTGATCCGCAGCTATTTTTGGTTTAATGGTATCAATTATGTTTTTGAATTGTTTTGTGGTGAAAAGCCTGGCTTGAGGACTATTTCCTTTTACCACCTCACTTACCTGGACAGAAAAATTAATTAGACTATCCGAAAGCCGTTTTAGAAAAATAAATTGTTGGGTTTGTAGTTTCTTTTGAGCAATTAAGCGATCAAAATCTTTGGAAACGAGGGCATTTTCTTTATTATTCTTATTATTGAGGCTTTCCATAGTTAAGGAGATTTCGGCAATCTCCTTAACAAATAAATCATAGTAACTTCGATCCTCGCTAAGGATATACATTCTGCAGCTGTTTTCTGCATTATAAAGTTTAAAGATACAGCTATCAAATTTAACACATCCGTATTGTACCTGGGTACTTTTCTTCACCGACTTTAGCAGTGGTATGTTAGAGAAATTTACGAATAAAACTGCCGTTATACCGAAAATCGCTAAAATTGAAGATACGACTACTAAATACTTTCTGGCTGAACTTTTTACAGGTTTCAAATGCGTTGATTTAATTTGTGATTACATCAACGCCGAAATTTATGCTACTTCATCAATAATTTTAGGTTCTTCTTCTACTACCTCGTCTTTTTCTACTCGCAGATTTCTGATGATGTGTTGCTGCCTGTCGGGAGTGTTTTTTCCCATGTAGTATTCCAGCAAACTTTTAATGGTCTGATCTTTCAAAATAACAGGGTCGAGCCTGATATCTTTACCAATAAACAAACCAAATTCATCAGGAGAAATCTCTCCCAACCCTTTAAAACGAGTAATTTCAGGTTTGTTGCCTAATTTTGCAATAGCATTTCGACGCTCTTCATCACTATAACAATAAATAGTTTCTTTTTTATTTCGAACCCGGAATAATGGGGTTTGTAAAATGTAAACATGACCTGCCTTTACTAAATCAGGAAAGAACTGAAGGAAGAAAGTCATCATAAGTAAACGAATGTGCATTCCATCTACGTCTGCATCAGTTGCAATAACGATGTTATTATAATGCAGGCCTTCTAAACCATCTTCAATATTAAGTGCATGCTGTAATAAATTAAATTCTTCATTTTCATAAACTACTTTTTTCGTTAACTCGTAGCAGTTAAGCGGTTTACCCTTTAAACTAAAAACTGCCTGGCAATCTACATCTCGTGATTTTGTAATTGAACCTGATGCCGAGTCTCCTTCGGTGATAAACAATGTTGTTTCGTAACGCTTTTCGTGTGTACTGTTGAAGTGCACTTTGCAATCGCGAAGCTTCTTATTATGTAACGAAGCTTTCTTTGCACGATCATTTGCCAGCTTTTTAATGCCTGCAATATCTTTACGCTCACGCTCAGACTGGTTGATTCGTTTTAAAAGCGCATCGGCTACATCCGGATTTTTGTGGAGATAATCATCCAGTTCCTTCTTCACGAAATCATTAATGAACGTGGCTACTGATGGTCCTTCTGGCCCCATGTTTTGAGAACCAAGTTTAGTCTTCGTCTGTGATTCGAATACAGGTTCCTGAACCCGCACTGAAATGGCAGCAATGATAGATGAACGGACATCGGCAGCATCAAACTCTTTCTTAAAAAACTCTCTTACTGTTTTTACTACCGCGGCACGGAAAGCTGCCTGATGAGTTCCCCCCTGTGTGGTATGCTGTCCGTTAACAAATGAGTGATAATCTTCGCCATACTGCTGGCCGTGAGTCATGGCAATTTCAATGTCGTTACCAATCATATGGATAATTGGATAACGAATTTCTTCCGGCTTATTGAATTTAGAAAGGAGATCATACAATCCTCTTTCCGAAAAATATTTTTGATTATTAAAATTTACGGTTAAGCCGGTGTTCAGGAACACATAGTTCCACACCATACTTTCTACAAAATCAGGAATGTAGTGGTAGTTTCTAAAAATGGTTTCATCAGGATAAAAGGTAATGGCAGTACCATTTCGCTGAGTAGTATCAATAATGGGTTGTTCGTTAACAATCTCCCCTTTCGAAAACTCTACCTTTTTGCTTTTACCATCCCGGTAGGATTGAACGGTAAAACTGGCAGATAATGCATTTACTGCCTTCGTACCCACTCCGTTTAACCCTACTGATTTCTGAAAGGCATTACTATCGTATTTACCTCCTGTATTAATTTTACTTACGCAATCTATAACTTTTCCTAACGGAATGCCACGACCATAATCCCTAACATTTATTTTTTGCTCGGAAACTGTAATTTCGATGGTTTTTCCTGTGCCCATTACGAACTCATCGATAGAGTTATCGACGATTTCCTTTAACAAAACATAAATTCCATCGTCTTGCGCAGAGCCGTCACCCAACTTACCGATATACATACCGGGCCGTAATCTGATGTGTTCTTTCCAATCTAATGAGCGAATACTGTCGTCGTTATAAACTACTTCTGCCATAAATTTTATATTTGTCATCAGGTTGATAGAACTTTGTGATTACACAAAGGAGCGATACCGAGAGATGTTCGGAGCAAGCTTTAACATTCAACCTGACAATATTTTTGGGATGATTTGATATCGAGTAAATGAGAAATATCAAAAAAGGATTCTCAAAAATCGAATAGCAAAAATTATTTACAATAATACTCCTAATCTTCGAAGCAAGCAAATGAAAATTTCAACATTAAAAGGCTTTTGATTTTCGTTGTTTGTTTTTAGTTTTTAGTTACTCGTTTTCCTGTTCTCAGTTTCTCTTATCCATATTTTCCCTATCTTCATCCCTTAATTATTATTCTTTTAATGCAACAAAAAAAGCAACTTTCGCTCTTCGATTTATCCATGATTGTGGTCAGTTTGGTAATCGGAATGGGCATATTTCGTACGCCGGTAAACGTGGCTGCGAAAGCCCAGATTCCCGAATTATTTTATCTGGCCTGGTTTATTGGTGGTTTTGTTGCATTTTGTGGTGCACTTACATATGCCGAAATCGGCTCAAGATATCCGGTAACGGGAGGTTATTATAAAATCTTTTCTGCCGCTTACCATCCTTCCATTGCTTTTGCCATCAATTGCATCGTGATTATTTCGAGTGCAGCCTCTGTAGCAGCAATCTCCATTATTGGCGCTGAATATTTGGGCAAAATCATTTTACCAGCAGATATGCAAACAGATTTTTACAGGGTTATCATTGCAATCACTACGATATTGGTTTTCTATTTCATTAATTTACTTGGGCTAAAAGCAAGTGCTAAAACACAGAATGTATTAACCATTGTCAAAATCGCCTTAATCTTATTGCTCATTTGTGCCGTCTTTTTTGGCTCACAAACTCAGGCAGTGACACCTGTTTTCAAAACTCAAACCGGTACCGTACCTACCTGGTCAGATTATGGAAAAGCATTAGGCTTATGTTTAATAGCCGTTTCATTCTCTTACGCAGGCTATGCACAAACCATCAATTTTGGAGGTGAGGTAAAAGAAGCAAAGAAAGTTATTCCGCGTTCAATCATTATTGGTTTATCGATAATCGTATCACTTTATCTAATTATTAATTATGTTTATGTAAAGGTAATCGGCTTCGAAGAATTGAAAACTGCTGAAAGTATTGCGGCAATTTTAGCTTCAAAAATATTTGGTCCGGCGGGATTTAAAATGCTTTCGGTGATCATTTTCGTATCCGTGATGGGTTACGTCAATGTGAATTTATTAAGCAACCCGAGAGCGATGTTTGCCATGGGCGAAGAAGGCGCGCTTCCAAAAATATTCAGTAAGATAAATCCGAAAACGGAAGTAATCACCCTGAGCCTGACTGTTTTTACGCTAATTGCTGTGGTGGTTATTTTCTATGCGAAAACCTTCGATAAAATTTTAAACTATACCATCTTTCTGGAAAGCATCAGTATGGCAAGTTCTGCTGCCACTATCTTCATTTTAAGAAAAAGAACTGCACATCTTGATAAAAAAACAATTTACACTGTACCCCTATATCCAATATTACCAATCATATTTATCGCTGCTTATACTTTCGTTGCCTTTAGTATCTATGCGGATGATCCTGATGCAGCGCTGAATGGGCTATATATTTTTACAGGGTTTATAATTATTTATTTCGTTTCGAGGTTTTTCAAAAAATAAGTAATTAATCAGTCTTTTAAACAACCCGATTAACTTATCAGCACTAAATCGCTTCCATTCTTGTCTTTTCAGGAATCAAAAAAATTATGCCTGAAATCCACCCGGCTATTGTGAAATGACGATATCAGTTTTTAAGACTTAAACTTTCCAGGTAACCAATTTCACGAGAATAAATCGCCGCAAATCGAACAGAATAAAATGAAAAGCAAGGCTGGTTTTACCAATTAAAAATAAGACCTTGCTTCACAAAATAATTTAACCAGATTAATGAATAAAACACTCTCTCTAAAACAAGAAATTGCTTACGCTGCAGGTATGATTGGTTGGAGCACAATGACGAACATCATCATTGTTATGCTTCCTTTTTTCTACCTGCCACCCAGTAATTCGGGTTTACCCACCTTAGTTCCGCAACTTGTTTTTTTGGGCGCATTTAACATTTTATCAATTATTGCTGCCTCTGGCAGATTGGTTGATGCCATATTTGACCCGTTTATTGCAAGCAGAAGTGATGCCAGCGAAAATCCAAATGGCCGACGCATGCCTTTTATGAAGTGGGCAATTTTACCTGCAATGATATTTTGTGGATTGGTATTTTATCCCATTCAGAAGGGAGAAAGTTTACATAATGCGTGGTGGCTTACCATTACACTCTGCTTATTTTTTGTATCGGTAACCACTTACATCATTCCATACAACGCCTTACTGGCAGAAGTAACCAATACACCCCGTCAAAAGGTTAAACTATCCAGCTATCAACAAGTGGGTTTTGTAATCGGCATTATCTTCTCTGCCTGCACCAACAACTTTGCAGATTTGGTACAAAATCATTTTAATGTTGCAGATCGCAGCGAGTCTGTACAAATTGCCATCTGGGGTTTATGCGTTTTATCTGGTCTGGCTATGTTGATGCCAATATTTTTCATTAAAGAGA
The DNA here is from genome assembly GCF_009674725.1 of Pedobacter petrophilus. Lineage (GTDB taxonomy): Bacteria > Bacteroidota > Bacteroidia > Sphingobacteriales > Sphingobacteriaceae > Pedobacter > Pedobacter petrophilus. The sequence continues at coordinate 93,471 of NZ_WKKH01000002.1, read as the reverse complement.
AAGAGTTTTCAGTGGCAAAACCAACCCATGTTCCGCTTTGGCCTGCTATAAAAAACACCTTTAAAAACAGCAATTTCAAATATTATTTAATTTCTGATTTCGCTTTTTATACCGCTTTAAGTATTATTTCCAGTGGCTTGTTATTCTTTTGTACCGTTTTGCTCGGCTTGCCAGAATCAGAAGGCGGCAAATTTATGGGCGCAATGGTATTGGCATCGCTTTTATTCTATCCACTGGTTACTTTAGGGTCTGCAAAAATTGGCAAGAAACCCTTTGTTTTATTAGGTTTTGGCGTACTCTGCTTAATTTTTGTGACCATCTTCTTCCTCGGGAAACTACCTTTCGGACCTTATACACAGATTTACCTTTTGGTACTTTCGGCCTCTTTTCCTTTGGCAGCTTTGGGTATCTTACCCACAGCAATCTTAGCAGATATTGCTCAAAAAGACACGATTAAAACGGGAGAAAACCATGAAGGAATGTTTTTTGCCGTAAAATACCTTTTTGTGAAACTAGGCCAAACGCTCGGCATTGCCATTTTTGCCATGCTAACCATCTATGGAAAAGATCCGGGAAATGATTTCGGATTACGGTTAAACGGCGTAGTAGGTTTTGCATTGTGCCTCATCGCTCTGCTTGTTTTTAGCAGATTTAAAGAAGAGAAATAAACATTCGAATTCTACTACCATAAAAAAACGCATGGAGCAAGTTGCTCCATGCGTTTTTTTATGAGGTTTACCAAATTTAGTAGCCCGGGTTTTGTTTCAACGTGCCCTTGCTTCTGTCAATCTGATCTTGTGGCAGCGGGAAATATTCATCTCTGGCTTCAATGGTAATGCCTTTTAAGTAGTTAAAGTACCCACCTTCAAAAGAAAAATAACTTTCGAGGGCTTGTTTGGCTATACCCCAACGCACCAAATCGAAAAACCGATGGCCTTCCATTGCCAATTCCAATCTGCGTTCGAAACGCACAGCATTTCGTGCATACGTAGCATCTGGAAATGTTGCATACTGACTCACTTTGTAAGCGGCTGCAGGCGCTCCGTTAACCAGTTGAGGCGTTATTTTTGAAGCCCTTTGGCGAACCAGATTTACCAGCGTTAAAGCCCTTTGTAAATCGCCTTTCTCAACTGCACATTCTGCAGCCATTAAATATACATCACCTAAACGGATCAGGTTAACATTTAGTCCGGTTACGTTGGTTGTTCCTGGTGCTGATCCGCTGGAAATCTGTGAAGCATCAATGGTGTTTTTAATTGCTAAGAACGGACCGCCATTGCTTGCATCACGGATCCAGGTATCGCCAGCCATTAATCCCCAATCGCGGTAAGGAACACCACGTCTACCCAAAGTAGATTCTATTCTTGGATCTAATGGTAATGTTTTATCAACCACATAACTATCTTTTTCTGCAGCTGATAAACCGAAATCAGATTTATAAGGATTATTACGGTAACTGCCATCTAATAAAGGAAGGCCGTTGGCATCTACTTTGAATGCGTTTGCTAAATCAATAGTTGGCTGAAAGAAACCGCAGCAATTAATTGGTGTGTTACCATATGGGAAGTTCAAAATATCTCCCACATTACCATTATCACCACCGGTACCATCTGTACCCACAGCGTGTTCAACTGCTAAAATTGCTTCAGGCCCGCCTTCTTTGGTAATGTCAAAATTATCTGAGTAAGGCAAAGTAGTAATATCTGGTTTAGCCAGAATAACTGCATTAAGCAGATCGTAAGCCTCTGTATATTTTTTCTGATAAAGCAACACTTTCCCGAGATAAGCTTGAGCTGCATATTTATCTACACGACCTCTTTGTCCTCTTGGTTTGGTGGTAGAAAGATTAGCCACTGCATAAGTAAGATCATCTACAATGTTTGGGTAAATATCTTTATCATTCGGCACAAAGGCACCATTAGTTGTTTCTGTTATATATGGAACGAACTTAAAGATTCTCACTAAAAAGAAATAATAGTGCGCACGCAACAATCTGGCTTCGCCCTGTATCTCTTTTGCACGGGCATCGCTGAACTTACCTGAACTTCCAGCCTGCAAACTGGCTAAAACTTTAATGGTTGTGTTCGACCGTTGAATACCTTCAAAGCACCTGTCCCAGATATTGGATAAATTATCGTTGGTACTGGTTGGAGCATGTTGTTCTATGGCATTCATAGGTGGCTGATCGCCTACGCTACTGCCTTTATGCGCATTATCTGATGCCACTTCGCCAAATAACCATTGGCTTGGAGCAGCGCCGTAATTTCCATAAGTACCATTTATATTGCCATTTAATAAACTGTATGCACCTACTAAAAGGCCTTCAACGCCGTCTTGCGTCATCAATTGTTCCTCAGTGAGTTCACCCTGTGGCTGTAGTGTTAAAAATTCCCGCTTGCAAGACATACTGCTGCAAATTAATACGGAAAGAATGATATATTTTATATGTTTCATCATGATAATTTTAATTAAAACCCAACATTAATACCGATTAAAAATTGACGTGGCGAAGGATATACACCCTGATCTACCCCGGGAGCAGTAAAACCATCAGTAATCTGACTTACTTCAGGATCTAACCCCGTGTATTTGGTAATGGTAAATAAATTGGTTGCACTCACGTAAACCCTCAGTCTGCTAATTTTAGAATTCGGTCCGAAAGCTTTAGCTGTTGGAACTGAATAACCAAGTTGAATATTTTTCAATCTTACAAAACTTCCATCCTGAATGTAATAGCTGGAAGAAGCAAACTCAAGATCAGATGCACCAGCATATGCAGAAGGGATAAGGCTTGAGGTATTAGTAGGGCTCCAGGCATTTAACAATCTTGTGCTTTTTGCACCATCAAAAGATGGGAAGTCGGTAAAGTAACGGGTAGCCTCAAAAATATCGTTGCCTTGTACACTGTAGATAAAGGCAGAAATATCGAAATTACGGTAAGAAGCATTCAGGTTTACCCCTAAATTGAAATCAGGATTCGGATCACCGATAATGGTACGGTCTTTCGGATCCAATACACCATCGCCATTAATATCCTGATAACGAAGTCCGCCAACCCTTGCACCAGCATAAGATGGATTGTTCGCAATATCAGCAGCGCTTTGGTAAATACCCGTTGTTCTATACCCAAAGAAAGAACCAAAAGGAGCGCCCTCCTGCAATACACTGGTTTGCAAACTTCTATAGTTTCCATAAATCTGATTTAAGATTCCCGGAGCCAGCTGCACGATTTTGTTTTCGTTTTTAGAGAAGTTTACCCCAATATCAAATTTAAAAGGACTATCTGCTTTTCTGCCATAGTGATAAGCTACATTAAATTCAATCCCTTTATTACTCATATCACCGATATTTACAAACGGAGAGCTACCCAAACCTACCACACTTGATGGTAATGGTAAGTTGTAAAGCATATCTGTGGTTTTCTTATCGTACCAATCCAATGATCCATCAACCGCGCCATCTAACAAAGTAAAATCTAAACCAATGTTAAGCGATTTTAAAGATTCCCATTTCACATCAGGGTTTTGGTAAGCGTTTTGACGTACCCCTGTACTAAGACCATTGCCACCGCCAACAGCATAGGCTGCATTAATGATAGAACTTTCAAATCGGTTAATATATTGATAAGCAGGAATCCGTTGATTTCCGGTTTGTCCGTAACCAACCCGAATTTTCAAATCGCTGATCCATTTAACATCTTTCATAAAATCCTCTTCAGAAATTCGCCATGCACCACTTACTGCCGGGAAATTTCCATACTTATTATTCTCGCCAAAGTTTGATGAACCATCTCGACGAATGGTAAAGCTGGCTAAGTAGCGGTCGTCAAATGAATAATCAAGTTTAGCAAATAAAGAATATAAAGATCCGATTGATCCGGTACTCGAATTACTTATGTTGGAAGAACCTGTATTTAAGTAGTAGTAATCCGGATTACCTAAAAGGAAGAAGTCGTTCCTTCCGGCATTTAATTGTCTGGATCTGGATCTGATCGCTTCTGTTCCAATTAAGGCATTCACCCTGTGCTTTTCATTAAATACTTTACTATAGTTTAAAGTATTGGTCCAGGTCCATTCCGTGTTATAACCCTGGTATTCGTTTAAGTTATTGGAGTTATTCCCTTCAGAAAATTCAAGGTTTGGATAACGCATTGATAAGCCATTATAATTTTCGTAGCGTAAACCAAAGTTTGTACGCAATACTAAACCTGGGATAATATCCCCTTCGCCAAAAATATTCCCGAAGAAGAAGTTATTCTTATTTTTGTTATCTTTTGCTCTGTATAAGAAAGCCAAAGGGTTTTCTGCATTACCTAACTGACTACCACGACTCCCTGCAAAATTACCATTGATATCATACACAGGAATGATGGTTGGAATCCGGTAAGCCCATCCTAAGGCACTTCCCTGATCCTGATAACCGCCAGGAAGATTTGGATTCACTCCAAATCCGAAGCCTTCTGAATAACTGTATTGTGCATTTTCACCAAAACGCACGCGTTTGTTAAATGCAGATATACCTGTATTAGACCTGAAGTTATAACGTTTAAAACCAGTGTAATCTATAGTTCCTTTTTGATTCAGGTAACCGGCAGAAACCGCATAAGTTGCATTTTCGCCACCTCCAGTTGCACCTAACTGATAATTCTGAACCGGAGCAGCTTTTGTTATTTCATCAAACCAGTTGGTACCTGCTTTATTGGCGCGGGTAATCTGGTAAAATAAGTTTGGATCTCGGCTATAATTATATTTCGATGGATCAGCATCGGCAGCAATAACATCCTGGCCTAATTTCGATCCTGCTACCAGGTATTCCGGTAATACAGGCGTTGTACCCGAACCATAGTTTCTACCTGCAGCAATTGTTTTTCCGGCATTGGTATACCCATCAAATACGTATTGCGCATATTGCTGAGGGTTCATCATTTCCGGGAAACTGCTTGATCTTGGCACCTGCGTACCGTAATAAGAATCTACTGTAATCTTTGGTGCACCCCCCACACCTTTTTTAGTGGTGATGATTACCACACCGTTATTCGCTCTTGAACCATAAATAGAGGCAGAAGAAGCATCCTTCAATACTTGTAAACTTTCAATATCATTTTGGTTGAGCCACGATAATTTACCTTCAAAAGGTACTCCATCGATTACATAAAGTGGTTCATTGTTGTTAATGGTACTCGTACCACGAATCCTGATTTGTGGTGTAGAGCCCGGGGCACCATCATTAATAACCTGAACACCGGTAGCCTTACCTTGCAGCGCTTCTACTGCACTTGCAGCTGGCTGTGCTTTTAAAAGATCCATACTTACCACAGCCACAGCTCCGGTTAAATCTTTCTTCCGCTGGGCAGAATAACCTGTTACCACAACTTCTGTTAAATTGTTATTCTCTGCCTGCAATACCACAGCAATATTGGTCTGACTGCCTACCGTTACTTCTTTATTTGTAAAGCCAATAAAAGAAATTACGAGAACATCAGTCGGTTGTACACTGAGAGAGAAAGCACCATTTGCATCCGTTGTGGTACCGCCGGTTGCATTTTTAATTTTAATTGTTGCGCCAACAATAGGAAGTTTGTCATCACTGGCAATGATTTTACCAGTAATTTTAGTTTGGGCCGTTGCGCCGATGGCATACAACAAACCCAAGCACAGAAGAAGAAAGCCCCTCCTGAAAATGGATAGATTTTGTGTCATAGTTTATATATTGGTTAGTATTAGTTTTCGGTTCGAATTAACCAGCTTAATGAAGTGGTTTCAATTCAATCAGGCGTTCATCAGCAACACCTTTGAAAAATAAAAGTGCAAGGCAGATCTGATCGAAAATGTAAAAATTCGATTGAATGAAAGCTTGGAAAATCACTTTGAAGATTAGGTACGTGTTGTGCCATAGATAGAAATTAATTTGGTTAGATATTTGGTATATTTAAACAGACGTAAACAAAAAAACTTGCATATTTCTGATTATAAACTGATTACAATTTAATAAAAAATAAATAGGCAACCAAACAATAAATTTTTAATTCGTTTTTTTATCAATTTCTAACGCCTGAAGATGGCCTTATATAAAAACTTCTGTCTTCCCAAATATTTCTGTATCTTTGCCGCTGAAGCAGGAATATGGGCTTGCCATTCTGAATGGCATATTCTCTCCGCAAGTTAGTCCTTCAACAAATGATTGTTCTAGCTTCTTCGATAAATATTACATAGAAACATACATGTTATTCAAAGAATTAAACCTCATAGAGCCAATTTTACAGGCGCTTGAGAAACAAGGTTATACACAACCTACCCCAATACAGGAGCAATCCATTCCCACTATATTAAAAGGTAAAGATTTACTAGGTTGTGCACAAACAGGAACAGGTAAAACCGCTGCTTTTGCCATTCCAATGTTGCAGTTATTGCACGAAAAACACATCAATACCAAGGCGAACAAAAACATTAAAGCTTTAATATTAACGCCTACACGCGAACTTGCCATTCAAATTGAAGAAAGTTTTAAAGCTTATGGCAGCAATTTAAATTTGCGTCACCTGGTAATATTTGGCGGTGTAAACCAGCACTCGCAGGTAGAAGCGCTTAAAAAAGGTATCGATATTTTAGTGGCAACCCCCGGTCGTTTATTGGATTTAATGAACCAGGGTTTCATCAGCTTGAGCACCATCGAACTTTTTGTTTTAGATGAAGCCGATCGTATGCTGGATATGGGCTTTATTCACGATGTAAAGAAAGTAGTTGCAAAATTACCTGCAAAACGTCAGACTTTATTTTTCTCTGCAACTATGCCGGATGAAATTCAAAAGTTGGCGAATACGATTTTATCAGACCCAACCAAGGTGGAAGTTACACCAATTTCTTCTACTGCCGAAACCATCGTTCAATCGGTTTACTTTGTAGATAAGCCCGATAAAAAGAAGTTGTTAATTCACCTCCTGGACGATAAAAATATTCAAACTGCTTTGGTTTTTACCAGAACCAAACATGGTGCAGATAGAATTGTTAAAGATTTAGGCTTCGCCGGAATAAAATCTGCAGCTATTCACGGAAATAAATCACAAAATGCCCGTCAGCGTGCATTAACAGATTTTAAAGATAGAAAAATCCGGGTGTTGGTAGCTACAGATATTGCTGCCCGTGGTATCGATATTGATCAGTTATCACATGTAGTGAACTACGAATTACCAAATATTCCTGAATCTTATGTACACAGAATTGGCCGTACTGGTCGCGCTGGTGCAAACGGGATTGCGATTTCTTTTTGCGATGCGGAAGAAAACGAATACTTATTAGATATTCAGAAACTGATTAAAATTACGCTGCCAGTAGTTGATGATCATCCTTATCCATTAAGCTGGGAAAGTATGTTGGCCAAAAACCAGGTGAAACGTAAACCACAGGCACAATCTAAAGGTGGTGGCGGTGGCGCCAGAAAAGGTGGTGATGGCAACATGAGCGGCAAACCTCGGAATGCAAGCAGTCAAAGAACGTTTGGTGGGAATAGAAGGAAGAGAGACTAAGTGGAAAGCCGAAAGCTTAAAGCTTAAAGAGAAACCCAGGTTGTGAAAAACAGCCTGGGTTTTGTTTTTTACTATCCTTTATCCGTTGGCTGAAGCCAACGGCGATGAAATGGCAAGCTGCTTAACATGAGATTTAAAAAGTAGCGGACTTGCAGTGACGATTTTTGGGAAGCAAAAGCCGAAAGCTTAAAGGCTAAAAAGAACTCAGGGCTTTCCCTGATCCGTTGGCTGAAGCCAAGGGAGATAAAATGGCAAGTTGCTTAATATGAGATTTAAAAAGTAGCGGACTTGCAGTGATGATTTTTGGGAAGCAAAAGCCGAAAGCTTAAAGGCTAAAAAGAACTCAGGGCTTTCCCTGATTCGTTGGCTGAAGCCAACGGCGATGAATGGCAAAGTTGCTTAATATGAGATTTAAAAGTAGCGGACTTGCAGTGACGATTTTTGGGAAGCAAAAACCGAAAGCTTAAAGGCTAAAGAGAACTCAGGGCTTTCCCTGATCCGTTGGCTGAAGCCAACGGCGATGGAATGGCAAGCTGCTCTTTACCCATAGTCTAATAAAAATCTAACTAGGGTAATATGTCTAATGATAATTTTTCTGATTGGAAGATTTACAAGAAATGCAATGTTATAAAGTATTACTGCTTTGAAGTGAACTTGAGACTAACAATTTTGAACTAAGGGCTAAAGTCCACCTACAAAAGGCGAAACAAAAAGCCCTGATTTGCAAAACGGCATATCAGGGCTTCTATAAAACTAAGCAGGCAGCTTTCGGCTTTAAGCTCGGTCTTTATGCTTCTTTTAAACCACTACATTGATAATCTTTCCTTTAACAAAAATGATTTTCTTCGGTGCCTTGCCATCCAAGAACTTTTGGAACTGCTCATTAGCGAATAAAATTGCCTCCACTTCTGGCTGGGCCAAAGTTAAGCTCAAATTTAAATTCATCTTCATTTTACCGTTCACAGAAACCGGATAAGCAAATTCGTCTTCTACAAGGTGTTCCGGATTGAAAACCGGGAAAGCCGTATACGACAATGTTCCAGCCTCATTACCCAATTGTACCCAAAGTTCTTCACAAATGTGCGGCGCATATGGCGACAAAATAACCACCATATCTTGCAAAATGCTGCGTTTGTTACATTTAAGATCCGTTAATTCATTAACTGCAATCATGAAACTGGAAACAGATGTATTAAAAGAAAAACGCTCAATATCTTCCTGAACTTTTTTAATAATCTTATGTAATGATTTCAATTCTGCTTTTGTAGGTTCCGTATCAGAAACTGTAAACTCCCAGGCTTCATTATGGAACAATCTCCAGAACTTCCGTAAAAACTTAAATACACCCTCAATACCATTCGTATTCCAGGGTTTACTTTGCTCTAACGGACCTAAGAACATCTCATACATCCGTAAAGTATCAGCTCCATAACGCTCAATCAAATCATCCGGGTTAACCACGTTGAACTTTGATTTCGACATTTTTTCTACTTCGACACCGCAGATGTACTTGCCGCCTTCAAGAATGAATTCTGCATTTGCATATTCTTCTCTCCAGGCTTTAAATTTATTTAGATCTAATGTATCATTCTCTACAATGTTAACATCAACATGTAAGGCTGATGTTTTATATTCCTTCCTTAATCCGGCAGAGACGTAAGTATTAGTTGGCTTTCCATTCTCGTCATTAATGCGATAAACAAAATTACTTCTCCCCTGAATCATTCCCTGGTTAATCAGTTTTTTGAAAGGTTCTTCTTCTTGGGTGTAATCCAAATCTTTCAAAAATTTGTTCCAGAAACGGCTGTACAATAAGTGGCCTGTAGCATGTTCAGAACCGCCGATATACAAATCAACAGCTTTCCAATACTCAACAGCCTCTTTTGAAGCAAAGTCAGCATCATTATTAGCATCCATATAACGGTACCAGTACCAGCTACTTCCGGCCCAGCCCGGCATAGTGCTCAACTCATAGTGTTCTCCATCTTTTGGCACCCAACCTTCAGCCCTCGCCAAAGGTGGCTCACCAGTTTCAGTTGGTAAATACTTATCTATTTCTGGCAAAATTAAAGGTAATTCTTCCTCTTTTACCAAGTATGGCAAACCATCTTTAAAATAAACCGGAATAGGCTCTCCCCAATACCTTTGGCGACCGAAAATTGCGTCGCGCTGGCGGAAATTAACTTTTGCCTTGCCAACTTTATTTTCTTCCAACCAGTTATTTAAAAATGGCACCGCTTCTTTATAAGTTAAGCCATTGATGAAACCCGAATTGATATAGGTTCCTGCTTTGGTAGCATCCGCTTGCACATCAATATCTTGCTGACCATCCAGAATCTGAATAATCGGCAGATTGAAATGGGTTGCAAATAACCAGTCGCGCTGATCGCCACTTGGCACGCCCATCACCGCTCCGGTTCCGTATCCTGCAAGTACATAATCCGCAATCCACAGTGGTACACGTTCACCGCTCACCGGATTAATCACATAAGTACCAGTGAAAGCACCCGAAACAGTTTTAGTATCCGCCATGCGGTCTAATTCAGATTTCTTCCTCGTTTGAGCGATGTAATTCTCAATATCCTGTTTTTGTTCTGGTGTAGTTAATTCAGCCACCCATTCGTGCTCTGGCGCTAAAACCAAATAAGAAACACCAAAAATGGTATCCACACGGGTAGTGAAAACCTCTATATAGTCAGAAGTCCTGAGTTCAGAGTCCGAAGTCTCGATCTTAAACTTAACAGAAGCTCCAACACTTTTACCAATCCAGTTGCGTTGCATTTCCTTAATAGGCTCTGGCCAGTCGATGGTATCTAACCCTTGTAACAGCCTTTCAGAATAAGCAGTGATTCTCATGCTCCACTGCATCATTTTTTTCTGTTCTACCGGAAAACCACCACGTTCAGAGAAACCATCTTTTACTTCATCATTGGCCAGTACCGTTCCCAAAGCAGCACACCAGTTCACGGTGCTTTCTCTAAGATAAGTTAAACGGTATTTCAGTAATTCAATCTGTTTTTCCTCATCGGTAAACGTTGCCCAATCACTTGGCATAAATGATTTCACATCTTCATCACAAGCTGCTTTCACATCCGCAGACCCGGAAGTATTAAATTTTTCAATTAAAGTGGTGATATCTTCTGCACGATCATTTTCCAAGTTATACCAGGAGTTGAACAACTGCATAAAAATCCACTGTGTCCATTTATAATAAGATGGTTCGCTGGTGCGCACTTCTCTGCTCCAGTCGAAAGAAAAACCGATTTGGTCTAACTGGCGGCGGTAAGTTGCAATATTTGCTTCGGTAGTGATTGCCGGATGCTGACCCGTTTGGATGGCGTATTGTTCTGCCGGCAGACCGAAAGAATCGTAGCCCATTGGGTGCAAAACATTGAAGCCTTTAAGGCGTTTGTATCTCGAAAAAATATCTGATGCAATGTAACCCAGTGGGTGACCAACGTGTAAACCTGCTCCTGATGGGTAAGGAAACATATCTAACACATAATATTTTGGTTTTGTAGAATTGCTTTCGGCTTTAAATGTTTGATGATCTGCCCAGAATTTCTGCCACTTTTGTTCTATTTCTTTGAATTGGTAATCCATTGCAAGTTTTAAATTTTTAAAGGAGCGAAAATACGGAAATTAAGGGGCTTAAAAAAACAGAATGAGTTACTATAAATAAGACCTGGACTCATAACAGAAAAATGTTATCCTGCGCCTGTATAAGAACGCGTAAAATATTATATTCAGCTTTCTAGAAGAATATATCAAAACTTCTTCTCAAAGCAACATCATCTTTCAAAGCAACAAAAAAAAGCGCCATTGGCTATCAAAAACCAATGGCGCAAGCAAACACTAGGGGATTAGACCTTTATCTGGTTAAGTAATAAGTTTTCACAATATTGGTTTTATCAATTTTAGCAGTGAATTGAAACTGCGTAGCAGTGAGGTTGGTAGTCGTACAATATGAAGTTCCCTCAGGAAAAATCATCCCGAATTCATCTCCTAACGAGGTGGTATAATTACCAATGGTCCGCTGATTTGTCAGGCTCAACTCTACCTGATCCTCGCTGTTTAATTTAAAATCCATATAATCATCCCGGGTATAATTGAATGTTCCATTAAGAGATTGGTTCGTATTTCCCGACACTTCGATTTTATTTACCATCCATTTCCCTACAATCCGGGCTTTAAATGAAGTTTGATCCTTTTTACATGATAATAATGCCGTTGTTGCTATAAAAAGCAATCCAATAATGGTAATTTGTTTTTTCATTTAGAATAGATTTAGGGTTTTGTTATGATTAGTTAACGCCGTTTACTAAAATTTCGTACTGATTTCTAAAAAAGTGTCCGTTAAAATTATAATGATCCACTCAAACTAAATCGTTTACCAATGCGTTAAAGTTCATTTAGCGTAGGTTTATATTGGTGTTTATCAGGTATAATTTCTATTTTCGCAAAAACTAAATTGAAATACATGGAAGAATTCGAAGTAAGTGATGCATCTAAGAAAACCAAAACCGTATATATCTCTACGATTATCAGTATTGCGCTGGTTTTATTAATGCTGGGCCTGCTTGGGTTGGTAATTGTACATGCCAAAAACCTGTCTAATTACGTAAAAGAAAATATTGTGCTTAACATTATTGTTGATGAAGGCGCAAAGGAAACTGACGTTCTGGCTTTTCAAAAAGAATTAAATGCAAACCGTGCGGTAAAGCAAACCCAATATGTAAATAAAGAGTTGGCAGCAAGAAACTTAACGCAGGATTTAGGGGAAGATTTTGTTAATTTCTTAGGTTACAATCCACTCACCTCTACTTTCGATGTTTATTTAAAAGCAGAATATGCTAACAATAAAAGCATCGAAACTTTAAAAGCAAGCATTGCTAAAAACCCGGTGGTTAAAGAAGTGGTTTATCAGAGTTCTTTAATCGATATGGTAAACAAAAATATCAATACCATTGGTTTAATTATTTTGGCATTTGCAGCACTGCTTTTAATCATTGCAATTGCACTGATTAACAACACCATACGCTTAGCAATTTATTCACAAAGATTTTTAATTAAAAGTATGCAGCTGGTTGGTGCAACGAAAAACTTTATCCGACGTCCTTTTTTATTATACGCTGCCTTGCATGGTTTAATTGCTGCATTTATTGCAATCATCATCTTGTTAGCTACTTTAATTTATGCACGTAAAGAGGTTCCTGAAATTATTATCTTAAACAACTATAAAGAATTTGGCTTTGTATTCGTTGGCTTAATTATTATCGGAATATTTATTACCGGCATTAGCACCTGGTTTGCAGTGAGCAGGTATTTACGTTTAAAATCTTACAATCTTTATAGATAATGGCATTAGAAAAAAAGACAAGTCCGATTACAAAGGACACCAAAAGCGAGTTGGTTTTTACCGGGAAAAATTACAGGTTATTATTAATCAGCATTGGAATTGTAGCCTTAGGCTTCATTTTAATGATGGGAACAACCGGCGATATTTACGATTTCAGAAGGACTTTATTGGCACCAATCGTGGTGTTATCTGGCTTCGCCTTCGGTATTTATGCTATTCTTAAAAAATAATTTTATTTTAATCTGATAACCGGAACACGCTTAATTTTTCAATTTAGCGTGTTCTATTTTATTGGATATTTTCTAAAAAATTTCATGGCTCAACTAGATTATTTTAAAGCTATTATCCTGGCTATAATTGAAGGATTAACTGAATTTTTACCGGTATCGAGCACCGGGCACATGATTATTGCATCATCCTTTATGGGTATTGCCAGCGATCCGTTTGTAAAGCTATTTACCATTGCAATTCAGTTAGGCGCAATCCTTTCCGTACTGGTATTATATTTCAAAAGATTCTTTAAATCCATTAACTTTTACCTCAAATTATTGGTTGCCTTTATCCCCGCAGCAGTTTTTGGGTTACTGTTGAGCAAAAAAATTGATGAACTTTTAGAAAGTCCGATGGCTGTAGGAATCTCATTATTAGTTGGCGGTGTCATTCTTCTGTTTGTTGATAAATGGTTCAATAAGCCAACGCTTCATGAAGAGGAAGAAATCAATTACCTAACCGCTTTAAAAATTGGTTTTTTTCAATGTATAGCGATGATTCCGGGCGTTTCCCGTTCAGGAGCAACCATTATTGGCGGAATGAGCCAAAAACTAAGCAGAAAGTTAGCAGCCGAATTTTCGTTCTTTTTAGCCGTTCCGACAATGTTCGCCGCAACAGGCAAAAAATTATTCGATTTCTATAAAGAAGGAAACACCATTACACACGAACAGGTTAATTTATTAATTATTGGGAATGTAGTGGCCTTTATTGTAGCCCTTTTAGCCATTAAAAGCTTTATCGGCTTTTTAAACAAGCATGGTTTTAAAGTTTTCGGTTATTATAGAATTGCAGCCGGTCTGATCATCATTATCTTGTTGTATACCGGCCATACAATGCAAATAATTTAATCTTATCTTTGCGCAAAAAAGATTTGTGAGTACAGAAAATTCAAAGTTTAAAGATTTCAATTTTGCCGAGGGCGAACTGCTTTTAATTAACAAACCATACAAATGGACATCCTTTGATGTGGTTGGCAAAATCCGTAACTCTTTAAAGCCATTAAAACTAAAGGTAGGTCATGCAGGCACGCTGGATCCACTGGCTACCGGCTTGTTAATCATTTGCACAGGGAAATTAACCAAGCAGATAGATACTTTCCAGGCAGAAGAAAAAGAATATACCGGCACCATGATTCTAGGCGCCACTACTCCATCGTTCGATATGGAAACGGAGGTGAATCAGACTTTCGATATTTCTTCTATTACACCCGAAGAAATTTACGCTGCAACAGCACCTTTTACAGGCGATATTGAGCAGTATCCGCCTGCACATTCTGCAGTAAAAATTAATGGCGAACGTTTATATGTAAAAGCCCGTTTGGGTGAGGAAGTAGAATTGCGCAAACGCTTCGTAAGCGTACCAACCTTCGAAATCACCAGAATAGCACTCCCTGAAATAGATTTCCGGATTGTGTGCAGCAAAGGCACTTACATTCGCTCTTTGGTTTCCGATTTTGGAAAAGCCCTCAACAGCGGTGCCTACTTATCTCAGCTCACCCGTACCAGAAGTGGAAACTTTTTGCTTTCAAATTCGTTTGAGGTTTTAGAGCTTGTTAATTATATTCGTAGCAAGAAAGAAGAAATTAAAATTCAGGAATAAAGATGAACCGGATAAAAAACAAGAATGCCCGCTTTGCAAAAGAAATTCTCTTAATTGCCGCGGGGGTTACTTCAGCTTGTTTTGGTTTAAAAAGCTTCCTTATGCCCAGCCATTTTATTGATGGTGGCGTAACCGGAATCTCGCTGCTTTTAAGCACCTTAACCGGGTGGAACCTCTCCTACCTCATTGCCATTATTAATATTCCTTTTGTAATATTAGGTTTCAGACAGATTGGAAAAGGTTTTGCCATCAAAACTGCGATTGCTATTGCGGCTTTATCCGTAGCCCTCATTATATTGCCATTTCAGCCCATCACACATGATAAATTGCTGATCGCTTTTTTCGGCGGGTTGTTTTTAGGCGGAGGAATCGGTTTGGCCATGCGTGGCGGCTGCGTAATCGATGGTACGGAGGTACTCGCGCTTTACATCAGTAAAAACAGCATTTTAACCGTCGGCAATATCATCCTTATTTTAAACATTATCATCTTCGCCTTCGCGGCTTACTTTTTAAATATTGAAACGGCACTCTATGCAATATTAACTTATCTATCAGCCTCTTACACGATCGATTTTATCGTAAACGGAATAGAGCAATACACAGGCGTAACCATTATTTCAGAACATCAGGATGAAATTAAAAGTTATATCATCACAGAAATGAAACGCGGTGTAACCATTTACAAAGGCGAAGGTGGTTATGGCGAAAGAAATGATATAGACATTGTGTTTACCGTTGTAACAAAACTGGAAATGAGTAAATTACAAACAGCCATCAGAAATATAGATCCTGATGCATTTGTGATACAACAACAAATTGCTGATTTAAAAGGTGGCGTAGTGAAGCGTCATGCTTTGCATTAATAAAATATTTATAGAAATTTGGGCGTGTCCCCAAGCTACGCAAGGGGTCGGGCTGTACGCTATATTCCCGATGAAAAATCGGGAGATGCCGCTGCCATCCCTCACGCAAAACCCATAGTTTAAAAGATTATCCCATTGAAAATATACCATAACCTATCAGAATTTACCAAGCTTAACAACGCTGTAGTAACCATCGGCACTTTTGATGGTGTTCATTTCGGGCACCAGAAAATCATCAGACAATTGGTAGCAAAAGCAAAAGCAAATCACGGTGAAAGTGTAATCTTAACCTTTTTCCCACATCCAAGACTCATTATAGATCCAGAGAATCAGGATCTGAAGATGATCAATACCATTAATGAAAAGGCAGAAATATTAAAGAGCCTTGGGGTAGATCATTTAATTATCACGCCTTTTACCCGCGATTTTTCCAATCAGCTACCAGAAGACTACATCAAAAACACACTGGTAAATGATATCGGAACCAAACACATTATCATCGGTTATGATCACCGTTTTGGAAAAGACCGTACCGGTACTCTGACAGATTTGAAAGCTGCAGGCATTCATTTTGACTTTACAGTAGAAGAAATTATGGAACAGGATATTCACGATGTTGCCGTAAGTTCAACTAAAATCCGTCAGGCACTGCTGGCTGGAGATGTAGGCCTGGCATCAGATTATCTGGGTTATGCCTTTTCCATTTTCGGGCGTGTAATAAAGGGCGATAAAATTGGCAGAACAATTGGTTTTCCAACGGCCAACATTTTTGTAGAAGAAACCTATAAGCTTATTCCCGGTGATGGCATTTACGCCGTAACGGTAGCGATGAGTTTAGGGTCAGAAGTCCATAATCATGAGTCGCGCAATGCCAAACTTCAGACTCCGGAGTCCGGACTCCGGACTTTCAAAGGTATGGCTTACATCGGCCAAAGGCCAACCATTAACGGCATGACCAGAAATATTGAAGTAAATATCTTCGATTTTAACCAGGAAATTTATGGTCAGGATATCAAAATGAATTTCCTAAAATTCCTTCGTCACGATGTAAAATTTACCGGTTTGGAAGCTTTGAAAGTACAGCTCCATAAGGATAAAGAAGATACCTTAGCTTACTTCTCAGCTCTGGAATAGGG
This sequence comes from Pedobacter petrophilus, assembly GCF_009674725.1. Taxonomy (GTDB): domain Bacteria; phylum Bacteroidota; class Bacteroidia; order Sphingobacteriales; family Sphingobacteriaceae; genus Pedobacter; species Pedobacter petrophilus. Next base: position 76,722 of record NZ_WKKH01000002.1, on the reverse strand, counting down.
AAGTTTAATCGAAATTTAACTTTCAAAAAAGCCTCATTTTCGCTATATTAGCAGCAATGAGGCTTTTTTATATAATTATTTTTTTAAGTACGCTGGTGAGTTTCGCAAGCTTTGCTGCTCCAAAAAAAGATAACACCTCAAAAATTCAGTCGGCACAACCCGTTCGCAACTTCAAAAAAAGCACTTTTAAATTTCACTTCGGCCATACGCAAGATCAGGAAAGTTTCCAAAAAGACCTGATGAATCATACTGTTGTAAAAAATTTTTTAGTTGTATTTGCTGTTTTGATTATGGCGTTACTACTTTCCATCACTTCAACAATTAGTAAGGCGGTTTTAAAACGGTTAAAACACAACTATTGGTGCTTGTTTAAAATGCTTTATCCGAAACACTTTTTCTGGTAAATACTGTTTTGCGCACCACCATGCGGTGGAATACACAGCCGGCCTGCCCGGAAATTATTTACCACAATACCGATTAACAAAATGCATTTACCAGATTTAATTGCCGATTTAGGATTAATCCTCGCCGCAGCAGGGATTACCACACTCATATTTAAAAGAATAAAGCAGCCCCTGGTTTTAGGTTATATTTTAGCGGGTTTACTTGTTGGCCCACATTTAGATTTTTTTCCATCCGTTACCGATACTAAAAGCATTAACATTTGGGGTGAGATTGGTGTAATCTTCCTGCTCTTTAGCCTGGGTTTAGAATTCAGTTTTAAAAAACTTGTTAAAGTAGGTGGCTCAGCTTCCATTACTGCCATTGTAAAAGTACTTTTCATCATCCTTGCAGGTTATTTAACGGGTAAAGCAATGGGGTGGAAAGATATGGATAGCCTTTTCTTTGGTGGAATTTTGTCCATTTCATCAACCATGATCGCCATTAAAGCTTTTGAAGAATTAGGGTTGAAACATAAAAAATTCGCTGGTTTAGTTTTCGGTGTTTTAATTGTAGAAGATTTACTGGCTATTTTACTCCTGGTTTTATTCTCCACGCTTGCGGTGAGCCAGCAATCTGCCGGAACAGAAATGGTCATGTCTATCTTAAAATTAGCATTTTTCCTTGTTCTTTGGTTTTTAGCGGGAATATTTTTAATCCCATCATTTTTAAAAGCGACCAAAAAATTAATGAATGATGAAACCATGCTCGTGGTTTCTTTGGCGCTTTGTTTGGTGATGGTGCTGCTGGCCGATAAGGTTGGTTTCTCTCCCGCATTAGGGGCATTTATTATGGGCTCAATCCTGGCCGAAACAACACAGGCAGAAAGAATAGAACATTTAACCAAATCAGTTAAGGATTTGTTCGCCGCTGTTTTCTTTGTATCAGTAGGAATGCTGATCGAACCTGCAATGCTGGTTAAATATGCCGGACCCATTATCTTAGCTACTGTTGTAATCATCTCCGGGAAAATTTTATTTACCATTTTGGGGGCTTTACTTTCTGGCCAGCCTTTAAAAACTGCTGTACAGTCTGGCATGAGTTTGGCGCAAATAGGCGAATTTTCATTTATCATTGCATCATTAGGTTTAACCTTAAAAGTAACCAGCGATTTCCTTTACCCCATCGCTGTTGCCGCAGCAGCAATTACTACTTTTACATCGCCTTATCTAATCAAATTGTCCGAGCCGTTTTATAATTTTTTAAACAGGATTTTACCAAAGAAATGGCTTGATGGAATCTCGAGATACAGCTCCAGTACTGAAGGGATGACTACTTTAAGCGATTGGAAAATCCTTTTGCGCGGATATGCTTTTAACACCGTAATTCATTCCGTAATTATAGTCTCCATTATTTTCCTTGCATCCCGGTACCTCCAGCCTTTTATTGCCAATAACGTTGTAAACGGCATGAAATCTACCATTATTAGTTTGGTGGTTTCGTTCGTAATCATGGCCCCTTTTTTATGGGCGCTGTCCATCAGGAGGATTCAGAAAACTGCCTATTCGCATTTGTGGCTCAGCAAAAAATTTACGCGGGGGCCGCTTATCGCAATTGAGGCTTTTAGAATTGCCTTAGGTGTGTTTTTCGTGGGTTTCCTGGTATACGAATTTTTCGATACCTGGATAGCTGCCGGATTAGCACTGGTGCTCATGGTGTTGATGATGTTTATCTTCTCTAGAAAACTCCAGTCGTTTTATAATAAGCTGGAAAAACGTTTCATCTTAAACCTGAATGCCAGGGAAAATCAAAAACCAGATATTTTACCCTGGGATACCCACTTAACAGAACTGGTGGTTTCGCCGGAATCGGAGGTAGTTGGCCAAACACTTGCCAGCCTGATGATCCGTGAAAAATATGGTGTAAACATTGCCATGATTGAACGCGGAAGAACCAATATTCCAACACCGGGTAGAGATGAAAGACTTTACCCGAATGATAAACTATTGCTGATTGGTGCAGATGATCAACTGGCAGCGGTAAAGACAATTTTAGAGGTTGATATTCCGGAGACAGAAAGCGAGAAAAACTTCCCTGATAAGGAAATGACCTTACAGAAAGTTGTGGTCAACTTGGAATCTCCTGTTTATGGTTTAAGCATCAGAAATGCAGGTATTCGGGAAAAAGCACAGGCGCTGGTTGTTGGAATTGAACGTGGAACGGAAAGAATTTTAAACCCATCATCTGATTTCACTTTTGATAATGGTGATGTGATCTGGATTGTCGGGAATAATAAGAAAATTAAAGAGGTAATATAGAAAGTCCGGAGTCGGGAGTCTTTAGTCCGGAGTCGATATCGCCTTACGACTTCAGACTCCCGACTTCGGACTTATTTTTATATCTTCGTATACAACCCTACCTATGAAAGTTGATATAGAAAAAAGTGAGTTTCTGGATGATATGATTGAGCAATGGCAAAATGATGGCTTAATCAATGCAGAAACGGGAAACAAACTTCGCCAGAGTTATGAAGCCAAAAATTTTGATTGGTTAAGACTTGCTCAATATGCCTTTTGGGTAGCTTTAGCTTGTGGCTTTATAGCGCTTGGATCTTTATTGATCGACAATGCAATTCTGAATTATCTCAAAAGGGTTTACAACACACCAAATATTGTAATTGCGCTGGTTTCTGGCGGACTTGCAGGCTGGCTCTATATTTTAGGTTTCCGAAGGAAGAAAAAGCTTCCCAATCTGCGTTTCAGCAACGAAGCGATCGTATTTTCAGCGATATTACTCACGGCGAATGCCATTGCTTATTTTGGCAAGTCGCTCGATAATGGCTCTGGGAATTTCACTGTTTTGATCCTGATTTCCGTGTTTATCTACGGCGGACTAGGATATTTTTTCAACTCCAAGTTGATCTGGATTTTTGCCTTAATATCTTTAGGTGCCTGGTTTGGTACTGAAACCGGCTATTTAAGCCGCTGGAACTATTATTTCCTCGGAATGAATTACCCGCTGAGATTTGTGGTGTTCGGTGCTGCACTAACAGCATCATCTTTCATTATGAAGGCAATCCCCAAAACAAAACAATTTTTCCAGGTAACTTACCTTGCCGGAATGGTTTATTTATTCATCTCCCTCTGGGCTTTGTCGGTTTTTGGAAACTTCGCCAGTTTAGAGGAGTGGTATTCGGTTAGGCAGTTGAACTTGTTTTATTGGGCCTTAATTTCTGCTATAGTTTGCGTAGGTAGCACTTTATATGGTTTAAAATACCGCGATGATATTGCCCGTGAATTTGGAATTACTTTTCTCTTTGTAAATCTCTATACCCGCTATTTTGAATACTTCTGGGATAGCTGGCACAAAGCACTCTTCTTTTCAGTATTGGCGGCATCGTTCTGGCTCATCGGCAGAAAAGCAGAGAAAATCTGGAATGTAGAATTTTTAAAGTAAGAAGTGTTTTAATAAAAAAGATTTCTTCAAGATGAGGCTGAGGGTTTTCGATATATATATATGTATTCAATTGTCGTTTTTCGTCTGACGTTTTTCTTTTTAGGAGTAGGCTTCTTGTTTTGGTCTTTAACATTGTCCTTGCTCTTGATCCATTTTAAGAACGGTAATCATTGCTGTAATTAGGGGCTGAGTAATAAGCTTTACCACCCTGCAACTCCCAACTAAGGACTAAAGACTTACGACTCAAGACTAAAACCCTAAAGGATAACAACAATCTGTTTCACGATCAGGTAAGCCGCCAGTACATATAAAAATATGGCAATAGATTTATTAATAATCAGGCTACTTAAGGCGAATTTCTCCTGGATAAAGGTGGCAAAATGCGCATAAACATATAGTGCTCCGGCGGAGCCAAAACCAGAGCCAATAGCAAAAATAATCAGGGATAAATAATCCGTTTCTATCCATTCGTGCAAGATTACATAATTGCCAAAGAATAGCCAAAAAGGAATTTGAACCGGATTCAGTACGCCCAGGATCAGGCCATACAACACACTTCCGCTTCGCTTATCTTCCTTTTTATTACTGGTTACCGGTACCTTTTTCCGGTTAGCCCAGGTAATTGTTCCCATGGTAATGAACATGAGAATCATAAAGCAATCTACCAAAGTGCCTAACCTTACTTCACTTACGGCCTCGTTAGGGTTGATATCACTCATGGCCCAACGGGCAAAACGCATCATCCCGAAGGTAAAAAATATCTCTACACAGGAAAATGAGATGATAAAATACCACACCTGACGCATGCCTTTATTAATGGCAAGTTGCGCAACCGTAAGGTTGATATTGCCAGGGGGAATGTAGCCCATGGCATTGAGAATGATGCCTATAAAAAAGGTGAGGAAAAGCATTGCCGAAATTATGGATTTAAATTTAAATGCGATGCTAAATATTTGCCGGTATAAGAATTTTTCTCTTTAATTAAATCTTCAGGCAGGCCTTCAAAAACCAGCTTGCCTCCGCCATCGCCACCTTCCGGACCGATATCGATTACCCAATCTGCACATTTAATCATATCCATATTGTGTTCAATCACTAAAATAGTATTCCCCTGCTCTATCAAAGTGTTTAAAGCCTTCAATAGTTTCTTAATATCGTGAAAGTGCAATCCTGTTGTTGGCTCATCAAAAATGAATAACGTTTTATTGGCATTATTGCCTTTGATCAGGAACGATGCCAGTTTAATCCGCTGTGCTTCCCCTCCTGACAAGGTATTTGATGATTGACCCAAATGCACATAGCCCAAACCAACATCTACCAATGGATTCAGTTTATTTAAAATCTTCTGCTCATCGGCAAAGAAATCAACCGCTTCATCGATGGTCATATCCAGAATTTCAGAAACATTTTTTTCTTTGTAAGTAATGTCTAAAACCTGCTGTTTAAACCTTTTTCCACCGCAAGCCTCACATGGCAAATAAATATCCGCCATGAACTGCATTTCGATTTTCACTTCACCCTCACCCTGGCAAACATCGCAACGTCCGCCTTCCACATTGAAAGAGAACGCCGCAGGCTTCAATCCGGCAGCTTTAGCAGCAGCCAAACCTGAAAACAGCGCACGGATATCATCCCAGGCTTTAACATAGGTAACCGGATTCGAACGACTTGAACGACCAATCGGATTCTGATCCACCATCTCTACAGCACTTACTAAATCGGTATTTCCGAAAATACCATCATAAGCACCAGTTTGCTCACCAGCATAATTACCAATGGCTTTCTGCAAAGCAGGATAAAGGATTTTCTTTACCAAACTTGTTTTTCCAGAGCCCGAAACGCCACTCACAGCAGTAAAAACACCCAATGGAAACTTTACATCAATATTTTGAAGGTTATTTTCTCTGGCACCTTTAATCAGGATATGATCTTTCCATTTCCGACGCTTTTCCGGGATGGCAATTTTTTCTATGCCAGCTAAATAACGCCCGGTTAAGCTCTTGGTATCTTGTAATATTTCTTCGTAATTGCCGCTAAAAACCAGGTTACCGCCATGCGTACCTGCTTCCGGGCCAATATCAATAATATAATCAGCTGCACGCATCATTTCCTCCTCATGTTCTACCACGATAACGGTATTCCCAACGTTCCTTAAAGATATCAGTACCTCAATTAATTTGTTGGTATCCCGCGGATGGAGTCCGATACTGGGTTCATCCAACACATAGATGGAACCGACCAGGCTACTGCCTAATGAAGTTGCTAAATTGATTCTTTGCGATTCACCGCCAGATAGGGTATTAGATAAACGATTCAGCGTTAAGTAACCCAAACCTACATTGTTCAGGTAAAGGAACCGGTTATCAATTTCAGCCAATAAACGTTTTGCAATTTTAGCATCATTTACACCCAGTTTTAAATCATTGAAGAAAACCAGTGCTTTAGACAATGGCATCAATACAATGTCAATGATAGATTTTTCAGCAATCTTTACATAAGATGCATCTTTACGTAAACGAGATCCCTGACAATCGGGGCAGGTTGTTTTTCCGCGGTAGCGCGATAACATTACCCGGTATTGTATTTTATAGGTTTGTTCTTCCAGTTCTTTGAAAAAAGCATCAAGTCCGGCAAAATATTTATTACCCGACCAAAGTAAACGCTGTTCTTTATTGGTGAGCTGGCTATATGCCCTATGAATAGGAAAATCAAATTTTGGAGCGGCTTTAACAAAGTTCTGCAGCCAAACGCTCATCTTCTCCCCTCTCCAGGGCGCAATGGCATTGTCGTAAACACTTTTACTTTTATCCGGAATCACCAAATCTTCATCAATACCGATTACATTTCCGTAACCTTCACAGCGTTTACAGGCACCGTATGGATTATTAAAGGAGAAAAAATTAGGCGTTGGTTCTTCAAAGCGAATGCCATCCAACTCAAACCGATCGCTAAAATGTTTGGTTTTCCCTTCGGCTTCTACATAACAATCTCCTTTTCCTTCAAAGAAAGCAGTTTGTGCAGAATCTGCCAATCGGCTTAAAGTTTCTTCTTCCTGATTAACAACGATCCGATCGATCAGAATTTGCACCGTTTTATCATCAGTTAATTCTGAATCCTTAAAATCTGCATCATCAAGAACCGATTCTATTTTTAAAATTTTCTCATCAATCAGCACCCGTAGAAAACCCTTCTGTAATAAGATGGCAAGTTCTTCTTTAATAGTCCGGTTGTTGTGTGGATAGAGCGGGCAAAAAATGGTTACCGTTGTATCTTCGGGCATGGCGCCTACATAATCTACCACAGCACTTACCGAATCTTTTTTCACCTCTTTACCAGATATCGGGGAGATTGTTTTTCCGATCCGGGAGAAGAGCAATTTCAGGTAATCATAAATTTCTGTTGAGGTACCTACTGTTGAACGGGGATTGGAAGTAATCACCTTTTGTTCTATGGCTATGGCAGGCGCAATTCCTTTAATATAATCTACATCAGGTTTATTCATTCTCCCCATAAACTGCCGGGCATAAGATGATAAACTCTCTACGTAACGGCGTTGTCCTTCAGCATATAAAGTATCAAATGCAAGCGAAGATTTCCCCGAACCAGACATACCCGTAACCACCACCAGTTTATTTTTCGGAATAGCAACATCTATGTTTTTAAGGTTGTGCACACGGGCACCTTTAATGATTATATTTTTATGCGGATCTTTTTCGGCCTCTTTTTTGCTCATGTATCGTTAAGAATATATTATGAAAACCCCAGAAAGTAATTTGGGTTTTAAGATGATACAAAAATAGGGTACTGAGACGGTTAATTTATTTTTTAACATTTTATTTTTTGCATTTTGATAAAAAAATAACTTTCTTTGGGCATTAACAACCTCAAAACCAAACCAACTCAATCAAAAAACATAGGAGATAAGCTATAGAAATTAAACATCTACAAATTAATTTTTAGCAAACAGTACGGGATTTAGTGTAGGTAAACCTATGAATTTACAATCATATAACGATCAGGACCTCGTAAAGGTATATATTACCGGAAACGAGAACGGATTGCAGGAACTTTTACGAAGACATAAAAGCAAGATTTATACTTCTATCTACTTATTGGTTAAGGACCAATATCTGGCAGAGGATATTTTTCAGGATGCCTTTATCAAAGTAATTAACACGCTGCGATCAGGAAGATATAACGAAGAGGGAAAGTTTTTGCCTTGGGTAATGCGGATTGCGCATAACCTCGTTATTGATCATTTCAGAAAAGAGAAACGAACTCCAATCATCACCAGTTCTGATGGAATGGATGTCTTCAATACGCTACAGTTTTATGATGAGAGCGCGGAAGATAAAATGCTTCGTGATCAAACCCATAAAGATCTAAAGGAAATGATTCATTTATTGCCTGATGAGCAGAAGGAAGTGCTTCTAATGCGTCATTATGCCGATTTGAGTTTCAAGGAAATAGCAGATTTAACCGATGTAAGCATCAATACCGCGTTAGGGCGTATGCGCTATGCCTTGAGTAATCTGAGGAAAATGCTTAAAACGAAAGAGATGACATACAAAGGGTAGCGTAAATGTTACGTTTTTTGTAGTAGGCTATAAAATAAAGCATCTGAACTATCGTTAAGTTTATAAACTTATCACATTTAGTTGCTTATGACAAAAACCTCTACATCAAACACAAGTGTAAACTTACCTATTCAAAACATGTTTCAGCCTAAAACTGACATCGAATCTGACGCAGAAATCAGCTTATTTTATGATCAAATAAAAGGTAAGCTAGATCGTTTAGCGAAAAATCCTCAGGATGAAACCATCAAGAAGATCTTAGCCTACAGCAGAAAGAAGTAAGAATTTACATGAGCTAAAAAAGGCTGTTCTACAAGTGTAGGGCAGCCTTTTACTTTTTTGCGATATTTATCCGGTTCAAAATATAGAAATGCTGCTTTATTTAAAATAATGGTAGCGTTGCGTACCAGGGACAGGCACCACTAAGATGGCCGGATTTTTACAATTTTAAAAAATAAAAAGCCATACCTTTGCATAGTGTAATTCTAACACTAAGTACGCTATGAATAAAAATCTTCTGCCCTTAACTTTAGGTGGTTTAGGCATCGGAATAACAGAATTTGTAATGATGGGACTGCTTCCGGACATTGCCAAAGATTTAACGGTAAGCATTCCCAAAGCCGGACATTTAATTTCCGCATACGCATTAGGCGTGGTTATTGGCGCTCCATTATTAATTATGATTGCCGGAAAATATCCGCCTAAAAAAATCCTCATCGCATTAATGGTTATGTTTACCGCTTTTAATGCATTTTCTGCATTTGCACCAACCTTTAATACTTTATTTATTGCCCGGTTACTTTCCGGCTTACCCCACGGCGCGTTTTTTGGTGTTGGTTCTGTAGTAGCCAGCCGGATAGCTAAAAAAGGAAAAGAAGCACAAGCAGTTTCGCTGATGTTTATGGGTTTAACCATTGCCAATATTGTGGGCGTTCCGTTGGGTACCTTTATCGGACATAACTTCTCCTGGCGCATTTCGTTCGCAGTAGTGGTTGCCGTTGGCTTGATTACTTTGTTAAGCCTTAAATTATGGCTTCCGGCTTTAGAAGCCGCCAAAAACCGCGACCTGAAAGCCGAACTCAGTTTCTTTAAAAAGAGAGAAGCATGGATTATCATCTTAATGATCTCCATCGGTACAGGTGGTTTATTTACCTGGTACAGTTACATTGCGCCATTGATGACTGATGTTGCAGGCTTTTCACCAGAATCGGTAACCTATATTTTGATGCTTGCCGGCTTAGGTATGATGGCGGGAAACTTTATCGGCGGCTTACTGGCGGATAAATATTCACCGGCCAAAGCCTCAGCTGTGTTGTTACTGGCGATGGTTGTTGCCCTAACTATTGTACATTTCGTTTCCGGAAACCAGGTTTTTGCACTCGTGATGACCTTTATCACTGGTGCAGTTGCTTTTTCACTTGCCGCACCCATCCAGATGTTAATGATTCAATCGGCCAAAGGTTCTGAAATGCTGGCCGCATCTGCCAGTCAGGCGAGTTTTAATATCGGAAATGCCCTGGGTGCCTTTTTTGGAGGATTGCCTTTGGTTTATGGTTTTGACTACACGTCTCCAGCTTATGTAGGTGCCGCTATGGCATTAATTGGTGCCTTTTTCGCCTTTTGGCTAATTAAAAGCAAATCTGGTAAAGGATCCGTAGCAACAGCACAAAAGTATGTCGTAATGCATTAATTATTTTCCTGAATCTTTATGCAAAGCAGAGAAAGTGGTAACTCACCAATTTGCTTGTTATATTTGCCCATGCTTAAAAAAGAACGTTATAAACTTTTTGTAGAACATTTCTCGGCCAAACAGCCAGATGCAGAAACCGAATTACATTACAATAATCCATACCAATTATTGGTTGCGGTAATTCTTTCTGCTCAATGTACCGATAAGCGGGTGAATATGGTTACACCTGCCTTATTTCAACGCTTCCCAAATGCAAAAGCACTGGCTGAAGTTACACCAGATATTGTTTTTGATTATATAAAAAGCATTAGCTATCCAAATAATAAAGCAAAACACCTGGTGGGCATGGCCAATATCCTGGTTAATGAATTTAATGACGTGGTTCCTTCCGGGATAGATGACCTGCAAAAAATGCCAGGCGTAGGGCGTAAAACCGCTAATGTAATTGCTTCAGTAATTTATAACGCACCGGCGATGGCTGTAGATACACACGTATTTCGCGTGGCTAACCGCCTGGGATTAACGGATGGTAAAACACCTTTAGCAGTAGAAAAAGACCTGGTTAAAAATTTACCACAACACGATATCCATATTGCACACCATTGGCTTATTCTTCATGGAAGATACGTTTGTGTAGCCAGAAACCCTAAATGCGAAGTGTGTGAAATTACCTATATGTGCCGCTATTTCGAACGGCTAACGGCTCAAAAGGAACGCGACTTACTTAAAATAAAAATAATTTAACTTTACTATTGACATTAGCTAAAAAACTTTTAACTTAGCTAAATATTTTAGCAATACAAGTTATTAACACGAGCATATTTAGCCGACAATTCAATTATATTTACGGAATCAAATTTTAAAAAAATGGCAAGCGCAAATCCTGATAAATTAAAAGCATTACAGTTAACTCTAGATAAATTAGAAAAATCTTATGGTAAAGGTACCATCATGAAACTTGGTGATACTGCTATCGAACCTATTGATTTTATCTCAACTGGTTCAATCAGTTTAGATATCGCATTAGGTATAGGCGGTATTCCAAAAGGAAGGGTAATCGAAATCTATGGCCCGGAATCTTCTGGTAAAACAACTTTAGCTACCCATATTATTGCTGAAGCACAGAAAAAAGGCGGTATAGCAGCATTTATTGATGCGGAACATGCTTTCGATCAGTTTTATGCGAAAAAATTAGGGGTTGATACTGACAACTTATTAATTTCTCAACCAGATAATGGTGAGCAGGCATTGGAGATTGCTGATAACTTAATTCGCTCTGGTGCTATTGATGTGATCGTGATTGACTCTGTCGCAGCATTGGTTCCTAAAAGTGAAATTGAAGGTGAAATGGGCGACAGTAAAATGGGCTTACACGCACGTTTAATGAGTCAGGCCTTAAGGAAGCTAACCGGAACGATTTCAAAAACCGGATGTTGCTGTATTTTCATCAATCAGTTACGTGATAAGATTGGAGTGATGTTTGGTAACCCGGAAACCACAACTGGTGGTAACGCATTAAAATTCTATGCTTCGGTACGTCTGGACATCCGTAGGATTTCACAAATTAAAGATTCTGACGAAGTTTCAGGTAACCGTGTTAAAGTTAAAATCGTTAAAAATAAAGTGGCTCCACCTTTCCGAATTGCAGAATTTGACGTAATGTTTGGTGAAGGAATTTCGAAAAATGGTGAGATCGTAGATTTAGGTGTTGACTTCGGAATTATCAAAAAAGCCGGTTCATGGTACTCTTACGGAGATACTAAATTAGGTCAAGGTAGAGATGCAGTAAAACAACTGTTAAGTGATAACCCTGAATTGGCAGATGAACTTGAAATTAAGATTAAAGCTGAAGTAACCGGAGAAAAACTGGCTGAGAAATAACTCAAAATATAAAGGAGAAAAGCGCTGAATCAGCGCTTTTTTTGTTAAAAGGAAAATTAGTTCTGGCTAAATATTGCGTTAAAATCTTTGGTTACATAAACGATAACTAATAATGCCGAAATAATCAAGGCGCCTAAAATAATTACCCCCCAACTCCCGTTCAGCTTATTTTTGTCTTTTCTAATCAGGTAATATAAAATTCCGATAAGTGGTATCGCGCAAACGATCCAGAATATCAATGATGCTCCAGTCATATCTATAAATTCAATTTAATTATTCTTAATTGGAAGTTTAGAATTGCAATTGTGTTGTTTAGCTAATCCTTTCCCTAGCGCTCCAAACACCTCACCTATCTAAACCTCTAACCTATCTAAACCCCTCTAACCTAAAACTCCATTCTTGCCATCGGCGATACTTCCTGCCCAACAAAATCTTTAACCAGGTACTTTTGATATCCGGCAATGGCAATCATTCCGGCATTATCAGTGCAATATTGAAATGCAGGAATATAAACGTTCCATCCAAGTTCATCAGCAGTTTCCTGCAAACCGTTCCTCAAACCGGAGTTCGCAGAAACGCCACCTGCAATGGCCACTTCATTAATCCCATATTGTTTGGCCGCTTTCTTTAACTTATTCAATAAAATTTGAACAATGCTATGTTGAACAGATGCACAAATATCATCTAAATTTTCGGCAATAAAGTTTGGATTTTCCTTTTCCTGTTTTCTGATGAAGTAAAGGATCGAAGTCTTAAATCCGCTAAAACTAAAATTCAGGTCTGCAATCTGTGGTTCAGCAAATTTGAACGCCCTGGGGTTACCCAATTTTGCATGCTGATCAATTAATGGTCCGCCGGGGTAAGGAAGCTGCAAGATTTTGGCCGTTTTATCAAAGGCCTCTCCTGCTGCATCATCAAGGGTTTCGCCAACAATCTCCATATCAAAATAATCCTTAACCAGCACAATCTGTGTGTGCCCGCCAGAAACGGTAAGGCATAGGAACGGAAAATTCGGTTTTGGATCATCAATGAAATGCGCCAGGATATGGGCATGCATATGATTAACAGAAATTAATGGTATATTTAACGCAAGTGCAAAAGATTTCGCAAAGGAAACCCCCACCAAAAGGGAACCGAGCAAACCTGGCCCGCGCGTAAAGGCAACAGCATTTATGTCCTGTTTTGTAACCTTTGCATTGTTTAATGCTTGCTCAATAGTTGGAACAATATTTTGTTGATGTACCCTGGATGCCAATTCGGGGATTACGCCACCATAATTTTCATGAATAGTTTGGTTTGCAATAACATTGGCCGTAATTTTGCCGTTGTTACATATAGCGACTGAAGTATCATCGCAAGAAGACTCGATAGCAAGTATAACAGACAAATTATTTAAATTTTAAGCTGCGAAATTATTAAAAAACTATTTAAAATACTCCTTTGGGTAATTGCATCAATAATTTTGCTGCTTGCGCTTATTATTTTCTCATTACAGTTTAAGCCCGTTCAAACCTATGTTGCGCAGAAAGCAGCGGCATATTTGTCTAAAGAGCTGAATACGACTATCACCATTAAAAGCCTTTACATTAAGCCTTTCAAATCTGTTGTGCTCGAAGATTTAGTGGTGCTCGATTTACAAAAAGACACTTTACTGCGCACGCCTCAATTTATGGTTGATATTAATCAGCTCTCTCTTGATAAAAAGATAATCGATATCAATACCGTTCAGATCAATAACGGGCAATTTTTCCTAAAGGATTTTAAAGATAAGTCTTCTAATCTCGATTTCCTCATAGACTACTTCGATTCTGGTAAACCTAAGGTAAAGAAAAAGAAAAGTAAGCCTTATGATGTAAAGTTAAGCCGGCTTATTTTAAATCAATTTGCTTTTCGCTATACAAACTACGCCGCTAAAGATACCACTCAAGGCAAAGCTGTCAACTTCGACAATGTTGACGTTAAAGCCATAAGCGGAATCTTTGAAGGGCTTGACATGAAAAACCACCTGCTTAAAACTAATGTTAAAAACCTGACATTAAAGGAAAAAAGTGGCTTTTACCTTAAAAATCTTACCGCAGAAACTACCCTGGATAGTAACGCCATAGAATTAAAAAATTTACTATTGGTTACCGATAATAGCTACCTGACCAATTATTATCAAATGAAATATAAATCCCTGAAGGATTTTAATCATTATGTGGATAATGTGAGGATGAAAGCCGTGTTTAAGAATAGCCACCTATCCTCCAAAGACGTTGCTTTTTTTACACCGGAACTTAACGACATGAAACTGGACCTGGATATAGATGGGCAGATTACAGGTTTGGTGAACAACCTCCGGGCGAAGAATCTTTCTATTAAAGCAGGTAAAGCCACTTATATTAAAGGAGATTTCATTCTTAAGGGTTTACCAAAGTGGCGCGAAACCTTCATGGATATGAAGATTGAAATGGCTGGCACCAACAAAACCGATCTTGATGCCATTCTTGCCGGCGTAACCAATAGCAAGAAAAAAGTGATTCCCGTAATCGTTAATAAGTTCGGCAACATTAACTTTAATGGAAGTTTTACAGGCTTTCAAAATGATTTTATCGCTTATGGCGAGTTCAAAACGAAGCTGGGCAGAATCGTTTCTGATGTAAACATGAAGATCGATAAAAACAATGTTCCATCTTATACGGGTAATGTTAAAACTTTCGATTTTAATATCGGTAATCTTATCGATGAAAAATCTTTGGGAAGAATTAGCTCTTCACTTTATGTAAAGGGCCGCGGAACTGAACTCAAAAATCTTACAGAAAAGATTAATGGAGACGTAAAGTATATCGACTTCAACGGATACCGGTACAGCAATGTGAAGATTGACGGAACATTCAACAAGAAATATTTCGATGGAAAGTTAAGCATCAATGACCGGAATGTGAAACTTGTTTTTGATGGCGGCGTTAACCTCAACCCAAAACTTCCGGTATTTAACTTCAATGCTACAATTTCAAAAGCGAAGCTTAAAGCATTAAAACTTTTAAAAGATTCCTTAATCGTTGATGCAAAGTTCAGTACAAATTTTGCCGGAACCAACCTGAATAATATTGAAGGAAGTTTGTTGATTGAAAAAATCAGGCTTCAAAATCCAAAAGGAATATACAATGTTGATTCGGTACAACTGATGGCTAAAGGCACGGGTATCAATAGAAATCTAAATATTAAATCTGATATATTAGACGCCAGTATTGCTGGTGAATATGACCTTAACTCTATTGTATCTTATTATAAAGCGATAGCAAAAACGTACATTCCTTCGCTAAAGACAGACATTATAAAATATAACAATCAAATCTTCAAGTTTGATTTGCGCATTAAGAAGTTCGAACCATTGGCTCAGTTCATCTCCCCGGGATTGGAAATGGAAGAGGGCGCTATCCTGCTAGGCGATTTTGATTCCAGAAATAACACCGCCACACTTACCGGGTTTGTTAAAAAACTGAAATACAATGGCATCGTGGTGAACAATATCATCCTCGATGAAAATACCACTAAAGAGCAACTTCAGTTGATTATAACTTCTGATCGTGTTCAGTTGAATGATAGTTTGTTTATTAAAGATGTCAACGTTTCGAATATCCTTCGCAATGATAGTTTGGCTTTTAACATCAAGATGTCTAATTCTGACGAAGCCAACCAACTGGATTTAAACGGACTGGTTGAATTTACTAAAAATCAGGATACCACAGCACGCTTAAGTTTGTTACCCTCCATTCTTAAAATAAACAGTGAAGAATGGCGGATTCAGGAGAAAGTTAGAATTGTGCTGAACCAAGGCAAAACCCTCATCAGTAACTTTGATTTAACCAATGGCAATCAGCAATTAACCATTGATGGTTTACTCTCTGATGATCCGAAAGATTTGCTTCAGGTCGGATTTAAAGATTTTAATTTAAAAACACTTAATCCTTTTACAAAAGGTTTCGGGGTAAAACTTGGAGGAAAGGCAAATGGAAACACAAAACTTTATGGTATTTTAAAGGGCCCGAGAGCTACAGACGATTTGAAAATCGATTCCCTCAACTTTAATGATATCTACATCGGAACACTTCAGGATACCTCATCTTTCAATAGCGAAACAAATAAAGTTAACATCTTTACCAGGATTACTGCCGATAATACCGAAACTTTCAAACTTACCGGAAATCTGGATTTGAATGAAAAACAGATCGACATGGATGTGAAGATGAACAATAGTAAACTTACCATTCTGGAGCCGTTCGTGAAAACGCTGGTATCTAATCTGAAAGGAAATATCTCTGCCGATTTAAGTGTTAAAGGCCCCTTAGATAAACCTGCTATTAACGGATCGCTGGCGCTCGATGAAGGACAGTTGATGGTGAATTACCTGAAGACCACTTATGTAATTACCGATAAAGTAAATATTGAGAACAGCGTGGTGAAGTTGGATAATTTTAAACTCCGTGATTTAGAAGGCCACCTGGCGAATGCAAGGGGTTCGGTAGATTTAAACAATCTTAATGATCCAACTTTAGCCGTTGAGGTTAACGCCACTGATTTCATGGCGCTAAATACCACCTCGAAAGATAATGCGGTCTACTTTGGAAAGGCATATGGTACGGGTGTTTTTAAATTCAATGGCCCTACCAGTAAAATGAAGATTGATATTAAAGCCAGAACAGGAAACGGAACAGTTTTCAATCTGCCTTTGAACAGTTCAGAAACGGTATCTGATAAAGACTTTATCAACTTTATTAGTCGCGATTCGAGTAAAGTAGTCAAGAAAACCACCAATTTTGATGGTTTAACCTTAACATTTAAACTCACGATAGATCCGAATACAACAGCAAATATTTTTACCACATTAGGCAATTTGAGTGGTAAAGGTAATGCGGAATTAAACCTGAATATTAATAGTCTGGGCGATTTTGAAATGTCAGGAGATTATATCATCGAAACGGGTAGTTTTGACTTTACGGCACAAGAGGTAATCAATAAGAAATTTGAAATCAGGCAAGGTGGTACCATCCGGTGGACGGGAAACCCTACTGCTGCGCAGATTAATTTGAAAGCGATTTATGCGTTAAGAGCCAACTTAAATGAACTCTTTAAAGCGGCTAACCGCGATGCGAGTAGTTTAGCCAACCAAAGGGTAGATACAGAAGTGGAGATGGGACTAACCGGTCTCCTGCTGCAGCCGGAAATTAAACTCGACATTAATTTCCCTTCACAGCCTTCCATTAAAGAACAACTTCAAACCTATCTTAGCGATCAGAATAACCTGAATTTACAAGCCTTTAGTTTAATTATCAGGCGGAGTTTCGCTTCAGGGAATGGTGGTGAATCTATTGGTAACCAGTTAAGCTCTACCGCAACAAGTACAGCTACAGAATTGGTGTTCAACCAGTTCAACAATGTACTATCGTCGCTAAACCTGAACTTTGTAGATTTAAATGTTCGCTCACTGAACGAAGCCAATGCATCTTTCAAATTATTCAATAACAGGCTAATTATCAATGCCGGTATTGTCGACAGAAACAGTGTGAACGATTTCAACGTAATCGACTTTTCTAACGATAACGTAGGCAGAGAGGTTGAAGCATTATTTTTAATTAGAAAAGATGGAAGCTTAACCGCGAAAGCCGCGAATAAACCACCTACACAACAAAGTATCTTCCTGAATAGTGGAATCAGTCCGACGGCAAACGTAACTTCTTTTGGTTTGGTGTACACGCAGCAGTTTGATACGTTTAAAGAGTTTATTCAGAAAATCTCCGGCTCTTACCGTAGAAATCTGAAGCGGAAACAAAGCGAAACACCTGTTAAAACGAATAAATCGATTAGCAAGGAAGCGATTATCAATCAGAGCAAGGGAAATCAGCGGAGGTAAATGTGAGTGTTTTGTGAGAAGTCGTTGTTCGTCTCTCGTATTTCGTTCACAGCGGGAG
This sequence comes from Pedobacter petrophilus, assembly GCF_009674725.1. GTDB lineage: Bacteria > Bacteroidota > Bacteroidia > Sphingobacteriales > Sphingobacteriaceae > Pedobacter > Pedobacter petrophilus. Next base: position 58,786 of record NZ_WKKH01000002.1, on the reverse strand, counting down.
GAAATAAATGCTGTAGGGTCAATTTGCAGAAATATTTTACGCAATCGCTATTACCCATAAATCTACTCTCCTCCTTCTTTTAAGGAGGGGTGCCTGAAAGGCGGGGTGGTTATTGCCATATCCATTCTGGCAAGAGATAAAATTCTGTTTCAACTTTCCTGGCAAACATGCTCCGGCCAGGCAAAAACCACCCTTTTTTTTAAAAAAAATCACGTCAACAAAAAAGCCAGTAGTTGAACTACTGGCCCAGATATGCTTTATATATTTAAATTCCCGGTTACCGAATCAACCGGCAACTGAAAATCGCAAACCAAAAACTCAACTATCCTTTCATAATTGAATGCCCCATTTTATCACGTTTAGTTTTTAAATAACGCTCATTATGGATATTGCTTTCAATTTCAATAGGAATATTCTCTATCACTTCCAGACCATAGCCAATCAGCCCTGCCCTTTTAGTTGGGTTATTACTCATTAAACGCATTTTAGTGATGCCTTCAGACCTCAATATTTGAGCGCCTACGCCATAATCACGTTCATCACCCTTGAAACCTAATTTAATATTAGCTTCAACGGTATCAAAACCAGCATCCTGTAAGTTATATGAACGAAGTTTATTGATTAGTCCAATCCCTCTGCCTTCCTGATTCATATAAACTACAATTCCTTTGCCTTCTTTCTGAATCATTTCCAAAGCTTTATGCAGTTGTGGTCCGCAATCGCAACGGCACGATCCGAAAATATCACCAGTCACACAAGAACTGTGTACACGGGCAAGAACCGGCTCGTCATCGCTCCATTCACCTTTTGAAATCGCCAAATGTGTGGCGTTGTTATCCAGCTGGGTATAGGCAGTCATTTTGAAATCGCCCCACTGCGTTGGTAAATCAATGGTTACTTCTTTTTTAATTAAACTATCAATGTTTAACCTGTAAGCGATTAAATCTTCAATAGAAATAATTTTCAACTGGTGTTGTTCAGCAATTTTGAATAAATCCGGAAGTCTGGCCATTTCGCCATCCTCTTTCAAAATTTCAACTAACAAACCAGCAGGTTTCATTCCGGCTAAACGGGCTAAATCTACCCCGGCTTCTGTATGGCCGGCGCGACGGATTACACCGCCATCTTTAGCAATCAGCGGAAAAATATGTCCAGGTCTTCCTAATTCTTCAGGTTTGGTTTTCGGATCTACCAAAGCCAGCATCGTTTTAGACCTGTCGCTCGCCGAAATTCCGGTGGTACAACCATGACCAACAAGGTCTACAGAAACTGTAAAATTGGTTTCGTAAGCGGCAGTATTTTTACCAACCATTAAATCAAGGTTCAATTCCTGGCAACGCTCTTCTGTAAGCGGCGCACAAATTAATCCCCTCCCATAGGTGGCCATAAAGTTAATTACCTCAGGTGTCGCATTCTCCGCAGCAGTTAGAAAATCACCTTCATTCTCGCGGTTTTCATCATCTACTACAATAATCACTTTGCCTGCCTTAATTTCAGCAATGGCTTCCGCTATGGTATTTAGTTTTGTCTGCATTTGTTCAAGGCATATTTATCTAGCCAGATCATGTTATTTTTAATTGGCTAAGATAACATGTAACAGCTTTTGCCAGCACAAAGGTACAACCTTAATAGACAAAAAAATCCAGGAAATATCATTTATAAGTAAAGGATATGGACTACCGTTTTTGCCTGATCCGGAACAATTTAAAGAAAAGCTGTTTGTAATAATTGATATCGAATAAAGCCGAGTCTACCGTGGCTTTATAGGTAAGAAAGGCAGCCAGCGGCGACAAAACAATCACGGCAATCCACATGGCTACAATCGGGTTGGTGGAACCTTCCCGGGCAGATTTTTCAGCAACGGTGGTAATGATATGGTAGATTAAAAAAAACGAAATTGCAATAACTACCGGTAAACCCATACCGCCTTTTCTGATGATCGCCCCTAACGGCGCACCAATAAAAAACAACAGGATACAAGATGCTGCCAGCGTGAACTTCCGCTGGTATTCTATTCGGGTAAAGATGTATTCGCCAACCAGATCGGTATGGCGTGGAGCCGTATTAGACAGATTCTGAACCATTCCAGATACAATGTTTGAGGCATTATCCAGGCTGGATTTTTTTGATCCGTTTGGAATATCTTTGACAATGTTATCACTGATCACTTTTGGCGCAACTTTCAGTTTGGAATATCCTTTAGCCGAATTGAATTGTTTGAAATTCGACGATGCCATTCTGGCCGAATACTGCCCCAAAGTATCCAGCAGTTTAGATAAAGAATCGCCCTTTTTACTAATTCCCCTTAGATTGAGCATTGGTGTACTGTTTCCAAACGCATTGGGATCGGTACGGTTCATATCGAAAGATTCCAGACTAAACCTGGGTTCTGTTTCTTTAAAACGGGTTCTGTTTAAAATCTGACGTGGATTATAGGCGCCGCTGGTGCTTGCCTGCTCTTCATATTGCACCCCATCCTTCAGTTTCAGCAGCAGGTATTTACCATCGGAAGTTTTATTCATCTCCCCTTCCCTCGCCATAATTACCTTCGGAATGCCATTGGTACCGCGATGGTCATAAATCAGGATGCCACTTAGTTTTCCGTTTTCATCTTTTGAATCTACCCGGATGGAAAAGTTCGGAATACTATTATTGAATACGCCTGGCTTAATTAGAAAGGAGAGCTTCTTGTTCCGGATATCATAAAGCAAAGAACTGAATTTCAGGTTTGCTTTAGGCAACATGTAGTTCGAGAAAAGAAATGAACTGATGGTGAGCAAAATGATCACCACAAATAATGGCCTCATGGCTTTCTGAAGGGAGATCCCGGCAGATTTGATGGCAACCAACTCGTAATTCTCACCGAGGGTACCAAACGTCATGATGGAGGAAAGCAATACCGAAAGCGGCAATGCCATGGCCACATTGGCGGCAGAGGCATAGTACATCAATTCTAAAATGGTGTACCATTCAAACCCCTTACCGATTAAATCATCGATCCACTTGAATAAGAAAAACATCAAAAGAATAAACATTACTACAAAAAATGTAGCAAGGAATGGCTTTATGAATGCTTTTATTAAAAGAAGATGTATTTTTTTCACCCTACAAAGGTAAGCAATACGGTTTTAAACTAGGCACCTAAAACGCTAATCAAATAGTCAATCTGGTTATCCCAGATTAATTTTTTCTCTGCCAGCAAGTCGTCTGTGGTGAAATCTGTTATAGAAAGCGCTACATCATTGGTCAGCTCATCCTGTACAATTTCCATCTCGAAGTAACACTGAGGTTCGTCGTCCAGCCACTTAAATTTAACTAATTTGTTCTCTTTGATCGAAACCAGCTTCGCTTTGAGTTGTTCGTCATCCCAGGTAAATGTGTAAACCTGGTCGCGAAAATTTACATCATCAGCGAACCATTGCGACAAGCCATTAGGCTCACTGATAAAGGTATACAATATTCGTGGTGACGATTTAACCTCGTACTCCAGTGTAAATTTTTTCTTTTCTGCCATGTTAATTCATTACCAGAATAAATCCGGATGTATTTTTTTTATTTTATTTTTCTAAAGAAAGGTAATTTATTCTATATTTGCAACTCCAAAAAATAACCAGCTAAATATTTGATAATATACACAAATATTTCAACCCGGCGGGGTAGCTCAGATGGTTAGAGCGCAGGATTCATAACCCTGAGGTCGGCAGTTCGATCCTGCTCCCCGCTACCATAGTAGGCAAATCAAAATTATCCTTTGATTTGCCTTTTTTTTTGCCCTCAAAAACCCCCTTTAAGGCGCCTAGAACGCGGATTGCTTCGTTTACCCGAACAGTTCGATGTAGCTCTCCGTCAAAAGTCCAATTTTCGGGATACATCGAACTAATTAAACGTCTCTTCCCTTCAGAATCTGCATTTAAATATGTTTTAGACAGGTTTGTGAGCATTCCAGTCGCTTTTGCAATAATCGGCCCTAAATTTAAATTTCCCCGCGAAATTTCTAAGAGTTTTCCTTCAAGAATTGTGATACTTCTTTCGCATTCAATCTTAATTTTACGATACTCGAAATCTAAAATTACATCCTGTAACATTTTATCTCGAGCCCGTATTATCTTTTGATTCAATTCTCCTATTTTATTTTTGAAGGTGATGGTCTCATCCTTTTCACCTCCTGAGATCGAATTATAGACCTGTGAGATTACCATATTATAAAGTTCATTCATTTTTGGATCCAGCGAATGCTTCTCTAGTTCTTTCACAAAGGCATCATTTACTTTATTAGCACTATGTCGCACCTTACATGCAGAAAAACAATGATAATAAAAGTAATACTTACTATATCCTTTAGAAGCACTGCCAGTCAATTTAAACCCGCATTTAGGGCATAATAAAAAACCTCTCAATGGCAATTCATCAGGAGCAAGGTGTTTATTTTTAGAATTTTTCTTCCTTCCGTCAAGAATATCCATTACAGTATAAAAAATACTTTCCGATACTATCGGCACATGTTGTCCTGTAACGATATGTGCCTCTTCATCTTTATATTTGGATATTTGAATCTGACCGCAATAAACTGGGTTACGTATAATTTGCCAAAAATTTTTACGCCCACACTTTAGACCCTTTTTGTGAGCTTCCTTCCAAACTTGGTCAATAAACCATTTGCCAGTGGCCAGTTCTTCGTAGGCCCACTTCATAATAGATGCTTGAGGTTCGATTGGACAAATGTATTTTTTCCCGCCTTCTGTGATTTTATTTGTGTAGCCAATTGGCGCTGAGCCCATGAAACGCCCCTCCTTCCTTGCCCTTCTCATTCCGAAAAAAGTATTCAGAGCTCTTCTATCGTTTTCCACCTCTGGTGCTGCAAGATAAAAAGCAAGCATCATTTTGTTTTCGGGAATAGAGATATCAAGCGGCTGTTCTATGGCTTGAGGCTCAATTTCCATATCGGAGAGGATCTTGATCATCATATAGGCATCGCCTGCATTTCTCGAAAACCTGTCCCATTTTGTAAAGAGAATAAGGTCAACTTGCCCTCTCTTTTTTTTAAGCTCTAAAAGCAACTTTTGCCATGCAGGTCTGTTAAATGTTTTTGCAGAATGATCTTCAAACACAACTTTCCTTACCTTAATTCCTTTCGATAGGCAATAGCGCTGTAAAACTTCTTCCTGGTTACGCTGAGAGTATCCCTTATCGGCTTGTTCTTCGGTACTTACCCTAATATATAGATCTGCTGTCATGGCTTTTTCATTGCTTGTTCTACTTCTAAAATAGCTAATGTATATAGCAATTCCAAGATTTCCTTGGCCTGTTGCTCATTAATTTCAAGACCTTTTTTCTTTAGTATAGCGATAGCAGTTTGTGGACTAATTTTCTCATACAGGTATTTTTTCATATGATTCAACCCTTGATGTGAAATAAGAAAAACCACCCATTAGGTGGTTTTTAGATTTATTGATTAACTTAAAAAAAAGCCGATTAACTCCTTAAAATGAGATATTTGGATCAATTATTGATGAATTTAGAGCATATCAACTGGTAGCTTATGAAGACATTATTTCTATTTCTATTGACCTGTTTCATTTCCACAGGCGCATTGTTGGCTTCGCTAAACTTGCATTATCCAATAATTGGATTCATTACTGCAGGATCTGCATGGCTTTTATTTGCCAAATATATTAGCAGGAGAAATACAGTAAGATTGAAAAGATCTAGACAACGGTAATTCATCTTTCAATATCCAGGATAAAGACTTCCTTATTCGGCACATAAATCCTACCATCGCTGATCAACTCATACCCTGATATCACTTCCGGATTGTACAAAGCCAAGGTTTTTGGGGGCCATCCCTTTGTAATATCTGACCCTTCCCAGTCTATCCCAATATCCTGCGGATAATAGTCATAGCTATCCCAAGCTCGTTCTTGAATCAACAGTCCATCGAATCCTAGTGCTTTGGTAAGATATTCGTTTCGGTTTCCTTCCCAACCGGCACCATAACATAAGAGGTCAGCAGACTTATAAAAATCTGTTAATTGGTCATCATTTCGATGCTCAAGGTATCGCTGTGGAATTCCAGCACGCGTCAAAATACTCCGGACGCGGTTAGCGTCCAGAGCCTTATCAGCATCCAGGATGCTTGAATCTTTATGTAACAGCACTTTATAGATTTTTGCAAAACCTACATTATTAAACGTCTCCTCTCCCTTTAATCTTGATTTCTGTAGCACTAGATGGCTAAAGAGGCGAGCGGCATCAACACTTACAGAAGTATAAAAGGCATTTCCCAGTGTAAGCGCGTTCCACCCAACTCCAATGCTCGAGCCAATCATTATCTTTCCTCCTTTTAATTCTAAAGAACCGTGAAAGAGATCTAAGGCCTCAGGTTTAAAAACCATTGCGTTATCCATTCTTAAATTTCTATTCCAAATTCTACCTCAAGATCGATTGGATAATTAGCAGTCAATACTTCTATTTTGCTCTTCCTCTTCCCTCCCTTGGCATTTACAGACACCTGTTGCTTTATTGACCATTGATGCCAACCATTTACCTTCGCGTACTTTTCCAGTAGCGGCGACGGATAGGAAGAAAGCAAAAATTTGCCCTTGATACCTGCCAACAAAAAAAGAAGGGCTTCGAAATCCTGCTCCGAATAGCCATCGTAATGGCCACAGTCAGAATTATAATAAGGCGGATCACAATAAAAGAAACTGTCTGTAGTATCGCGGCTAGCAATAATATAAAGCGCATCAGCGCATTCAATCTGGCAATTTTGTAGCCTAATAGCCATTTCTTCAACGAACCCCTCTTTTTTAGAATTTATTTTCTTGGTGGTCGTATTACTGGATTTATCATAGCCCCAGCTGCTGTCCAGCTGAGACGAAAAGCTCTGTGAAGAAGTCAACCAGACTGCCCATGCCCGTTTGATTTCCGAGAACATATCAGGGTTATTGTATATAACAGAAGCCTTCCTGTGCAGATCTCTGGAATGAAGAGAGATCCGAATTTCCTTCTCCAGCGAAGTAAAATCTTCCTTGGCTATCCTATAAAAGTTTATCAGTTCTTTATTGGTATCATTGATCACCTCTACCGTTGAAGGTTCTTTGGCAAAAAATACTGCCGCTCCTCCAATGAATGGTTCGCAATAAAGCACGTGGGGCGGAATCACCGAAACGATACGTTTGGCTAATTTTTGTTTACCCCCATAATAGCTTATGGGGGTTCGTAATTTAAATTTGGTCATAAATTTTAGTACAAATCATCAATGGTAAAATCAACCTTTTCACTATCAATCAATACTGAAACACGGCATTTAATATCCGGCTTAGCCATACTTTCCACTTGACACCGCTTACCGTTTAACTCATATAGAGGATGATCTTCCTTAAGATCGAGGGTAACCCATCCGCTTGCGCGGATATGGTCTATCTTAGCTAAAAGCTTTCTCATTTTTTCTTTTACCGTTAGAAGAATTATCGTTCTATTTCACTGCTTTTAGAAACATCGTCATCCCGCTGGTTTTCCCAGGGAAAGCGCTCCTCGGTATTGGATGCGTTGATCTCACTTTTTTGAGAAACCGTTTGCTGTATAGACGTATCGGTGCTCTTTTCCTTTTCTACTTTAGGGAAGATTTCATCCTGGCGAATAGGCACCATATTTTTATCATAAACATCGAGCCCCTTATATTGAGGATTCGCAGTTATAAATACTGGAACTGTTTTTTTGCCCACTAACATATCAGCCTGTGCCATATGACCACTTCGAAGCATTTTCATCAAACCATCTTTACCCGGATCTGTCAATCCCTTGAAAGGATACTTATCAATAGCATCAGATAGCTCAAATTTAAACTCAGGATAGAATTTTTTCAGGGGATGATTGCCATAAGCATCCTGCACATCAAGGCTCAGCTTAAACCACACCTTTTTCTTTTCAGAGGCCTCGCTGCTCTCTGATTTGATATAAACATCCCTTTCAAGAGAATTCCCAGAGAGAAGTTTATATGCCTGAAGGGCGGTGATACGGTTGTCCCTTTCCAGATCAAAAACCTGTTTGATTGGTAAAGCACTGCCGGCTTTCAACAGGCTTACTTCGTAATCATTCAAAAAATACATATCGCTCTGCTTCGAGCGGTTGAAGTTTAGCATGAAGCGGACCTGATCTGTCCCAAGTGCTGGGTTCTTTTTCATCTGGGCAGATGAGTAGGCTTGATTCACCCCTAGCGTAAATGCTGGGATCTCCCTGGATATTGCGGATTCAAGCACATCGTTAAGCTTGATTCCAAAACCAAGATAATCAAGGCTCTTTTTTAGGTATTCTAAATTTTGCTCATTCATAAAAAATAAAAAAATGGTTAAAAAATTAAAAGAGGCTGAGCTGCTGCTCAGGCTGAGGAGGTTCATAACCATTTTCTCTTGCTAGATGTTCACCAAGAGAAACGGCCAGCTCCTCAATGGATTTGTACTCGCAATCCTTTAAGAAAGCTGAAAAGAGAAAATGCGAACGGTAACCTGTTGAAGATATCACGTGTGAATTTGATCTGAATTCTAAGTGTACCACTAATGGTTCCTTGTCATCTTTTCTACTCTCAGGCCAGTTGTATACGTAATCTACATTTACCTCAAATCCAAATACTTTGATATCAAGACTGATATTCTGCTTAAAAATTTCCGGTATCATGAGGGGCAATTATTATAGACTTTTAGAAGCTTCACATTGGTTCTAAAGCCTGTGAGCCTGCAAAATCTATTAAGAGAAAAAATAGAAGCAGCACATGAAAATTCTGCATATCTGAATATGAAATGCACATGATCCGAATAGACACAAAAAGTTGCATCCAGGCCTTTTAGCCATAAAGAAATTTTGCAGGTTAAAACAATAGCCGGTAGATCGTTTCCGAAAACAGTTATAAATTTTGCATTGCGGAAAGCTGCACGGATAGTATCTATATTTCTGGGAGTGATCAGAAAATCCACTGCCACCAAAGCGACATACTTAAATCTCAATATAATTCGCCCGTACAAAATTTCTAGGACATCTCCCTTCTCATAAAATAGATAGACTGTACGAATACTAATCTTCGGCAGCCCTCCTGGGATTAAGTAACGAAAACTATCTTGGTCAATCCAATCATCGTCCATTTTTATCTGGATATACCATGAGCATATCCTCTGGAATATTCGCTTTTAAATTCTTCAAGTTCTCTCTGTTGCAACAGCTCATCGGAAGCTAAGCCATCAGCTTTCTTCATCTCAAGGAACGCAATTTCAAAGCCAGGTGAAAATGGAGTTTGATGGATACTTTCATCCATGATGGGCGAGATATCCCTCACTAAAAAACTCGTGGCATCACCATCTTTTATAATAGTGAGGATAAGGGCCGTCCGACTGGATAATATTCCCCTGGGCTCACAGGCCCTATGCTGGATCATTGTCCCGTCCGAGAGCTGAACAATACGACCCAAAGCAAACTCTTCCTTTTTCTTTGCATCTAATTTCTCTCCGTTAACCTTAAATGGAACCTCTACTCCTGCCGGGTCATAGGATATAAACTCCCTGGTTTCACTATCATATTCAAATACAACAATTTTATTTGTGCCATCCGGAAAATTGATGGGTTTTGCGATATTCCTAAATTCTCCTGCAATCAGCGCTTTGGCTTCGTGATCCAATAAATCTGGAGACAGTTTCGGCTCCTTGTAAATAGGATGCAATCTAATATCGTGGACACTATCTTCATCTAGATTAATGGATAGTTTAGCATCAAGGCTGTCTATTACAAAAGCCTCACTGACGAGGTTTTGAAGGTTTATCAGGCCAGTTCTCCTTCCTGAAAGAAGTGCGGTGAGGTCTGTTTCATTCAGTAAGTGCTTGGCGCCATCGTATAGCCCTAACTTAGAGAGCTCTGCTATTGGCAGAGCCTCTTCAATAATTAAATGTTTCATAATTGCTTGTTATCTGTTTAAATCAGTTAATGACTGGTGCTCTCCTTGATCAATGTTACTTTGGGACTGCTGACTTCCAAGCTCGATGCCTGTCTCCCGCTTGAGATATAGTAGCGCCGCGTAAAGCTTATCCTCCCGGCTTAATGTAAATGCATTACCATTAAGACTTTCCTGCATTTTGAGTCTTCCCTGCTTTAAGTGACCAAGTACTTCATATACCGAGCCGTTATAGTGTATTTTATCTCCTGTGGTGAGATAGCTCTGCACCTTTAAGGGAACTGGTTTGAGTGCATTTAAGGAATCATTTTCTTTGGTGAGCTCCTGTTTAGTTTCCAGCCCCATGATATAGCCAAGAATACGCTCAGCATCCATTGCCGCCGAAAAAATCTCAAAGGGGTTGTTCTCTAAGATTGATATCCAGCTTTCCACATAAGCGTAATGCTGCCCCGGATCATGCCCAATACCAAGCTCCTGGCCTAAAAGCATGGACGCGATCTCCGCCTTCAACTCCTCGCGGGCGTATGTTTGATCGCCAAAACCCTTGCCCATATCTCGGTTGAGTCTATCGGGGTGACCAGTCCAGTGCCCCAGTTCATGAAGAAGTGTCGCGTAATATTTGTGGCTTTCAGAGAACCAGTCCTTATACGGTAGCGTTATTGAATCTTTCCTAGGATCATAAAAAGCATTTGCCGTATATTGATGAAGCACTACTGCTCCGGAGGATGCGATAAGTTTTTCTGCCCGCTCAATTGGTTCCCAGGTTGCTCCGGGTTTCCCGAGTTCCAATTTCGGCATTCCTTCAATCTGGGAAGCATTAAAAACATAGGCATTTCTGACGATTGCGCGGGAAAGTTCATGTTTTTCTTTTAGCGGGTTTCCAAGCTCATCATGAAGTACTTTTCCCGAAGCATCGCGTTTGGTTCGCTCATCTGAAGTTTTTACAAACTGAATGAGCATGGATTTTTCTCCTTTTCTTACCTGCATTCCACTTTCTTCCGCCTGCCTGTAGGTCATCCATCTTGGATCTTCCTTACCTGACATCAATAGCGAAATGACATTTATTCCCCTATATCTCTTACCGCTCTGAAAATTATAAGGTAGTAACATCGGTAAACCTGCGGAATCCCAGGGGATTTGCCAGGGGGCTGTTCCTGCTCGAAGCGCTTCGATAACTTTCTCTGCAACCTGAACATGCAGGGGCTTATGGACTCCTTCATTATTCATCATCCAGATCCTCCCGGTCTGCAAAGTCAGCTCCATAAAGCCAGGCCTCCTCTAGGTTAAGTTCGACCTCTTCCACCATTGCGAGCAGTTCCAGCTTTTGCCTCAATGATAAATAAGCTGTACTTTCCATATTATTAGATTGATTAATTTTGGATACTTCTAGGTAGCGAAGAATAAAAAGCAGAGGATTGATATAGACACCTCCACTTTTTAGGCTGAAATGCAGATGCTCACCTGTTACCCTCCCAGTTGATCCTGTAACTCCAATAGCTTGCCCGGAATAAACCTCCTCACCTATTTCAACCAAAATAAAAGATAGGTGACCGTAAATACTTTCCAGTCCTCCATGTTCAATCCTTATGAACTTCCCGAGTATGGGATTATAACCGGTAGATGATACCTTTCCTGCAAAAAAAGCAAATACCGGCTCATTTCTGGCCCTTAGGTCAATGCCCCTGTGAAAATCCAATTTATGGGTAACAGGATGTATCCTTTTACCAAAACGGCTATTGATCTTTATTGAATTTAGCGGCATGGAAAGTTGGGCACAGCAAAGAATAGAGGATAGAATGAGCGGTAGCGCACTGCATATTGAAACGCTAGCGCTCAACAGAAGCCTCTTCGCTGACATCAATGATCCTGTTTTGGGATATATAATCTTCCAGGGAGATCATGCTTCTTTTCATGACCTCAGGATTTTCGATAGCAATTTTCATTGCCGCAGAGGTATGCCCATAATCAGAATATTCCTGTTTCATATTGATATCGAGCAGTTCTTTAAATGTATTGCTGTCCATGCCCATTACTCCGGTCATGATTTCCTGATACAACTCCCTCTTATCTTTTAGCACAAGAAGGGCATCTGAGGAATATCTGCCCAGAGGGCCGCCACCAAAGCCAACACTAATGGTATCGTTTTTTAAATCAGCCATTGCGATTACCCCAATCTGGCCCTGTCTGGAAACAGGGTCTATAGTCAGCTCGGGATGTACCACCGCAAGCCGGCCAGTTAGTTCTTCCATAAGAATTGATTTTAAGAATTAGAAAATAGATTTGTTTACCGCTTCATTCCCCCGGCCATAGATGCCTTAGGGAATTCTTCTTTTTTAGCTGATGCTGAATCCGATCGGAACTTTAAGACAAGTGCCTGAATCTCTTCGTTTATGCGAAGAAAGTTCTTTCTTAAGGTTTCCTCCTTCTTCCCAGCAAAATCATAATAGACTGGCATATCGGGATACGCTTTTTCTTCCATCGCTATCGCATCCATGTCCAAATTCACCCTGCAGTTGATTGCTGAGGTCTCATACTTACCCGTATATTCTTCGACTGCATCTGCCGCCAGCATACCAACAAGCTCGCCAGCTTTCAGCGATGCAATCTTTCCGGCAGGAATCAGTGATTCGAGCTTTTCTGAAAGCGAAAGGGAGGTCTTAGTTCTATCAATAGATAAGCTTTCTGATTGCTGCTTTACCTTTCCAAAGAGCCGCTCCAGCCACTCGAGGGTTTCTTTATTCCTAACTGAACCCGATAGCACATTCCCTACGACCGAGGTGATCGTTGTTGCGGTATCCTTTCCATATTGCTGCTGAAACTGGGGCAATTCCTGAAGCCCCATTAGCACAGCGACCTTATTGGATCTTGCGGTAGCAATAAGATTTTCGATGCGGTGAACAAATAGCGTTGGCAGCTCATCAATAATCAAAGCCGAAGGCCTATTGCCTTTAGAGTTGATCAGCCTAGTCAACCTGTTTAATACAACCGAATAGCAGGCAGAATTAATATTCTGTGTATTGGGATCATTCGCCAGAACCAGCATGGACGGTTCGTTAAGAGAAGATATTTTCAAATTGAAATCATCTCCCGAAAAAACCCAGAACGTTTCTTTAGTCGCTAGTCTGGAAATGAAAACTTTTAGCGTGCCAATCTGTCCCTCAAGTTGATTGAAAGCTTTTGCCTGCCAGGCTGTAGCAAAAGGGGAAAGCAGACTTTTGAGTTCAGGATTTGTAAAGAGCACCGAAAAAATCTGCTCATAACTGCAGTTCAGAAAGGATAATACGTGTGGAAAGGTAGAGTATTTACCGCCCTCATACTGAGAAAAAAAATAGATACAGGAAGAGAGAAAGTTTACCGCACTTTGGGTAAAGAACTGATCGCTCCCACCTGATTTATCGCCTTTTTTCAAGGCTTCCACTAGTGCTTCTGCCGTTTCCCCGGCATCGGCAAGCGTAAGAATGTAATCGGGACGGAGTACATTTATCCTTCGACTGCGCTCGACCTGGGTTAGATTGATAACATGAAAATCAAATCCTTCTAGCCTGCCCGCTTTTTTTCCCAGCAGATAATGGTAATAGGCAATCTGACCGAGATCGGGAAATTTAAAATCGTAACAGCATATACAAAACTGCTTATAAATCAGTTGCCGAATGAAGGGCATAACCACTCCAAAGCTTTTTCCCGACCCAGGGGTTCCGATCAAAAGCGTGCCGCGAAAAATGTTCTCTACACAAATAAAGCCGGCATGTACTTTTTTCCTGTAGTAAAAAAGGGAAGGTATGTTTACCGCAAAAGGGCCATTCACAGGCCTCCTTGCCTGCATAAAGGATTCCTCTTCTGTGTTCCATTTATCCTTCCCGAGCGAAGAGCTGATAATCTTGGAAACATTGTCCATAGCTACATGAACGAGTATTGTTCCCACAAGCAAGAAACCCATATACCCTACATCGGGCCAATTAGTGAGGTAGAAAACCTGCTCCCCAGATCCAGCGAAAAAAAAGATACTGGCGGCCATGAAGACCAAACCAAAGCTGAGCGGATAGATAATTGCTTTTTTAGCGTCAAGATCCTTTTCCTTTTTACTGAGCGTCCCGATGGATACCAGAGAAATAAGAATAAGTGAGAAAAACCGGCTGTACAGAGGATGCTCATAAATGACAATCCTTGACATGCGAATCAAAAACCTGCTCAACCCAACTTTTTGTGCACCCGCTTCTATTAGCAGTTTGGGCGCGTAGACAAACATGAGCACATCTATCAGTAACGCTAGATAAATGGCAAATTGGAGGAAGCGGTGCAGGCTTTGTTGTTCCTTGCTTTCTTCCATATTAACTTATCTAAAAGGTGTCTGCGCCCAGAATATCCGAGTAGCGAAGTGTTGCACGAAGGTTTCTACCTGAAATCTGCTTCTCTGATAATTCGATACTGAATACCTTATCGCCCGGAAATGTTGCTTTCTTGAATGCATAGATATTCCTGAAAGATTTTTTGAACCGCTCGAAAGGATAAAGCTGAAATGTCGGTTTTAGCTCCACCGACTGTACATTGGTGGATTTATTGATCTTTTTATCCTCAATTTTGAACCTTAGCTCGTCTACCTCAAATCCCAGGTTGGTGGTGTTATTAAAACTAAGGTCAAGAAGAACATAATCGCCAAGGGTAAAAACCTGGTTGACTGTTAATGATAATCCAAATGCAGAAACACTTTGCACATGACCATTTTCTCTTCGCTTTAAAAGGGAAAGTGCATTAATTTTCAGCTCGGTTTGCGATAGACCGACACCCGAAACATCCAATGGCCGCATGTGTTGGGGAATAATTTCAAGCTGTGAGGTAATTAAATCAGTACCTTTAGGATTAGTAAAGGTGAGCCTGTACTGCGCAATAAAGGTTTCGCCAACAATGGTAACAATCCCAGCTTCCCCACTTGAAATCAGCGATCTGGCAGAATCCGGAACTGCTTTGATCCGCAGAACGTTTTTTTCCGGAAGATCACCAATTAGCGAGCTACTGGAAAGATCAACATAAGAAATCTTTTCAGGAGAGATAATGTGCAGAGATACCCCGTCAGATATTGCGATGACCGGAAGTTCTGCAATTGAGACTTGAGGTATTTTTTGGGCATAAAGCGCCAGTGAGCTCAATAAAACTTGAGCTATTATCAAAATTCTTTTCATAAAAATCTAGTAGGATTGTTGTTTTCTTTTCAGCTCTTCGGGATCGATTAGATAAACCTGGGTGTTGTACTTAACCTTAACCTTGTTAGACCGGATCAGCTTATTTACGGCTGTTGTGGTAGATTGGAACATTTTGGAAAGCACCCCCATAACCAGCTGATTGTTGTTTTCGGCCATTTGCTGTATGGAAATCCCCTGCGAACTTGAGCTGCCCATATCCCGGGTAAACTCCCTAAATGCAGAAGAGGGAACATAAATTCCGGCAAGACCATCATTGTCATAGATTTGCAGATTTACCGGCAAAATTTCCCCGGCATAAAAGACAGAAGAAATCACCAAAGATACCCTTTGAGCTGAAAAACCGGAAATAGTTGCATACAGGTATGTCCCTTTTCGGATCAGAAACTTGCCGGCCATAATATCATCGACGAGCCGGATACGGAGCCTTGACCCTGAAAATCCGGTAATATCCTGGTCTATAATGGCGGCAATAGGACGCTGTTCATCACCAGAAACTATGGTATTAAAGCCAGCTGTTGCTCCAACAGCCCTTTTGACCGAAATGCTTTTTTTATCTTTAGCATCGTTTTCAGTCTTCCTCGCCAGTCTCTCCTTTTCTCTTTTTTCAATGAATGCGGGATCATTCGCTTTTCCCATGCTATCCACCAAGGCCATCTGTGCCCGAAAAAGCTGCATAGGGTCAGCTAGGTCCCTAGCGTTATTAGTTTCTGAATTCACTTTGTTCCCCTGCTTGATTTTAGCTAATGCGGTGGCGAGCGCAAGGTCCTGCTCGGAGCGGCTGGGACTACGTGAATAACCTTGTTCCTGCCTGATTGAAGAGTATTTTGGGGAAAAATTTTCTGCACTGCCCGCCTGTCCATATCTTTTTTTCATCACCTGATCAATGGAATCGAGCATCTGCTTCTCTCTTGAATTGTAAGATGAGCTTATCTCTGCCCGCTCCTTTGGTTCTTCGCCAATACTCCCAACAGCGGTGTAACCATCTGCCTGCTTAAATTTGTTTCTAAAAGCATCAAGCTTGCCAGATAGTTCCTGGTTTTTAACCTGTTCAGAAACTCGGGCCACATTGGTCTGCAATGAATCACGGCCAAGCACCATTGCGCCTGGTTTCCCAAAACTGCTCTTGTAAACATAAAAGAAAAGTAAAAGGAAGGGCAGACAAATTATGGGCAGCGCATAACGCGGCTTTTTAACATCTATTTTTTTCATAAATCTTGATTTATTTTTTTTGTCCTCTGGTTTTCTCCAACTCGACAATCATAGTCACCATTAACAGGCTATCCTGGCTATTCAGGGAATCTTTGGCCAGCAAAACTTTCAGCGCTTCCCGCAGTTCAAGTGTTCTTTGGAGTCTGCTGACTGTTGCGCCAATCTCAGTTAAACCACTTTCAACTTTCAAAATTGCCTTTTTTTCTACCGGTGATTTTTTATTTTCTATCCGAAACAGGGTAAAGCATAAAAGAAATGAACTGACCATCAATATCACCATTCCCGCAAAGATCACCTTGGGATATTTCACAAAATACCTCGACAGCGTGGCCCAGTGCCGACCGATCAGCTCAGAGAACTCGTTTCGGAGCTCGGAAAAAACAGTAACTTTTCTCATTGGAATGCATTTTTATCTGTGGTTGAAATATCCCTGTTCTCTAGTGTTTTCCACCTGGTGATGAGCACTGCGTGAGGATTATTATCCGATCTGGTTTCCAGATCAACCAGACTGCCTTCAGTGATCAGAGACCTGGTAACACTCGAACTCCTCCTGTCAATTTTTTGGGTGCCGTAGTAGCGGAAATACATCCGCTTTTCATCCAGAAAAATAGAATCGGTGCGCAGCGTAAGTACAGCAGAAGAGGATAAAATAGAGGTAAAAAAACCTTTCTCCTTCAAATTATTATACTGAAGTGCACCGCTTTCATCGATTAGGTACATAGCCTGCTTCATCTGATATTCTATAAATTTATCATCGGGCACCAGGGAAAAGAATAAGGAGTGGAATTTTGCGATATGGGCCCGGTATTCAGCGGCCCTGTTCATTGCCACATCGGTTTGTTTAGCCAAGATCGGCGTTCCTGAAGGATCAAGAATATAAATGCTCTTTCTGGAATCCCTCACATAGCCATAGGCAAAAAAGGAAACGACCGTAACAACGGCGAGGCAAAGCGTAAAGCTTCCAAGAGAAAGAAACGTAGCCAGCCGGATTTTGGATTCGATACTTTTTATCATCATTTTATTATCCTCCCATAATTTGTCCGGCGACCCTGGTCATACTGGATGCGCCCCTGCCCATAGAACTAGCTGCCGAGGATACCCCCGAGGTTGAAACAATCCAGGTCGAGATGCTTGGTACGGTTAGCATGGTTAACGCCCCAATAATAAAGGTCACGATCACCATTCCAAAAGAGAGCACGCCATTACTGGCAAACCATCCCAGCTTTTCTAGACTTGCTTCTCCAGTGCCGATAAGTTCCTGGTAGCGGGTTATCTCCGCCTCGAGCGCATAATGCTGGAATAAAGAAGCTACATACATCACCAGATAGGCAATTCCTGAGTAAAGGTTTACAGAAATAAATCTGGCCACCCAGGTTGAAAATGAATCCCTGAAAGCAGGGAGAATGGATACAGCTACCGAAAAGGGTCCGAGAATAATAAGGATTGTCGAAAATATGATCTGTATAATAAAAATAATATAGGTACAGACCCTGAGTATCCATATTGCAAGGGTCTCCAGTAGCGAGGTGGCAAACAGCTGAAGACCAACCTCAAGTCTGTTTCTCATCTCGACAATCGGGTTCCAAACTTCTGAAAAGCCTTCCTTAACCGAAGATTTAACAGATTCCCATGCATTTTCATACCAGGTATCTGCTTCTGTTTTTGCCGTTTCGCTTTGGGCCTGGACTTTCAAAAGCTGATCGGCTACTTCTACCATGAGCTTCGCCCGCTGGAGCCTAAGATCATTTATCTCTGCCTGGCTCCCATCAAACATCGCCGATGTCTTTTGCTCAATCACCTCGGTCGGATAAGCGAGTACCCGGGTAAAAATACTCCACCATAAAATAACCATGGTCAATCCAAAAGGCCGAAGCAGCGGCATAATTTCAAGCTGCTTATCCCCGGAAATCATTTCATAGCTTTTGATGGCAAAGAAAATAAGCATAAAAATAGCGGCCAGCGCCTGGGCATCTGCTATAAAGGCATCATAATGTGTCCAGATCGTGTTTTTCATCTCATGCAAGAAGTGCATCATCCCTTCCTCATAGACTCCATTCCCCTGGAGAAAATTGAAGGTATCCTTGAAAGAATCAGGGACTGCCTGCACCAAAAAACCGGCTGTGCCGGTTATCATATTTAAAATATCCATTAATTAGAGTTTTGATTTTTTAAGGATATCATTTGCAATCTGGATATCGCTTTTTGATGATATTGGTTTGGGGACTTCACCAGTTCTGACTTTCTCCACTGATGAGCGGATAGCGAGATAAGTCTTTACCCTGGATTTTTTACTTTCCCAGCTTGCCGAAAGTTTCCTGAATTCGGCCAGCATCCTATGATAAGCCATAATCCTTGATCCCCTATCTAAAGTCGTTGACCGCGCTATTTCCAGCCTTTCCAGCAGTGCATGGCTTTCCTCTTTATACCAATCAAGCAGGCCCGTAGAAATCAGATATTTTTGTTCGGCAGCTGAAAGTCCTGAAAGAAGTTCAGCATCAGCCTGGGACAACAATCCCTCAAACTCATTGCGATAATAAATTTGCCATAGGGGATCTGCGAAGGACAATGCCGAGGAATAATTGGATGCTTCGCTTAGTGCAGTGTTTCGTAGCGTGTCTGCGTGCAGTTTGTAAACATTATCAGTGTTCTGCATAGCTGCGGCAAACATCAGCCGCTGTGTCTGTGGTCCCACCGGCCCTAGTGGCCTTAAATCGGTCTTCGGGTAGTTGGGATGCAGCGCCCAGGTAATCCAATATTCGGGATTGAGTCCCAAAAAACCTGATTTGGGCGTAAACTTAGCTGCATCCCACTGCTTGAAGACCATCCGCTC
The DNA here is from genome assembly GCF_009674725.1 of Pedobacter petrophilus. Taxonomy (GTDB): domain Bacteria; phylum Bacteroidota; class Bacteroidia; order Sphingobacteriales; family Sphingobacteriaceae; genus Pedobacter; species Pedobacter petrophilus. The sequence goes on along the minus strand of NZ_WKKH01000002.1, from coordinate 39,615 downwards.
CTGTTGATAGGTAATGTGCTTATCGGTAATTTTCTTTTGAGAATGCCCCAGTAAAGAAAGTCCGCATAAAAGCAATAGCAATAAGAAACTTTTCATCGTTTTAATAATTTTGATTTGAACAGAATATCGTTTCCTAAACGAAGATCCTGGTTTATGAAGCCCTGATAAGGATTAAGAGATCTGAACACGCCATTCATTTTTGCCCAATACATGGATTTTTTCATGCTAAATACCAGTGCCCGGATAACGCGAAGTTCCAAGGCAATTTTTTTCAGCAGCGCGTCGCGCTTTTCAAAATCCATCAGGACGTTCTCACCTTCTTTTAGCACAAAAACCGAAACTTCTGATAATAGATTCATTCCCCTATCCCTTACCTGCCTGGAGACATCCTCTGCAAATAATAGAAGGCGCGGATCCGATCTGGCGATATCAATCATGCCGACAGTTTCAGAAGAAATTTCAGCAACCAAAGTTCCAATCTGACTTACCGCAATGGCACTCTTGAGCCCCTGGTCAACTTCTCTGAGCGAAGAGAGGATTAGTGACTGGACAATCACAACAGCGCCGAGATTCAGGTTAATATCTGAAAGGCGATTATTGATCGTATTCAAATAGCTGTTGTAGGTGTTTTCCGCTGCTAAGCGGACGGCGCCATTTTCATTCACTATATTAAAATGGCCCCGGTCAAAAACTACCCGTTGCGCCTGGCCTTGAAAAGATAAAAAGAGGATAAGAATAATTGAAATGGATAACTTCATAAGATCAGTTTTTTAGAATGTCTCTTTTTCGCAGGATATCATCCACCAGTTTTTTATCGGTATTGATAAAATCTGAAAAAGGATTGAGTCCATTTAGCACCTTTTTTCTCGATGAGTACTGCAGGGTCACCGCGAGTCCGCGCGACGCACCAGCAATTAGCCGCAGCTCAGCCAGCACATGAGAAAAGAGCAGCTTTCGATTACTTGGCTTCATCTGATTAATATCGCCGGCTGACAGTGCAATCCCATATAAAAAATTTAGCAGCCTATAGGCCTTATCTCCCATATCGATTTCAGACTCAATTGCCAGAATGGAGAGTATAGGGTCATTTTTGCAGAGCGTATAAATACGCTCCTGACTTCGCGAGATATCATTTATTAAGGGGTAAGCTTCAATTCCAATCTGGGCGGCATCAATAGCAAGGCCTAGTGTTTTAAACCTGGACTGAATATCCCGGTACTTATCCTTTAGCCTCACCATTAATGTTTTGTTTACCTGCTCGTTTGCCGCAGATTCAACCTGCCTATCCCTGGCGTCTGACTGTTTGCCATGCTCGGTTTTGCTATCCCCCACGAGCTGGTGCAAAAGTCCAACATTTAACTGCGCCTTTCCTGTTAGTGAGAGAAAAAGTAGTATCGTTATAAACACTGCATTTTTCATTGCTTTAGCATTTTGGCATTCCTTAAAATATCATCCGCTATCCGTTTATCAATATTAATATACCCGGCATAGGGATTTAGCGAATTGAGAATGCCGCGCTGTTTAGCCCAGTACATCGTTCGATACATCCCATATGCTACTCCCCTAAGGATGGTCAGTTCAGTAACGATCCTATTGAGCAGTTTTGCCCTTTCCCCAGAATCCATCAACGCATCCTTACCATCCTTCAACACAAAGGCGCTTACCTCGGCGGCGAGATTTATAGAACGTGTTTTAAACTCCCGAGCGCCTCCTTCGGCGAAAAGTAGAAGTACCGGGTCATTGGAGGTTATATTTATGGCCTTATTCACATCAATAACGATATCCTGCGAAATCTCATAAATATCCTTCACCGCAAGCAGGGATCTCATTACCCCGGAAACTTCAGAAAGCCCTCTGTAAATAGTTGACTGGAGATCATTTACAATTCCAAGCTGTCCCGTTACGGCAAGCTGAGCTCTTTGAACTAATGTGAGGTTATTGCTCGTGCGCGACAAACCGCTATTCATAACCCCTGCGTGCGCGGCAGTGGCAGCAGCTGTCGTTGGGTCAACATAAATTTGGGCAGATGCACCTAAAGCAAATAGACCAATTAAAAAACAGATGAATATCTTTTGCAAAATCATATTATAAAAATTAGCTGGTGATAGATGAATTGACTTTTTTGACGAAATCAGGCAGCACAAGACAGCTGATTTTCATGTCTGCAACGAAGGCCTCGAGGCCTAACGGGTAGGAACCATATCGGCTTACGTAGGATTCTACAGCCGTCTTTTCCGGTTTTTCTGTCGTGAAAGTGAGATACTGAAAAATCGACACCTCTACCCCATACACCTCGCCAGTGCTTCCTCGCTTGATGTAAACCTCTTTAAATTTCCCTCTGCCAGCCTTATTATCAAGGGCATTAATGGTAAAGATCTTTCTTTGTTCCACATCATTCAGGGCCAAAAGTTTGGCCACCTCATCATAATTGCCTCTGAACTTAGACTGGTCTAGCAAGCATATGGTATCCGAGCTTGCCAGAATTGAGTCCTTGATCACCGCATTCCCGACTATATCACCAAGTTCCTGGGTCACCACTATCGGTTCTCCCCAAAATTTCCTCATGGTTTTATAGAGGTATAAAATGTAGTTTGCCATTAACGGAGAGGCAATTGCTTTCCACGCTTCTTCAATTATGAGTGCTTTTCGCTGGCCTGAACGGTGCCTCATTTTCTGCAAAACCAGATCCATAATGACCAGTGTTACAATTGGAAAAAGAACCCTATTTTCTTTTATGGAGTCGATTTCATAGACAATAAACCGCTCGGTAAAATCAGAAGAATCAGCACTTTCATTCAGTAGCCTGCCGTACTCGCCCCCCACACAAAACTTTTTAAGCACGTACCTGTATTCATCGAGATCAAAACTGATTTTTTCATTTCGCTTAATTTCTTCAATCTTTGCTACCGAATAATGGTAAAAGGAATCGAAGCAAAGCTCGAAATCACCTTCCCCTAAAAAGAAATCTGAATAGTAGGCGGAAAGCACATTTGAAAATACGGTATCCTCAATCTGTGAAACATTCCCATCTGCCCCTTTCAACAGCAGTCCGATCAGCGTTTTTAAAAAATCCTTTTTCTCTATGTTGTATTCTGGCTCGGAAATCAGAAAAGGATTCATTGTGATGGGATTGCCTTCAGTATAGGTATAATACTTTCCACCGAAATAACTGCAAAGACCTGAATAGGAGTGGCCTACATCTACAATCACCACATCATAGTTGTAAAGCATATATTGCTCCAATAAACTATTCATGAAGAATGATTTACCTGTTCCTGAGCTCCCCAGAACAAACTTTGAGCGGTTGGTAATCCGTCCGGAATCCATTGGAAGATCAGCAGGATCTATGCCAACTGGAATCCCTCGTCTATCTGTAAAACGCATCAAGAATTTGGACGGCTCATCGCGCATCAGTCTTTCTTTATAAAACAGGCAAAGCGCAGCATCCGAAGTAGTCAGGAACCAATCGTATTTTTTTAGTTCGACCGCATTGCCGGGCATGCAGCTCCTGAAAAGTTCCATCTGGTTATATGCATTTTTAGATGGAATGATTCCCTGTCCAAATAGCGAAGCTTCGATAAAATTACAGCTGGTATCCAGCTGGGTCGCGTCAGAACAAACTATTATAGAATAATGAGCGTTGACCAGTAGCTGATTCTCCCGTGCAACATCTACCAGTAATTGATCTATATCCTCTACGCACATCTGATTGGCCGGATCGGGAACTCCCGAATGGCGCTTTCGCTTAAGTTGAAGCTTGCTTAAGGTTATGCCTTGCGAAGGAATTTCGATCAATTGGTTATAAACAAGGCTAGAGATTCCCGGAACCGTGGATAAAAAGGAAAGATTATCCATCGGAAATTCAACAAGGCCTTTACCATCATTGACTGTTAGGTATGGCCCAATGGATTCAGGCATATCGATGGAGTCGATATTAACCAGGCTCATACAGCGGATAGCCTTTTTTCCCAAACCAATTTCGCTTTCACCAGCCTTCAGGTTATTTAGCGAAAAATGCTCAGAAGAAAAATCCATGGCAAGCATCCGCGACACATAGCGTTCGATTTCTCCCCGGGATAACACCTTTGAAAAAACTGATGCACCCTTTAGCAATTCACTGACTTTTGCAACGTTGGAGATGAAATCAAGAAGGGCTTTTTTGTCATAAACATACATAGCTCTTCGCTTCACTTGCCTGGTCAAAACCAGATAGCTTGAATGATTTATATATCCCCGGCCTGCGAAATGCTCATCATATTTTTGTTGCAAAGGCTCACTTTGCGATGTTACCTGAAAAGTCTTTTTGGCAAATACATCCTGTTTCTGCAGGATATACCCCTCTTCAAGAATTTTGATAACGTTCAAGAGCAGATGGTGAAAAGCCCGGTAAGCAGCCGGATCGGCTGAATAGATGAGCACCGGATTTTCAATCGAGATAATTACCGAAAAATCCCCTGCCTCACCATAAAGGATGGCAAGCCCGTTCATCTCTTCTATTCCAGCGTATGGCAATTTAAATTCCTGTTTTCCCATAACCCCGCCTTAAATGAATATGATGAATAAAAATTCCTTTTGACCTTGTTTTGTCATGCAGTCCTGATGACTGTTTTGAAAAAGTATAAAAGAGTCCTGCAGCAATTGAAAGAATTGTAACTAGACCACCTATGTACATATTTACAATTGCTCCGGTCATCCCGCCCATTACCAGTCCAAGCCCTAGAGAAGAAATTCCATAGGCAATAAACTTTCCCTTGAAACCCCGATACACAAGGGGCTTTTGCAGCCCCTTGTAAACTGGATACATCCTCATAATTAGACCCCGAAAAAGGCCTTGATCACTACCGACACCAAAACCAGAAATAGGCAGGATCCACCCCAGCCCATGATCTCTTTATTGATGTCCTGATCGCCAGAGTTCCATTTAATATAAACACGTACGCCGCCTATGATACCAACCACGGCACCAATCGCAAGGGTAAGTGTAGAAACCGGATCTACATAAGAGGTCAGCGAGGAAGTCGCTGCGTTGATCCCTGTTGTTCCGCCGCCAGTCTGGGCAGTAACCGTCTGCACTAAACCTAATACCGTGGCCAATGACAAAAGTTTTTTGCTTTTTCCTGTCATAAAAAAATATTAAAAAGTGAATAAAAAATTGCGTTACAGTCTGAATAGTCCACGCAGGAATACGCCGATGAGCGATAAAAAGAGGCATGAAAAGAACCAGCCCATAACCTGCGCATCGATGTGGTGCTTGCCCATCTGCCAGTTGGCATAAACCCTTAATCCCCCAAGAATTCCTGCTATTGCACCAATAACCAGTACCAGATCGGATAGAGAAAAATACCACCGGTTTACCTCAGCAGATGCTGAATAGAATTCTGAGATTCCAGGCTGGGCGTTGCTCGAAAAAGTGAAGAGCATAAAAAAAGCAGCTAGCGCTGCTCTTAAATAAAACAAATAAACCCTCATGAAGATTTAGTAAGGTATTGCCCTGGTATGTTCAATTAGGTTATCCTTAGCAAGAGCGAAAAGATGTTTCAGGCTGATGCCTCCACTGGAAGCGACCGTACCTGTTGAAATAGAGGTAATAGGCTTTTCTTTTTTGTAGGCCTCGTCCACAGAAGTAACCTCCTCTATTTTCTCATCCGGTGTAATAAGTTCCGGAGTAAAGGTCTGGGTAAAGAAAAGTTCATCTTCTGCAATCTCGCCCTGCGGAGTTCTGGGTGAGAGAAAAAGGTCAAAGAAGAGGTTCAAGGAATAATAAACCAGATAAACAATAAAAATTACGATCAGAAAATTAGTCCAGCTCATGGGTCATATTTTTAAGGGTTTGAGAAATGTATTGATTTAGCCAAGGGTGGGCTTTGAGATATTGATGAAGGGAAAAAACAATGACTCGGGTCATGTCGATGTTGCAAGCAGTCTTTAGCTGCTTTAGCAGATTCAGTGTTCGCTTATCTATCCGGATAAGAATTTTCTCCTGCCCATCCATATTATATTCCCGAAGGGATGAGAGAAAGCTATCCAATTGTTTAGCATCTACAACTATCTCTTTGGAGCCAACCTTTTTATCAAAGGGTGCACTAGAGGAAGTTTTTACCAACAAAATTTTCGATTCCTCTTTCTGCTCTTCAAGCTTCGATTTCAGCTGATCGGCAAGTGACTTAATTTTGCTCATGGTTTCTTGCCTTTCTGCATAAAGCTGCTGTAGATAAATTCCAGTGCCGGCATAAAAACAGGAATCACGTTAGCAGGGATATGAATTGTACCCACACGCTGAAAATCCACGCGATCGGCGATATTGGGCGAGACTTTGCCAAACCTGCACAACACCCTGTCTACCTCTTCTTTGGTTTCATACTTTACAGTCGTTTTAATCCGGTTAGGCACATATACCATTGGCGAAAGATTATTGATCTCTCTGCAGACCAGGGAAAACAGCACGGTGCTATCAACAGAAAATTCATCATAATTAAATGGACAGATGATTAGCTCAGCTGCGCTGATAATGGGAATCAAAAGATCATCATCCATTTTACCTGGAAGATCAATAAGCACGAACTCATCCCGATTCTGGTTTAAAAGTTCAAGCAGTGCAGGAAAATATTTTAGATCAGAGGGAATGACCTCATAAATGGGATCGTTCTCCAGTATCTTTGCCTTTTCAAATTTCCCCGAAATCGATGCTTGATAATCCATATCCAGTACGGTGACTTTCTTTTTTTTGATCATGGCAAGATAGTAGGCCAGTAACAGACAGAGGGTACTTTTACCGGCACCACCCTTCTGGTTTCCAATTAGTATAACCATAAGCATTTATTTTTAGCGTGTATTTGTTCTGGCTTTCCTTTGCTTTCTTCGGTTTCGTCCCAGAATCTGCTCATCGTCAATGTCATCAGATATATCAAACCCTATAGAAAAATCTCCTATCGATGAAGTACCTGATAGTTCACTATCCCTTTCGAAAAATTCACCATTTACCGGAATAGATAATAACATTTCTTCATTTGGAACAAATTGATCTCTGTTGCCACCTGCGCCAGGTTCTGAATAGTCATATGGAATATCGACATCAATGGCAGATTGTCCAACTTCCATAAATCTGGAAAGAGCCATAATCTCGCTGCCTTTGAAAACATTTTTTCCGGAATGGTCTAAAACTGTATAACCATAGGGAAGTTTTTCATCTTTAAAATGAAAAATAAACTGAATACCAAATGAAGAGGAAAGTTTATCGCAGAGATCAGATGAATATCCCAGCAACCTGCCCTGTCCACCACCGGGAAGCTTTTCCCTAATTAGATAAACTTCAGCACTTGTGAGTGATCTGTATTTCTCAAAGATTTTCTTTAACTGTTGTTTTCTTTCTTGAGAAGAACTACCGTTTGATATGCGCTCATCTACCCTCAATGAGTCTATGCTTCCAACCTGTTCGCCAAACTTTGAAACCTTGTAGGATCCATCCACTAAATGCAAAGAATAGCCCTGCTTTTCAAGAATCATCAAAAACTGTGGGCGTGTAGTAAAGCGATATTGCAGTGCCTTTACCAAAGCATTTTCTGCGGCAACCTTTTCATCTTTACCAGTAAGCTTATTAAGTACCCTGTAAGCACGGATATTTTCAAAACTGTCGGAAATCTTATTCCCCTCCCGGTCTACTCTCGAAGAAACCATATGAATATGGTTATTTTGGGTATCCTTATGAAAAATGAGAAGATAGGGCTGATCGCCATATCCCATGGCTAGAAGCCATTTTTCAGCTAAGGTGACCAGCTCATTTTTGTCTAGGGATCTTCCTTTTGGAGAGATCATCGCATGAAACTGTGAATTTATCACTCTTGGATTTCTGGCCGCCATTGCAGATAGGTAGTTAATATAGTCCTGCGGTTTTACTTCCGCTAATCCTTCCAATGCCCCAAAGCCAAATACCTTTACAAGTTCACCCTTATTTTTTTCTACTTTGTTGGTATTGTACCTGACTGCTTTAAAGGTCTTTGACTTCCAGAGAATCTTAACGATCATATCTTAAGCTTTCAAGAGCCGGAGCAGTTCACGCGTTTTTTTCTCCATCTCCCTAAACAAAAAAATATAGTCTGAAAATAACCCATTGAATTGTTCGACAATACCACTGGATAGCATACCTTGTTTATTCAGTGCGTTTGCATGTCTGGCAAGTTGGTTGATATTGTTTCCTGACCTTCCTATCTCTGCACCAACATCATCTAAACTTTTTAAAGCGTGGCCTGCGTTTATTTTAATTGAAACAGATGAAGGTTTTAAAATCTTCTGTCGGAGAAAATCACTTTCCTTTAAGCCAAGTTCTGTCCAAAGGTTACAAGCAATTGCATATTCTTCTTCATTAACTCTGGCTTTAAGGAATCTGGATCGCTTACCTTCAGGTTTCAATGGCCTACCATTTTTTTTCTTAGTCATATAAAGTGTTTAAATAACATCCTCCTAAAAAAGAAAAACTAGTTGCGACGTTTTTTCTAACCCCCGCTCGCCACCTTCGGCGAAAAAAGCGGGCAAGTTAAAGGGTTTTTGAGCAACAAAAACACAACTTGCAGACTAAAAAACCAAACGGTTTAGATATGTCTAAGGAGTATTTGAAGATTAAAATCTAAGAATTCAGGTAATTACCAATTTCTTTATATGTTGATGCCAACAAAGAGCATATCTAAGTTTAACTTTGGCAAATGGAGTTGCAGGAACTAGAAGAGTTTTTTAAGAATTGTCAAAGACCGGAAATGCCGGTATTTTTAAATCAAGCCACTAAGGTCCTGGATTTCGACCAATTTTTGGAAAGCCATTTTGGACCCCTCAGAGCTAACCCTGAAAGTAAGATCAATAAGCCTCTGTTGGCCAGGCTTAAACTAATGAAGCTCATTATCGAATCAAACTAGTATATATACATATATCCTGATAGGCAAATATATGAACATAGAGACATGCATTGTTTGGGATATATTAATCTACATCTAGGTAAATATAGCGCTATATAGATATTTGAATATAAAATATGTATTGCTACAAATAAAGTAACAACTACAACTAGCTAATATAGCGCTATAAACATATTTGAATATAGAAATATATCACCTACCAAAACCATTTTCGGCGCTGAAAATCATTGGCTTGTCCAAAGATTTTTTTGATGCACTTAAGCCAGCAGTTAGCTTTTCATTATAATCCTTAAAACCCTCATATTTAAAGGCGCAGTCCACGCTTCCCGCAACATCTGCAGCAAATTCCTCAGAGCCTAACATACCAGCCCGATCGTGGTCAAAGTATATTTCAATTGAGGCAAACTGTTTGGCGCGGGCTTTGGCAGATTGAAGAAATGAAAGTGAATTCAATATAAGCGTTGAAGCCGGGTCTTTTGGATTTTCGACCTTCCAGCTCATAAAATCATAAAACCCCTCAAAGACAGCTAACCGATTGGCTGCTCCCTGCAGAAAACTCATTCCCTTATGCCCTAGGCAGCCCTTGAAATATTTATTCCTTACTTCCCAGCCTCCGTTTTCGTTTGGCCACCCGGACGCAAAATAATTCCTGGACTTATTTTTACTATCAAGTATACTATAATGCAGTTCATACAAATGCCCGGCGGCAACCGAGCCTATTCCCCTCATATTAAGGTAGGCATTAATAGCAGGGTTAGTGATTGTTTCAGATATCGAATTGATCTGATAAGTGGACGATTTCAATGCCGTTTTTCGCTCTGCATAAACCGCTGGAATATCGTGGGATTTTTCCAGGGGAACTCCGGCATACTCAACAATCTTTTTCAGCACTTCAGGAAAGCTGGCCGGATACCAATATGCAAGGCCAAAATCGATAATGCTTCCGCTTTTGATACCCGATACCCCGGCGGCGCCGTGGTCATACCAAACCCCAAGCTTATCATTAACACAAAGAGAGGCTGTGTATTCTTCCCTGAGCATGCTAAGAAAAAAATGTTCACTACCGGACACTTTTTGAGCGGCAAAGCCAAGCTTATTCAATAGATTTAGTAAGGAAACTTTTTCCTTGATCTCATTCACATTAAGAAATTCGGACATAAGAATTGAAGTTAGAATCTGTAAACAAAAAAGGGGCATGCGCCCCTTAAATTTAAAGCTCAAAAGAAGAGCCTCTATATTATATGTTTTCGGAACTACTCACGTCAGCTTCTACAAGCCGGACCACTGTCTGCCAATGCGCTTTCACCTTTTTGACGTCATCTCAAAGCTTCGCAAAATTTCCCGCGGATAGCGAGATAATGTTTCATTCCTAAATGTCAAAGACCAACTCTTTTGTTGGCTCAAAATTGCATATGGAATGATGATGGGATTGACACTTTCAAAAAGGTGTTAGAGATTTTTATTTGTCTTCAAAACAGTATGGAAAAGGATATTCAAACTTAGGAAAGAGGAACAAAAAAGAGGAAATAGTAGTTGAAATTTAGTTAGAATTGAAACTGGTCTATCAGATTGTAATTTCTACATTTGTCATGCGCTTCAGCATTAATTTTTTTTGACACCTTTCAAAAGGTTCGAAAGAATTAACCATTAAAAATAGGTTTTCGCCAAATTTATTTTTTTGACCCACGAGAACCAAACCTATGCTTTTCAGTGATGTGATTATTGATCGCATCCCGCATTCCATCTAAATAAATTGTATATCCTTTGTTTTTTCGCCTGGTGATATCTATAAATTTTCGATAAGCAACTCCCAAATCCACATTAAGGGTTCGTTCGAGAACATCGACAACCTGCGATATATCAGCTTTGCCATCATTCAAAGATCCCATGAAGTAAATCCCATAAGCAAGTTCCACCAGCTTAACCTTGTCATCAGTCCACGTAAGTTTGGAGCTTTTAGTAACGAACTGAAAAATTGAGGAATCTTGATCAGTATAAATCAATCTTATCCTAACTAAAAGGAATTCTCTCAAGAGCTCATAGGCTCTGAACTTGGCGAAAATATAGTCTCCTTTTGTCTCAAATTTTCCAGGGAAAATTAATGCATGGATACTCTCACGGTTACGCCTGAGAAAATAATCGTTATCAAGTGAGCACTCATCGCTTAGATAATACTGGTACAAAAATTGGTTCTGGTCAAAATATCGTTGCAAAAAATCAATCTCTTTGGTGTAATAGCTTCGGATTCTTTCAAAAGTGTCAACAGGGACATTGGAGAACACATTATACTGTTCAATAATAAAAATTTTCCAGCTATAAAATTTTGGTTTAATAACCTTAAAAAACTGGATTTCTTCCGCGTCATTGGCAAAGCCGAGCTTCTCAAGCGATGATTGCAAATGGGTAACTGCACCTTCAACTATCGTAAGAGACGATGAGAGACGTTGCACATCAGTAATAAGTTTTGCTTTTTCTTCATGCAGCTTGGCGGTCATCTCCAAATAGATTTGTTCAGATTGAGTAATTAACATAGGGTTTTATTTAAAAGTTAAACAGTCATTATGGAGCCTGCTCATTGGCGCAGGATTAGCCTCAAATTAAACATAGGCCAACATTTAACTAAAATTACTTTCGCTGTAAAAAATTCGCACGGGTACATTATCTGTTATACGTGACAAAATAATAAAGTTGACATAACCTAAATTCTGATTAAACATTTGCCAAAAAGTAATAGCTATTGGCTTCCATGAAAAGGAAAGCTATTCTTCCTTCTCCTATTTCAAACCTAATCCAAGAAATAGTTATTGCGACATTTTGAACCAAATTGGGCCAATTGTGAACTACTGAGTAAGAATTTGGCTTAATCATGAGCTAAAGCGCACAGGCTATTTAGAAAAATCAAATTTATGATAGACCTAAATCCGCCCCTTTCTTACACTTTCCTTGTACTCATCTGCCAATAAGCTTTTATAAAATTATCCCCACCTGGAAGCTTCATCGGATGCAAAGCACCCTCGCGAACCTTGCGTTTGTAAGTACTCTCGCTAATGCCAAGATATTCTTTGACCTGCTGCCGGTTTAACTGTTGGTCGTCAGGTTCCGGTTCTCCTGCGGCATTTTTTAGATGATAGTGATGTAAAATAAAATAGATTTTTTGAAGGGTGTTAAAAAGAGCATCAATCTTAGTCATAAAGTGTTAATAGTTTAGAGTATTAATAGATGGTTATATGTTGCAAATGGACAAAAAGTTTAAATCTTGGTCAAGTTTCAAAAGGGTGGCAGAAAGTGCCACCCCCTTACCTTTTTCTCCGCATGAAGTGGTTTATATCTATTTGGGAAGATTAGATTTTATATGTTTCATAGTTCTCTTAGGCAGGCAGGTAAGCTATCCGTCACGGCCAACACCTATCTGCGCATAATAAAAAACCCCATCTGCGTAAAACTTTGGGTTTCAAAATTATCAGCCAGTAATTTGATAGAAAAATTACCGCTATGACATTTGAACTTGGATATTTCTGGCATTACTATAGTGTAATAATTGATAAAAACGAGGAAGACTTTAATGATCTAGATCCAATTGAAGACCTTCAAAATGAATATAACAGGATCATTAGCAACATAGACTGCTACGCACCAACAAATGGAAAAAAAAGCACAAAAAGCTTTATACGTTTTCAACAAAACAGTGTCGTCCGGCTTATAAAATTAATAGAGTTGAGGTTAACAAGCGCTGATAAACTGAGGGAATCTGAGGAAACTATTCTAAATAGGTTGCTTGAACTCTCTGAAAAGCTAATTGATCACCTTATCGATTTTCATGCTACCTACTTTGATTTTAATCAAAAAATATCTCAAACAAGGGCAAGAAGAATCGCTACAATTAAATTGAAGGACACACAAGCAATGATTGCCATTTTTCAAAATCTTGGTGCTGAAGAGGAGCTCACAAATACCTTAGAAAACATTTTAATGGAAAGTGGAGGAACTTTTAGCAAAATTCGGTATGAAAAAAAATTAGCAAAGTATTTCAACGATAATTTTAAATCCATAAAAGATCATCGGGATGTTAAAAACATTTTGTTAAAAGTTGGATTTGACCATCCTGATTTTATGAGCTACTATTATAAAGAAATCAGAAATAGCTCGTTAAAAGAGCGAAGCATTACGCAACAGTACAGGCAAATCATATCTACGAAAAAAGAATTAGAACAACTATTACCTTCTGGAAAAAAGCTATTTGACAAGCCTTCTAAAAAAATGAAGCAACAAATCATCATTTTTTTAGACGCTGAGCTAGAGTTCTTAAAAGAACTTGACTTTATCACCTCAGAGTTAATCAACGCCGGGATCCTAAATGCGAACTACAAAGTATCCCTTTCAGTAAAACAGCTAGCATTCTATGTGTTCTTAAATGTAGAGTGCGGAATTATAACAGAACAAAAAGCTAAAAAAATTCATGAGTATGTAATTGCAAATGTAGGAACTACAGAAAAAGATGAAATATCTGAGAAGAGCTTCAAAAATGCCTACTATGTTCACGCACCAGAGGATATTAAAAAGATTATAGAAAAACTTGGCAAAATGCTCGCCACAGCTCAAAATTACTACTAAATAGTTAATTAAATGTGGGGGTGGCCCGGGGTGGCAGTTTTAGCCACTTGACGAGCTTTTCGCAGAATGGTTTATTTGCTTAAAAACATGAACCATGAAAAATTCTTTGAAGTACTTGATGAAATTCATCAAACTTCACCAGGGCTAAGAGCCTATCTAAATGTTGCCCTTGCGCAACTAGATATCAAGAAACACGCTAAGCTAAGCCCAGAACACAACCAGATGTTTCCACTAACTTTTGTAGAACGTGGAAACCTAAAAACAAGCTTAGATAGTAAGCAAAATCCAGATAACCGTTTGGTACGCCTCCATCTTCAAAATACCTTAATCCCCAAATTTAAAGAGTTAAACACCGACGATTTCGAGCTAACCGTTGAGGCTATTGCTGATTCAGCATTAATGGTAATACCAAATAAACATATCTACACACTATACCAAAACTTCCCTGAGTTTCATATGCTCATGTCAAAAATAAGCGAGATCCAGTTAACTGAACTTTTACATCATGGTTTCAATTTACATGCACATGATGTACCTACAAGATTAGAAAACCTTTTAATAGAACAACCAGAAATTTTCCAGATCATACCAATAAACGATGTTGCCAGGTTCCTAGGAACCCACCCAAATACCTTAAGCGCAATTCGAAATAAAAAAGATTAGGATCTAAAATACGGTCCAATCTAAGCTGCATTTGTTTTGCAAAAAAATTTAATGCGCATTTTCTAAGCTGCAATAGCTAAGAAACAAATTTTCTGTATTCAACTTTGGTCTATCAATTAAGAAAATGAAAATAAAAACCAACATATGGCTGACCTATTGTACCAATGCGCTCATTATTCTGTGGGGTTATACTTCTTTATGGAAACTTGCAGAATTTGATAAGTTTAAACATGAATTATATCTCCAGTTTTCAAATAGAGAATTTTCTGAAATTTTCGTTTACCTGCTTCCTGCTGTAGAATTGTTTCTTGTTGTTCTACTTTTAATTGAAGCCACAAAAAAGATTGGATTAGTATTTTCGGTAGCATTATTAACAATTTTCACCATTTACATCGTGTTAATCCTCTCCCATTTTTTCAGGAGCACACCATGTATCTGTGGCGGTGTACTTGAATTGCTCGGATGGAAGTCACATTTTTTCTTTAATCTATTTTTTCTTTCCTTAAATATAATTGCTATCAAAATTTTGAACAAAACAAGAAAGGAGGTTACCGGAGCATAAAATATTCAAAAACAAGCCGGCAGCGAAAAACAGTAACGGTCCGCTTAAATATCATTTTAAACTTTAATAATTTACTTACCGAACTTTTTCGCTTGCTTTTTCAAAAGTAAAAAGCATTCTTAAACATGAAAACAAATATCTTTAATTTAAAAGGCTTATTAGCCTTTGCATTTACCGCAATACTTGTAGTGAGTATGTCTGCTTTTAAATCATCATCAGAAAAATCTGATAAGAGAGCCAGATATACTTTCTATTACAATGGTCCATTAGCAGCTGCTCAGGCTGATGTAGAGCAAGAAACGAATTGGGTTACAACACCGCCATTAAGCTGTGATAATGTTAACCAACGCCCATGTACCATCGAAGTGGATGCAAATTATGTAAACACAGGCAGCACACCAACTTTGAAATCTACCCTTAATATCAGTGCGGACTTAGATGCTATTCACGGAACATACTTTGTTGACGGCTCGGCAGACGGATCAATGAATATTACAAATAAATCCAATTAACTTATACAGGCAGGACCATCCAGTCCTGCCATGTATTTCCATTACTACCCTATTAAACTAATTATTTTGTGGCATTCCTGTTAAATCAATAATATCAGCGGGTAGTGGCAATGCATAAAAGCGGGAAGATGGTACTAACTGAATTAGTTTCCCATTCACAATCCGGGTTGGAGTAATGTTCGCACCTTCCTTATTCTGCCGTTTAATATCTGCCCATCTAGTTCCCCGCATCAACATCTCCTTTCTACGTTCAAATCGCACAATTGAAAGTGCCGAAGATTTATCAGAAGCAGAAAGGGGCGTAAACGGAACTGTTTTCCTCCACCGTTTCGTCAATAAAAAATTGACATCATTCATTGCGCCCGATACATCTCCTAGAAAGGCCTTGCATTCAGCTCTGGTAAGGTACTGCTCGCTAGTAGTAAGACCGCTGAAAAGGGTACTTGCGTTAGAAGAGTAGCTTCCTTTATAAACCGGGTAACCCGCTACAAGTCTGAAAAAGGCAGTTTTTCGGAGGTCATTTATGTTATAAGAAGCATAAAGGTTGGTGTCTATGGTTGCGTATACTGGTGCATGTAAATTAAGGCCGCCCAACATTTCTGTATAAAATATAGTTTCCCTATTGAATTTTTTAACTGGGACATTCGCGGTTAAGGCATTCAAGTCAGTATCTCCATTATAATCCATCAGCTCTGGCTTTAGCTTAATGGCAAGTTCCGAATACTTCAGGCCAAGGTTATAATCCCTTACATAAAGGCCTGCCCTTGCCAATAAAGCATAGGCAGCTGCTTTGGAGGGACGTAATGGGTGTTTTGGATAATTGGGCAGCAACTGTATCGCCTCTTGCAAGTCATGAATCACGAGCTCGTAACAGGTTTTTACGGTCGAGCGGACCGATAGGTCATTAAAATTCGAAGTCTCTCGGATAACAATACCCAGATCCTTATCCGAAGTCTGCTCATCATAGGCAAGGCCATATTGTGCAGTCAATGCCAAATAGTAAAAAGAGCGAAAAAACAGTGCTGACCCTTTAACATTGTCCCACTCTAAAGCATTTCCTGTAGTACGTGGAATCTTTTTTATCAGTTCGATGCTAAGATTGGAGTTGTAAATCGGCAGGTAACTTTTAGACCAGTCGTTGGAAAAATTAAGGTTAACCGGTTTCCATGAATAAAACTCCAATGTTATAGCGGGAAGTTTGTTAAGAGTAGCGGGAAGAAGAAAATAATCATCCGAACAGGTTTCCCCATATGAGGGCGTAACTGGATAATTCATAACACCAGCATCATCGAGAAGTCCCTGAATGTCCGCTAAAGTCTGCGGTACAACCAGTCTAGAATCAGATTTCTCCTCTAAAAACTTTTTGCAGTTCATTAAACTACTGCAAAATATAAGCAGTCCTAATATCCTTAAAATTCTAATATTTTTCATAATCATTATTTTTAAAAACTGCCTTTAAGGCTTAAAACATAATTTTTAGTATTATTAAATGAATTGAGATAATCCGGATCCAAATGTTCTGTATTTGCTGTCCATAAAAGACCAGCATTTTGGATCCCTGCCGTAAACTCAAGATTTCTCAACGGAAATTTCCATTTCCCCGATTCAAATCTGTAGGAAAGATTTACATATTGAAGGCGAATGTTATCTGCCCTTAACACATTAACATCTGAATTTCCAAAAAACACATCCCTATTTGCATCAACCGGATATAAAAACGACGGAATATTCGTTTGAGATTCATCACCAGGCTTTTGCCACCTTAAAGCATAATCACTGTGAGAAATACCTGAATTAATCAGCGAATAATAATTAATAGTCTGCTTTTGAAAGTAATATCCAAGTCTATAGCTAATATTAAAGGAAAGGCTAATCCGACCGTAGGTAAAGTTATTAATCAGGGAACCATAAACGGCAGGGCTTGAAACACCATTGAAGATTAAATTATTGCCTGTTGTACTTCCCTCTCTTAAAATAGCAGAATAATCTTTACTCAATTGCCCATTAAGATAGCCCAAAGGATTACCTGCATTATCAAGGCCTCCAAATTTAAATGAAGTTATACCGTATAATGGTAGCCCTACGATCGGAATAATTTCTTTTCCTGCTCCGATAAAACTATAAAGACCTGTCCCAGTTGGACGATAGTATTTAACGGTTTTGTTTTTGTTGAAATTAAAAAACAAATCAGAACTCCATTCAAAGTCTTTAGTAGTGATATTTTTCGAATGAAATTCTGCATCAACACCATAACCTTTCATGTCAGCAACATTGCGCGTTAGCTCGTTCCTTGCGCCCCAAGCTGTGTAATCATATGGAGCAGATCCATATAAATCTGTTCCCTTTTTAAGGAAATAGGAAATTGCACCAAATAACCAGCGGCCCCTTGTTTCGAAAGACATTTTCAAATCTAATTGAGATAATTGCTCCCATTTTAAATCAGGATTATTGATACTACTAATTCTGGTAAAAGGAAGTCCTGACTGGTTATTAGTTGCATATCCCGCTATCGGGAGAGATGTTTTTGTCAAATCAACATTTCCAGTATATCCAAAAGTTGCATTAAATCGAAGAACGGGAAGCCATTGGAGAGCATAGAATTTTTCATTGGATGCAACCCATCCTAATCCCAAAGACCAAAGTGGTTTCCATTTATCATTAGTATTGGCTCCAAAAATATTCGATCCATCTCTTCTCACACTTCCAGATGCGAGGTATCGGCCGAGGTAGCTATATGAAGCATTCCCATAGAAACTCATAAAACGATAAGTGGTATGGGTAAGGGCGCCATTACTCCCTATTTGTTTATTACTTCCGGTTAAAAAATCAGGATAGAAATTTACCACGTCAACATTCGAATAACTTAGCGGATCCCCGTTATAACCGTGGAATACCGAACTCGATCCTAAATTTTGTACATCCCTCGCCTCAAGCCCCGCTATCGCTCTAATCACATGGGCACCGAAAGATTTATCTAGATTCAACTGAAATCTACCAGTGCTAGACTGAGTCCTTGAATCGCCGTAATTCATTACCCCACCCAGTGGAACCGGATAAATAATCTGATTAGTCGCTCGGTTTAACTGGCTGAATGAGTTCACAATATCTCTCGAAAAAAAACTGTACTTATCAGATTCAAACTGCTCCTTGGAATTCTGGCGCTGCAATTGATAATTAAGTTCTGCATTTAGGAATTCGAATATTTTATAATTAGCGCCAACACTTCCATATACCTCCGACCTATTAATTTTTTGAATATTGTGTTTATATTCTTCAGTTGGATAGTATTTCCAATCTAACAATCTACCCGAACCGGCAGTATCAGTATAGGCATTACGGTAAGCCCTGGCGATAGTTAATGGGATACCGGATTCGTCGCTAAATATGGAATAAGTAGGATTTCTCTGCCCAATATTTAAGGTGCCATAAGCGGGCCGTCCAGACTTAAAAGTTGCAGTGGTGAGGTAAATATTAGTAGATATGGTAAGATTTTTAACCGGTTTAAACTGATTGGATAAGTGTAAGTTAATTTTATCACTCTTAATATAGTTTTCGGATAAAGAGTTATCATAACTTGCCCCCATTAGATAACTATAATTTTCGCCTCCCCCTTTAAGGTTTAGTGAATATTGCTGAGTTACAGGGTTAGTATAAAAATTGTCTTGATAGGATTTTCTAACATCCTGAGTTCTTAATTTATCCAAGAATGCATCAGACTGACTTTGATTAATCTTTCCTTGTTTAAGCGATAAAAAGTTCTCTACTGCAGGCGTTAAACTTAAGTAAGGAAATCTTGATATTTGATCATCAAAAAATCCAGCATCAAATATTAATTTTTCGACGTCTATATAATCAGAAGCAGTCATTAGCGGAATCTCCATCAGATTTGCCAAGGCCTGCACTTGCAAACTGCTTGAAAAACTCAATTGCATTTTCTGATTAAGCTTACCCTTTTTAGATGTGATTACAATTACGCCATTACCAGCTCGAGCGCCCCATATTGATGCGGCTGAGGCATCCTTTAATATAGATACGTTCTCAATATCGTTAGGATTAATGTTATTGACATCACCCTCATATATAAATCCATCAAGAACAATCAAGGGGTCAAGCGGGCCGTTAATGGTGCCTAATCCCCTAACTGAAATGTTAAGCGAAGCATTTGGAGAAGTTTTCCCAATATTCACTAGCAAACCAGAAGTTTGACCTGCTAACCTATCTAGGATATTAGTACCTTGAGTTGCATTTAGCGCTTTTTCGCTGATTATTGATACCGTCCCGTTAATTTCATTTGGCTTGAGCTTTTGATAACCTGTATTTATTTCTACTGAGCCAAGGTCCTTTGCATCCGGTACCATCCGGATAGTTAGAGATTCATTAAAATTATAGTTTTTCTCAACAATTCTTTTGGTCGAGGTAAATCCCAATAAGCTGAAGGTTAGCGTATCAGGCAAGACCCGAAGCTTGAAAGTAAATTCTCCGGAATCCTTCGATCTCAACGATCCGTTTTTTGATGATCGAATAGTGACAGATTGATTTATTCCTTCTGAAAGACTTACGCTTCCTGTTAAAACTTTAACACCAGTTTCATCCTGTGCAAACGCCGATGCGATTGAAAATAATACCATAAGTATGGCTAGAAACCAAACCACAATGTATTGTGGTTTACCGTTTTTTAAAGTCTCCATGTTATCCCTCCTTAAGTTTTAATTCCAGGTCAAGGCCTGCCATAAGGCTTTTGACATTTTGTTCAGTAATCCCTTCGCTACCAGTTATAGCTTTGACCCTTCCATCTGGTCCAATAAGTATGTAATGAGGGATCGAGCGATGGGGAAATAATAAATCTAAAGACGCTTCATTGAAAACAGTCGGTATAGTAGTCTGATAACCGTTTTCTTTTCTCCTTTGAATAAATTCCCTTATTTTCTCAGGGTTGTCCCGGTCCGAATTGTCGACAAGAATGATTTTTAAGTTTTTAAGGTACTTTTTCTGAAGTTCTTCCAGGTGAGGGAAGCCTGAGATACAACTTGTACACCAAGTTGCCCAAAAGTCAATTATTATTGCTTTTCCAAAAAGTGCTGTCGTAGAAAACTGCTCATCCTTTGAGTTAATCAGTTTTGTAAACAAGATTTCTGGTATTTTATCTCCAATTGTTAAGGCTTTAATTGCCATCGTTTGCTTCGGCTTGATCATCTTTTGTTGAGCATGCGCTCCAAAAAAAAGGCAAAGCACAGCCACAACGATTAAAACTGTCGTTTTTTTCATAAAAAATAATAGTTAGTTGATTAATTAATTGGTTCCTGTTTGGTTAGAATAGGATGAAATAACAGGGCGGGCGAACCAATACTCAATTTAATTTTTGTATGACCGCCCTGTTGTAGTAATTAAGGCTATACTGGATTTTTTGGCTTCAGCGCATACATCCTGTCAAAGGGACAAGTGACAATGGCTAGAAAAAAAAAGTTGATTTGAAGTCGGGATTTTTGAATAAAGCAGTGCCTCTTCACCAAAGTAAAAGGGAAAACGTAAACTAATCTAAAGATGCTTTGCTTCATACCCGTATTGGTTATACGAGTCTTAAGGGTTGGGTTCAATAAATGTGAGAACTACCAACCGTGGTGCAATAAAGTTTCTGACGCCTTAAGTGACACGGATTTACAGCAGTTCCCACATCTATTTCGATATACAAATATAGTAGATCTACGCATAGATATGGGTATTAACCTGCTGTCCTACGTCACGGCGTCAGATATTGCGACCGTAAGACTCTTTAATACCTATTTTATATGTCCAAATATAAACAATTAAATCAAAAACCCTGCTATATCAGGGCTAACATTTTTTTTGTTTTTATTTACTTCGTTTCAATGGGTAAAGCTTCAGAAATTGAACAATACGTTATTGATAAGGTCCGTGAAATCAGGCATTTGAAAAAATTTGGTCAAAAGAAACTGTCTGAAGAAATGGGTTTGAGCGGTAAATTTATAGGCAATGTAGAAAGCCCTAAAACGCCTGATAAATACAACATTAATCATCTCAACAAAATTGCAGAAGTTCTTGGATGTTCAATAAAGGATTTTTTCCCTGAGAAACCATTTACAACAGATCTTTGATTCTCTCTTACCTTTTTTGATCGCCAAATCCGTTAGTCTGATAATTAATATAAAAAAATACTATTTGAATAAATAAATACTCAAAAAAATCTACTTATAAACTCACTCTCAAACCCTTTTTTACCTATGACCAATAAGATAAGATGTGTCATCGTAGATGATGAAAAACATGCTATTGCCTTACTATCAACCTATATAAGCAATATGCCCAATCTTGAACTGATTAAAACATACAACAATCCAGTTCATGCACTTTCGGAAATCAACAAAAAAGATCGTATTGACATTTTATTCCTCGACATCGAAATGCCGGACATTTCAGGAATGGAACTAGCAGTATCCTTGAAACCGAAAACTAAAAGTATAATTTTCACCAGTGCATACGAAAAATATGCGTTAAAAGCATTTGATGTTCGGGCTAATCACTATTTGGTAAAACCCATAAAACAAGCCAAGTTCAGTCAAAGTGTAATGGAAGTAGTAGAACAGGATCTTCCTAGACTGCATAAGTGCCTGAAGAATGCAGTGTTTTTCAAGACCGGTGAGAAAGGCAAACTTACGAAGGTAAAAAAACAAGATATTATATATTTTGAAGGTGCAGGGAATTATGTCAAAATGGTTACCACTAAGGGCGACCCCCTTGTTTACCTTACACTTGTAGATGTGGAGAAAATTTTCAAAGACGATCTGTTCTTTAGAATCCACAGATCTCACGTTATCAATGCTAAGAAAATCGATAAAGTTACAGGAAATCTAATTTATTTTAAATCAGGACATAAGCTCCAGATGACTGAATATTACAAGAAGAATCTTATCAATTATTTTGAGGAAAACACAATAGAAACCGGCCGGTTTTAATTTTTAAAAACGCTTATTGAGCAACATGTAAACGTGTACCATTTGAAATAATGGTGATACTACTGGTTGTCGGGTCGGTATTTTCTAAACCTATCCTTTGCATTGAACGATAAAAGAATACCGTTTTCTTTTTTAACTGCTTTTGATGCTGTTTCATAATTAATTTTTCTATGAAACTACCCTGCAGGCTTTCCTTTGGGCAAGTTATTACGCAGGAGCTAATTATTATTACGTAGGAAACTAATATTGCCGTGATGAAAAATATTTTGAAAAAACTTAAACCATATAAAATACATATCTTCAGCTGGGTGGCATTGATCGCATTGGAGATTTTAATTGTCGGACTTGCAAGCGGAGGCTATGGTAAACCAGGAAATTACTTTACGCATTATTTGCTCAACATATTACTCTTTTATTTATGTGGAGACGTTTTCTACCCAAGAACGTTTAACAACGGGCTGAACTGGATTTGGAGATTTCCATTGGGACTTACTATTGTCTTTTTTCTTTACCTTGCAACAAGTTTTGTGCTTGATCTTGAGATAACTCTACATACCACCTGGAATGAGATTGATGATTTATTTATGGATTATAGGTTTGTCTTTAGAACATTATGGCGGGCACTCCAGTTTATGGGTTATGCCGGTTTTTATTTTCTGTTTAAAGAATACCAGAAAGGGGTCAGGGAAACTCAATTGGCCAGAGAAGAAATATTTAATAATTCTATAGCTAATAAGAACATGGAAATTCGGCTAAACGAGGCTCAGAATTCTTATCTAAAGGCTCAAATAAACCCACATTTATTATTTAATACAATAAATTATCTTTATCAGGATATATTAAAAACCTCACCAAAATCTGCAAACCTTCTAATGACCCTGTCAGATGTGATGAGATATAGTGTCAACTGTGAGTTTGAAGACAGTACAATTCCCTTAGAAAAAGAAATCGAGCAAACTGAAAATTTAATTAGGCTACAGCTTTCAAGATTCGAAAGTGAGCGTTTTATTAATTTCACCTACGACCCGATCGTCAAACGTGTCAAATTTATTCCACTTGTATTAATCACCTTAGTGGAAAATGTCTTTAAACATGCCAAGCTCTCTGATAAAAATCACATCGCAGAAATTTCCGTTACTTACATTGATAATACTATTGAGATACGTACCACCAATCTCATTAATAAAGCGAAAAAAATACCAAGCCTGAATACTGGATTAAAAAACACCAGGCAACGGCTCGAAATGGCATATGGGAAAAATGCAGTATTGGAGTGCAATTCTGAAAATGGTATTTTCAGTTTGCGTCTTTCCGTATCACTATCGAATTAGCGAATTATTTGATAGTGCTCTGGGCATTTTAAAGTAGAGGATTATGCAAAAAAAGATATCGGAGATTCTACTTTACCACATTATAACATTTTATTAATCCCACTGATTTATAGAATTTTATTGGTTTTAGCACTACTGGACAAACCAATGCATTTGACCCCTTTTGGCCGATTTACAAACATTCAGGTAAGCAAGTATTTACAATGAATTTATTTCCGGTTAGACGGGGTCAATTTAGTCTGGTTTATCCAGGCAAGCGCTATTGGGTTCTAAATTTGAAGATCTTGGTTTATACAAAATAACCAAAAACCTGAAAGATGTAGGTGCATTTAGAACGCCTTCTTTAAGAGAGACCAATATAACCAGGCCATGGATGCACCACGGAAATTTCCCCTCACTAAAAGATGTTATCGAATTTTATAATCTAGGCAATCCGATTACCCAACAACGTGCCTTGAAAGGTTCCAGATTCTTTAAAAACACCTAAATCGGCGATGTTGCGCAAGTTAGATCTTACATTAACGGAACAGAATGCTTTGGAAGCGTTTTTAAAATCGATAAGTACACGTGTAAATAAGATAAACCCACCGAAGCTTCCAAAATAATGCAAAATACTGACAGTGCAAACCCTACTATTAGATAAGCACTGTCACTTTAGTAATAAATTTTACCGGTGCTTTTTGGGATATTCATTTGCTTGCTTGAAGTAATCTTGGTGATACTCTGTAAAAAGTTTAAGCAGACAATTATCATTCGGGCAGTCTGGTTATATTAAAATGGCCTTAAATGTCTCAAGAGACGAGAAAATCAGATTCGCAACGTTAATTGCGCTTTAGCAGCTGCATTAGTTTAAATTGAACCTTCCCCAAAAATGGGAACAGTTTTAAATTGATTACCTAATTATGGTTTAAATAATTGCTGTGGTTAACGATGCGCTCTAACACTATTCCGCTTTCAGCCATACTACTTTCCCATCCATAGTACTAACAATTAGATTTTTCCCGTCTACAACATTTACCGTATTGATCATGGAATCGTCTATCTTGTGTGCCCAGGTAGTTGATTGTTTTTTTGGATCGATCGCATAAACTACCCCGTTTCTTGTACCAAAGAATACATTTCCATCCTTTTCAATTAACATGGATGGTACATGCTCGTAGCCAAAACCAGCATTATATCTCCAAAGTATACCCGGATTTTGAGATTGGGTTTTGTATGCAACTATTTCATCCTGCATTGTTTTACCATAAATAACGGTACTATCTGTAGAAATACCAATTGATTCCCTAACGGTGGCTTCGTTATTTCTCCAAAGCGTATGGCCAGTGCCAGCATCAATCGCAGTCAAGAATCTATCAGGGGCTGCAATGTATACAATATCGTTGTATGCTACAGGGGTGACCATAGCAGGTGAAAACATTCGGTTTTCCTGGCCGTTATTCCATTTCCAGAGTAGACTTCCATTACTGATATCAAGAGCGTACAAATACCCTCCCCAGGAGCCAAAAAATATTTTGCCACGATAAATAAGCGGTTTGCCGGCAATTGCACCTTCAACTTTTTTAAATGACCAAATTTCTTTTCCCGTTTTTATATCCAGTGCCCTAAAAGTGTTATCGCTACCACCGATATAAACATTCTTACCATCGATAACCGGGGAACCCAAAACAGCATTAGCAGTTTCCTTTTTCCAAACCAGTTTACCTGTTTTTTCATTTAATGCATAAATCGTTCCATCACCAGAGCCTAGCATTACAATGTTATTTGATATAACGGGTGAAGAATAAATGGCGCCTTTAGTACTGAATGTCCATATTTTTTTACCTGTTTTTTTGTTTAACGCCTCTATTAAACCTAAACTATTACCAAAAATAACATGATCTAAAGAAAAAGCAGGTGTGTTTACTACATTTGCGTTAGAGTGATAAGTCCATAACTGCTTAATCCCGGCAAATTTTTTATTTATCGAATAATCTGACCTGGGATATTTTTTGTTATCATCCTGAAATGTCTTAAGTTTTATTTTTCTCCATGCCGCCATTACCGCCTGCGCAGGCCTTTTGTTTTGAAAAAAAACACTGTCGTTCATCATGCTTACAATGTTGTATCCGCCAATGCTATCTTTTGCTCTCAGGTTCGAGCGCCCCATTGTTGATTCAATTCCTTCAAAATTGTAAGATTTATCTGTATGGCCGTGGCCGCAAATAGCATATTGTATATTGTACTCTCGCAATCTGTCGGTTGCCTCATACCAATTATCTAAACTATTAGTGAGTGGGTAATGGTTTGCAAATATTATTGGCATATTCTTGGGCATGGCTTTTAACACGCTATCAAGCCAAATTGTGGCATCTCTTGGTATATGACCATCGCTCATTCTAACATAAGGACCGGATGCGCAGGCAATAAAACGAAAGCCATTGTGATCGAATACAAACTTGTCGTTTCCAAATTCCTTGATAAATCCTACTCCCCCAGTTTCTGACCAACCAGTATCATGATTACCTGGAATAATGTAAAATGGTTTTTTCAACTTTAGTAAAATTTCTTTAGCCAAGGCCAATTCTTTATTGGTTCCCATTTCGGTGATATCGCCAGTGATAATGGTAAAATCGATATCGGTTAATTGGTTGATATCTACAACTGTTTTCCGAAGGTCTTCCTCACCTGTAGGAGATCCGACATGAGTATCCGTTACAAAAGCATATTTAAAATTCTGTGCCTTTAAATTGGATGTCATGAAAAGTGTAAAAAGAAAAAAAATAAATATTTTCATATAATTTAACTTAAAATAAGTGTGTAAAACCGTTTTTTAATCGAAAAATCTTGTAATTTATTTGAAATAACAGCGATTTTTTTTTGGTAATTGTAAAATTTCTGACAATTCATTTCCGGCATAAATGAACCCATACTAGGCACTTTGGCTTTTAAGTAAAGAATTAAAAGATGCAGCTGCGCCTAAGATTGCAGATTTTTCTCCCAACGAAGCTCTATGGACCTCAACCTTTAGCGAAGTTAAACGATGACTAAACAAGTAGAAAGCATTGGAAATATTACCCCCCAGAAAAATATGATCAAATTTGTTCCTGCCACACATTAAAGAAATCACGTTACAAAGATTGTCTCCAAACTCTTCGAAAATAGAAGCAACCAGCCCGGCATCCTGATCTTGTTCCAGAAGTTCCTTAACACCTCTAATGTATTTCCCAGTCATCGTATGGTATTTAGTAATAAACCATTGCGTTGATAGATAATCTTCCATAATTCCACTGCGAAATGGCTGGCACCAGAGGTTTGCATCTGTAAATTCCCCATTTATACAGGTAGTACTGCCCAGGCCGGTTCCCAAGGTTAGGCCGAGGGCATTTTGATCCTGTTCAATTAATTTATGAAACAATTCACCTTTTAAAAAACACAAGGCATCATTTTCGATATGAATAGTAAGCCCAAACTTATTCATTGCGCCTCTCAGTTCATCCTTTACATTTACCCGGTACAGGGATCTGAACTTTTTTTGATCCTTAATCAGGATAATTCCATTTTCATAATCCATCGGACCTGGAAGCGCAAGACCAATATGCGTTATTTTTTCAGGGGCAGCATCCACAAGCTCGAGAATTACTGATGCCCAAGATGATATGATCTCCTGCTTACTGGCAGTGGCATCTACTTTTCTTTTTAAAAAACTATTGTTCAAAAGGCATCTGCCAGAAAGATCTATAAGACCTGCGCTAATATGCGAACCCCCAATGTCGGCTCCGATAACAATATTCATGTGCTTGTGTAAATATAAATTGAGATGCTTTTTTTGTGTATGCTATGGTTGGAAATCTTTCGATATTTAATTTTTTGTGCCATAGGTTTTGAAATATTCCGGATGAAGTTTTAGTCCCTCGTAAAAGAAAAAAACCTCGCCCTTTATTCCATTTTCCCGGTTGGCTTTGACCATTTCCTCCAAAAACCTGCGTTCTGGAGTATAGTTATCTACCTTAAGAAGCAATCCGGGATAGAAACAAGATTTTTTCCCCTCGGGTACATATTTTAAGCTGGCTTCGAGTGTTGCCTTATATTTTTGAATATCGTAACGGTAAATCTGCGGAAAAACATAATCTACATAACCTTCTTTTAACCATGTTGGCCAGTCCTGAAGATATTCCTCCTTACTCCATGGAAAAATGCTTGGAGCCATTGTCACCAGCATATTTGGCTTTTCCTTTTTAACCATGTGGTAAAGATCCTTTAAATAAAGATTTAACCGGTTAGCTCTCCAGCTTAGCCATTCTGTATCTTTATAATTCGTTGGAGGCGCTTTACCCCCGTGCTCTTTTTTGTATGCTCCTACCGTATATTTGTCGTACCCCGCTGTTGAGGGCTGTGCCGGAAGACGATCATCGCCTTGAATACCATCAACATCGTATTTTTTTACGACTTCCAAAATTAGCTTGTTCATGAAATGCTGCACTTCTGGCAGAAACGCATTCATCCACTCGAAATTGTTTTTGCTTACCAATTTCCCTTCGGCGTTTAATGCAGCCCATTCGGGATGTTTTGCAATGATGTTGCCGCCGTTATCTTTAAATGATGAGGAAAAACCGAACTCGAACCAGGCGTGTACTTTTATATTCCTTTTATGGGCCTCCTCAATCATTTCCTGCAAAGGATCACGGCCTTTGAATCTGCTATCAATTTCGACTCCAAATTTCTTTTTCATCACCTTGCTTGGATATAGCGTATTGCCCCTATTCCATGTTACCAGAAATATTGTATTAATGCCACTCTTCTTACAAAGCTCTACGGCCTCTACAATGTTGCTTCTGGAATCTAAAACTTTACTGGCTACATTCGTTAGCCAAACACCTTTTATTGGTGCTTGCGCATTTACTTTCAATATAGCGCACATCAGCAAAATAAAAAAAATTACTCGTTTCATATTTAAAAGGTTTTAAGTTTGTGTTCCTCTATTTTCTCCAGCGTTTTCCAAACCTGGAGGAGACCTCTTGGAATGTGAAAGCACCCTTTCCATTTACCACCCTTTGCAGGAATAAGTACCTTACCTTCCCGATTCAGATAACCGAACCACTCGCCATATTGCTCATCCCTAAAGTGACTCCATATATATTCGTGAACGATTTCAAACCATTTTCTACAGGCCTCACTTCCAGTTAATTCATAGCCTTTGGCCAGGCACACCAAAGTCTCGATATGCACCCACCAAAGTTTCTGGTCCCACTCTAATTGTTGCATAGGTCTTCCGTCTACGTCAAGAAAATAAAAAATCCCTCCATTTTCTTTATCCCATCCGGCATTAAGTGTATTCAAAGCAATTTCTAAGGCACGGTTGATCAGTTTTTCGTTCTTAAGCCGTTTTCCAAGATCCATAATAAACCACATCGCTTCAATTGTATGTCCGGGGTTAATACTTCTCCCTTCAAAACAGTCAACAAAATCGCCATTGAGTGCTACATTCTCCAGTATCAGGCCACTTTCTTTCTGATAAAAAACATCCATTACTTCATACACCACCTTTTCAATAAGCTCATCAACCACACCTTTATCTAACAGGTGTTCAAGTTCGAGCGACAGGTTACAAAGGATCATCGGCAAAGCAAAATTCTTAAGCGGCCGTGTTCCAGGAAAAGCCTTGGTGTAGATACCCTTTGGATCATTGCTTTTTTTTAGAATATTCTGAAATGTTTTTGTGGCAATCTCAGCGTATTGTTCTTGTGCATCTATTTTATATAAAGCCCCAAATCCCATTGCAGCAAAACAATCAGAAAAAATATTGTAAGGCTGAATGAGTGGCTGGCCCTGCCTGTTTAAAGAAAAATACCAGTCACCGGCTGCGTCTCTTCCATATTTCATCATAAAGTCTGCACCGTGCTTTGCAATATCAAGCCATTGCTGATTTTGCTCAACCTGATGGTACATGGTTGCAAAAGTCCATATCTGCCGGCCCTGTAGCCAGGCAAACTTATCTGTATCATAAACTTTGCCTTCGCGGTCTAAGCAAGTGAAATAGCCGCCATGAGTTTTATCGATAGAATGCTTTTCCCAAAACGGCAGTATATTGTTTAGTAATTCTTTTTTGTAGATGTCGTGATAGATGTTCATGTTAAAGTAATGTGTTGATGTATTCGCGGTAGCGGTTATATAAATGTCCTGCCTGCAGGTAAGATGACTGAGGACTCATAAAATGTGAAAATTCGAAAGTGATGGCTTTATCGTAGCCGGCTGCTCTCGCCGCCTCAAGTTTTAAACGGAGTTTTTCAAATTTTATAGGTAAAAACTTGATTGGCATATCTCTGTCGAAACTTTCTGCATTGGTCCAGCAGGATAAACCAAAGTTATCTGCCATTTTTTTATTGATAGCAAAGAAGTCGCCCAACTCGTGATAGTCAATATGTCCGTCTTGAAAAGCGACAGCATCTACCGAACCTCTGAGTCCGGAAAATATTTCTGACCATTCTTTTTCATGGGTTTCCAACGAAACTGCATCAGCTTTACTCAAGCTTGAGGATGCCGCCATCACCGCTTTCTTTCCATCAATCCAAGGAGAAATTAAGGTTGGCAATCCATTGCTTACACCTTTACATTGAAGCCCAAGCGTATTAAAAGCGTCGGTTGCCCCTTTAGTTTTTCGGCTTATTTCCATACTCAGGTACCAGCCTTTAAAGCTTTTATGATGCCCGTAATTAGCCCATACCTCATCTATTACATACCGATTGGAATCGATTTCGTTTTGCATATTTCCGGTATCCCAGTAGTGGCCACTATCGTATAATCCGAAATAAAAATTCATATTTAAACGGTCGGAAATCTCAAGAAAAAGCGACACCAGGTCGACAGGGGGCTGATAACAGCCAAATTTGTTTTGCAAATAAGCCGACGGATAGCTTATGAACTTGCGGTAACCGCTACGGATCAGAATAACGGTATCAATACCTACTGATTTCATGTGCATAAAATCCTGTTCCCACTCTTTAGCTCCCCAGTTTTGATGAGGAATATCATGCGATATTTCGTCGATAAAAGTTCCGGTTATTTTCATCTGTTTTATTTTTATTTCCTATTTAACAGGTTTACAGGTAGTTTTGATCATTTAAGTACTTTACCCATTTCAGATATGCATTCGGCTTTAAATGTAATCCGTCAGTACTAAGTTTTTGTTGCAATTGTCCTTCTTTATTGATCATTACCGGCCAGAGATCAATGTAACTAACCTGAAGTTTTTTACAGAGCTTTTGCAAAGCACTATTCATTTTTGAAATGTCGTGGTTGTTTAAACGCTTATAGATTTCGGCCAGCATTTTTTCATTTACGGGCAGTGTACTTTGCATGAAAATTTTAGTTTTAGGCGACTCTGTTGTTATTATGTTGATAATCGCTTTCTGTCGCGCTGTAATTTCAGAGATGGGCACCCCTATTTTTAAATCGTTTATTCCAATCATTACAAAAATGGCTTTCGGCTTTGAAAGAATCTCTTCATGCAGGCGATTAATAACACCTAAAGTAACGTCTCCGCTAATCCCCAGGTTGAGTATGTTTTTGTCGGGAATTAGTTTTTTCCATTCGCCAACTTCAGTAATACTGTTACCGATAAAAATTACCTGGTTTTCGCTAACCGGAATTTTGCGAAAAGACTCAATTTGTTTTTTGTAATGCGGGGTTAGAAAAGCAGAATCTGCCGGTTTCTGCGCGGAAACCACCTTGATAAAACCAAGGATGAAAATTACGGTGAGTTTTATTCTATTTATCATCTTAACCAATTGTTTTTTCCTCTTCTTCGATAGGTTTTAGCGGAACCAGCCATGTAACGATAAACGCGGGTATGGTTGCGATTAAAACCCAGATAAAAAATGTTTTGTAACCTAAATAATCACTTAGCAAACCACTGATCATTGAAGGAAGCAAAAACCCAAGATTTACCAAGCCACTTGCAAATGCATAATGCGCCATTTTATATTTTCCAGGAGCAATATTTTGCATAATAAATAAAATCAGGCCCACAAAGCCAAATCCATATCCAAAATACTCTATTGCTACTGCAGATGCTATAATGTACAGGTTGGTTGGCATAGTAATAGCAAGAAATGCGTATGCCGCAAAAGGCAAATTGAAAAAAGCGCAGAGAATGAGCAGTGTTTTCTTGTTTAAGCCCTTATTGGAAACAAAATAGCCTGCTATTAAAGAGCCGAGCACGAAAGCAATTGATCCGAAAACACCATAAAGCAGCCCAATTTCTGAAGTGCTGAGCCCTAACCCTCCCAATGCCCGGGAGGCCTTGAAAAAAAGAGGCGTGATTTTAATTGCCTGGCCTTCGGCAAAACGATAAAAAACGATAAAACACAAACTGAACCAAATATTCTTTTTTTGAAAAAAAGTTATAACTACATCTTTCAGCGTTTTAAAGCCATCTTTTAAGCTGTGAATGTTTTCAGATTCTTTTCCCGAGGGAATGGCCCTCATATTGTAAAGGCCTAGAAGTACCATGATGATGCCATAAATAAACATGACCACCATCCATGCATTTGGAATGCCTATCTTCTTTTCGAGTTCTCCAGCCAGATAAACCAAAACACCGCCCGACAAAACTTTTGCGATATTGTAAAAAGCACCTTGCCAGCCCACAAACTTAGCCTGTTGTTTTGCGTTTAGTTCGTCAAGGTAAATACCATCTGCCGCGGTATCGTGTGTAGAACCAGACAGCGCAATAACGGTGAGGATCGCTATTGAAAAACTAAAAAAATGATCCATTTGCAGGGTCAATGCCAAAAGTCCAAAAAGCAATCCAGTTAGAAGCTGGGTAAAATAAACAAAGAATTTCTTGCTGCGATACAGCTCTAGAAATGGCCCCCACAAGGGCTTTATTGTCCACGGCAACATAATAAGTGATGTCCAGAAAGCGATCTTCGTATCTGACACACCCATATTTTTATACATGATGGAACTTGCACCCGATAAGGCGACAAAGGGCAATCCCATGGCAAACCAAGTTGTTGGTATCCAATAAACAGGACTTAAGTTCGACTGCTTAGTGTTATTCGTAATATTTTTAACTTTCAATTGGCTATAATTTTGAGCTTTGGTAAATGCCGTTAAAATTTATTTTAAGGCTAAAGGGATTAAGAAAATGATCTATAATCCGGGCAATTTCATGCCTTTTAAGTGGTTTAGCGAAATCGATTTTTTCGTTTGTTAAAAATTGATCAAAGGTTGTTTTGCTGATCGCTGGATTTACTGCAGAAAGTAATTTGAAACAAGATCGCGCATTAACATATTCATCTTTGCCTGTGAGTTTAGCCGCATCTGGATAACATGAAGCTATTCCAGCTATGAGAAAAGATTCTTTTATTGCAGAATCGGGATAAAACCAAGTCTGATTGGCCCATTTATATGGCACACCTTCTCCTTTTATTATCCCCATTGCACCAATTCGTTGAATAGGCTCAAAATCACGGTCATCAGGTTTCACATCTTGATAAGGCATCAAATAAGCCTTACTGTTTAACAGGGCTTGCTGAACTTTTCTTATATCAACATCTTTTGGCTCCTGACTGTTTATAATTGCTGTAGCTGCGAGTGCACCTGCAGCCTGCCCCACCAATAAAACAACCGGCTGCAACCGGGTAGTACCTCCAACAATATTGGTTACGCTGATGTTTTTTTCAGCAGCAATCAAACCTTTCGTTTCCCTTGGAATCAGGCTTCCGAGTGGAATAGAATACGAAGGCACTTTTATTTTGATAAAATCAATTTTGGGTGCATCTGGGTTTTTAAGGTGATGATGATCGATGGGATAATCGCCAACAGCGATGCCTGTTCGGTAAAGTGCCGTATTCTGCGAATAGGGATTCATTAAATCGTTAGCCGTAAAATTCGCCATCCCCTTTAGCCGTCTGGATTCGCGGTAATAAGGAATCATTGGCAGCTTGTCTTTAGTCGGGTATTCATCATCTGCGAGGCCAAGGTTTTTATACCCCAAAACGGTTTGGATGTAGTATACAAACTGAAGGCTGCGCAGTTTCGCTGCTTTCAAAGCTAGTTCCCTGTTTTCTTTGCTCATCTCTACAATATTCAGGTAAATGTCGTTGCCGCATTTTGGCCAGTTGATCATAAACTTGCCATTTGGAAGTTTACCATACGCAAGCATTTTCGCACAATCATTCTGTACTTTTATTGCATTGGAAGATGGATCCGAAACATCGCACGCACATTCAAACAATTTAGCATTATACGCCAATGGCTTTGCAATTGTTTTATCTGCATCCTTACCGTAATCCTTTAACGTAACTACGTATGTCAAATCCTGAACAATATCGTTTGCCACTTCAGGAGCAAAAACTTCACCCGTTTCCTTACGGCTATCCATCCCCAGCGAGTAAGGAACTTTTAGAAAAGCCATAACATCTCCGAGCTCCGTAGCATCAATAATCAACTTCGAATGAATTTGTATTTTTTTGCCTTCTCTCAACACCTCGGTCGTCCAGCTGTCGCCATTACGGTTTATTTTTTGCCAACTTGTGTGGTAGTAAACATGTAGCTTCGGATTTTTCGCCATATTCCTTAATATCATTTGGCCCACCGAGGGTTCGAACAATGTATTGCTTACCCAACCGGTTTCTATTTTTTTTGGTCCGCCATAATGTTGATATAACCTGTCCCTAAATTCGCCCCAAAGCCCCGAAGGTAAATTATGGTTACCATCAATAGCCGAAACCCCACCCGAGGTGAGCATACCTCCAAGCCATTCTGTTTCTTCCACGATCAAAGTATTAATACCCATTCTCGAAGCCTGTATAGCGGCCATGGTTCCACTGGCACCGCCACCTATAATAAGCAGATCTGTTTCTATCTTTTTCTGAGCATTAACAAGCACTGCACTACACAGCAAGGCTAAGAGTAATATCGTTTTTGGAAAATTTAACTCCATAATAGGTTATAATTGAGAAGAAGTTTAAGTTTTCAAATATATAATTTTTTTAAAAAAAATTAATAATTACTTTTTAGTTTTTAAAAAAATTAAAAATATAATCTAGCAATCTGAAATAAGCCAATCATTTTTATTATTTTTAAAAATTGAAATCAAAAGAATTAAATTCCGACGTGAAACATTTCAATAACCATGACATTTTTTGAAGAGATAAACGAAGAGAACCTTTCAGGTGTAGCATATAAAAACATCACACTAAAAAAATCAATCATCTCATTTTTCGTAAAAAACGGCCATTGTACAATAGCAGAAATATGTGCCGCTGTAGGCCTTAGTGCGCCAAAAATTAACACAGTACTAAACGAGCTTATAAACGATGGGCTAGTACAGGATTTTGGTAAAATCGAATCGAGAGCGGGAAGGAAACCAAATCTTTACGGACTGGTACTTGGCTCTGGATTTTTTCTTGGTGTAGATGTTAAGCAGAACCACTTGAACATGGGCATTACCAATCTGGAGAAAAACATTGTACACCTATCTGTAGAGAAACCCTTCAACCTACAAAACAGCAACGAATCGCTCACAGAACTCTACAGCATCATTAATAATTACATAAAAGATAGCCGCATACAGAAAGATAAAATTCTGGGCATGGGACTTAATCTTTCGGGCCGCATTAATTACACTACCGGGTACAGTTACAGCTTTTTCAATTTTGACGAGGAACCACTGAGCAAAAAACTAGAGCGCAACCTGGGAATGCGCGTTTTTTTAGAGAATGACTCGAGAGCTATGGCGTATGGCGAATATTCCACCGGAGCTGTTCACGAAGAAAAAGACATCCTGTTCATCAATATGGATTATGGTCTTGGCGCAGGAATAGTGATTAACGGGCAGTTATATTACGGAAAATCCGGGTTTGCAGGGGAGTTTGGACACATACCAAGCTTTAACAATGAAATTATGTGTCGTTGCGGAAAAAAAGGTTGCCTCGAAACCGAAGTCTCAGGACTAGCCCTTACCCGTATTTTCAAGGAAAAACTTGCTTCAGGATCCTCATCGATTCTTTCGGGCATGGAGGTAGAGAAGATCAATTTTGAACACATTATCAATGCAGCAGTAAACGATGATGTACTGGCGATAGAAGAAATTGCCTCGATGGGAGAAAAATTAGGCAGGGGGATCGCGGTATTAATCAACATCTTCAACCCCGAACTGGTAATATTGGGCGGTAGCCTGGCAGAAACCGGAGAACACATCCGCCTACCTATAAAAAGCGCCCTTAATAAATACTCTTTAAGCCTTGTAAACAACGATACCCAGATCAGAATGTCGCAGCTTGGCAAAAAGGCTGGCGTTATCGGAGCATGCCTCCTTGTCAGAAACAGACTCCTGTCAACTAGCTAGAAATTTTAAAGCCAGCAATCAAACGAATGCTGGCTTTAAAATTTAATTTATAGAATAGGGCCAATCTTCCGGCCTGATCGCACGTGTTTTGTTAGGCTTGCTGCCCATGTAAAAAATAAGCTTCCCACCGCCCAGAATCTGCGAATGCGTAATAAATACCTTAGGAAGATCTTTTCCATTCAACACTATTTTTTGAATGTATTTATTCGCTTTCGAATTGTTGTTAACCAAAATAGTTAACGATTTCCCGTTAGGCAATGCCATCTCTGCCCGATCAACAAGCGGCGAGCCGAAAACATACTGCCCAATTACGGGATTTGCCGGGTAAAAGCCAATGGCATTCCATACAAACCATGCACTCATTTGACCACAATCTTCATTTCCAGCGTAACCATCTGGCCTGTCGTGATACATTGAGTCAGCAATCATCCTTACCTTTTCCTGCGTTTTCCATGCCGCCCCCACATAACTATAAAGATAGGAAATGTGATGACTAGGCTCGTTACCATGAGCATACTGCCCAATCATTCCACTTATATCACCTGAGGCATTGCGGCCTTTAACTTCAGAACTTACAGAGAATAAGGAATCCAGCTTTTTTATAAACTTATCATTGCCTCCGTGCAGCTTAGCAAGGCCCCGCGGATCTTGTGGCACAAAAAAAGAATGTTGCCAGGCATTACCTTCAATATATTCTGCCTTTTCTTCGTGCTCCGAAAAATACGGATCAAAAGGCATAGTAAACTGTCCGTCAGAATTTTTTGCCCTTACAAAACCTGTCACCGGATCAAAAAGCCTGGTATAAGCCACAGCCCGCTGCATAAAAAGCTTATAATCACTCTTCAACCCAAGTTTATTAGCCACCTGAGCAATGCAGAAATCATCAAATGCATACTCTAATGTTACCGTAACACTCCAGCCACCTTTATCTTGCGACAAATAACCATACCTTATATAATCAGGAACATTCCTTGTTTGCTGCATTGCGCTTGCTTTCATCGCCCGGTATGCTTCTTCAATATCAACTCCCTTAATACCTTTCAAAACCGCATCGGCCAAAACCGGCACTGCATGATAACCCGTCATTGTATTGGCCTCCCATGTACTCAAATCCCAAACAGGCAACAAACCATTTTCACGATAGAAAGCCATCATACTTTTCACAATATCAGGGTATCTTTTTGGTTGGGTTAAAGTGAAAAGCGGATTTAAAGCCCTGAACGTATCCCATAACGAATAAACCGTATAGCGCTGCGAACCGTTAGCCATTCGGTGCTGCTCTGAGCGCGAATTCTGATAATCACCATCACCATCTGAATATAAACCAGGAGACAGGCACGTATGATAAAGGGCTGTATAAAACGTTTTCTTCAAAGCCACATCTGCGGTTTTGATTTTGATTTTCTGAAGCTCCTTTTCCCATTTTTCTGAGGCAATATTTTTGGTTTTCTCAAAGTCCCAACCCCCAATCTCAGAAAGCCCGGCGAGTGCTTTTTCCGAACTTACACTCGACAGCGCAACTTTAAGCATTACCCTCCCCCCGGAAGCGCCAGCAAAAAAGAGCTGCACCCTGGCAGCAGTATCCAATACCATAGCTCCATTTATTAACTTATTTCCGGAGTAGAGTTTAAACTTGCTAAAACCTTTGGATGTTCTGGCAGCGAAATAAACTTTTTGGTTCTTTGCCCAGCCGGTAGAGAACCTATAACCAACCAATGTACTGTCATTCAAAACACTAACGCAGGCTCCCGTTGTTTTATCCCAGTTAATATGAAAACCCAGATCAAACTGGATCATGGGATCAGATCCAACAGGAAAATCGTAAGCATGAAACCCGCACCGCTCCGTTACAGTAAAAGCGGCAAGTATCCCGCTATTCAATTTAACGGCATAATATCCAGGTTTGGCAATTTCATCCTGATGCTTAAACGTTGCTTTCACTTTGGCATCGGAATTTACAAATGGCATTACAGAAATATCGCACCAGTCACCGATGCCCGTACCATTTAAATGGGTGTGACTAAACCCTGTAATTGTAGAATCGCTATAATGGTAACCACTGCTCCAATCCCAGCCAGAGCGGCCATTATCCGGACTCAACTGAACCATTCCAAAGGGAACTACAGCACCGGGATAGGTATGCCCGTGTCCACCGGTACCAATAAAAGGATCAACAAAATCTGTTAGTTTTTGCGCATACAAACCTTGAAAAAAAAATAGCGCGAAATAAATTGTAAAAAGGTAACGAATCATTTTAATTTGTTTCAAATATAATTTGTTGATTAGACGTAATCAATCCTGGCACATAAAACTCAAGCGTTGCATCAAAAGTTCCTGTCGGAATTGTCCATGTAGCGAGTTGCTTTCTTGGATTGTTCAATTGGGTGTAAACATCAAAAGCAGCTCCGTTCAATTTAACCTGGCCATTCCATGTCGCATTGCTTTGTGCAGCATTTACAGAATTAGAGGCAAAGTAAAATTTCACGGTTTTCACAGATGAATTGTTATTAAACAAATGAAATTTGACAGAATATTTATGCCCATAATTGCCATACGAACTTGATGAAGAACCCGTTAAATTCATCAACTTTACAGCAGTCTGGTTTTCGATTGTGGGCGCAAATTTGTTCGTTGTATTAAGTGCATAACCAATGTGCGCCGGCTGATTCGGGATGTAAACGTCGTTTTCAGCCTTAACCTCAGAATATTGATAAACCCCTGCCTCTCTGCCATATGCATTAGCAGACTCTGCGAGATAAGTTCCTGCAGCAGGCAAACCCTGCGTCGCATTAATCGCATCGCTTAAATCACCGGTTGAAGTCACAACAGTATAATAATAGGCATTGGCCGAGGTGTTTAGCTCGAAACGTGCATCGATCATATTACTTATATTCGCCTGAACCTTAAAGACCTCCACCACTTGAGACGGATTAATGGTTACAGGAGCTGTTTGAACCTGGCGCAAAGTATTGTCTAACCAATCTTTTGCCACAAAGTAACTTGGCCCTGTACCTACCCCCGTAAGCGGTTTTTCGCTATTATTATAATACGAACCTTTACTGGTTAAGGTAATTGGCGCAGTGCCCGGATTTGAAACCATTAAATGATAATACTTTACCGATCCGCTTTGGTTAATATGAAACATGTACGCAGCAGCATTACCACTAAGCGGATAAACATTTCCACCTCTCGTTGCATCTGTTCTTGAACTCTGCATGAGCCACCCATTTCCAGTAAAAATTTCCGGATTGTTACATTTAAAGATCTTATTTCCGCTAAGAACCACATTGAGTGGCTGAAGCTCTGCATTTGGCAATACTTGCAATGCCGGATCAGTACTGACCGAAAGTGGCCCAAGTGTCCAATTTGTCGGATCGATTAAACTGGTCCGGTATTTTCCCTGAACAAGATTTTTAGAAGTGTCGATTTTCTTTTTACAGGAAGCGAATGCCGCAAGACATACAAGCATCAGGGGTAAAAATTTTGATTTCATATTGAAGTTTTTGAATTTAAAACTAAGTTATTAATAATTTTTAATAATTACCTTGTAAACTTTAAAGTTTTATATTTTTGACACAACCAAGCCAAAAACAATAAAAAACACATTAAAAGCAAGTTAAATTCAAATAACTACCTTGTAAACTCAATATATAATTTGAATAAATCTAAAATATTTAATAATATTTTTTATTAAATACTTTTTTATTATTAAAATAATTTATTAC
>NZ_WKKH01000001.1 GCF_009674725.1 Pedobacter petrophilus | reverse complement strand
CATTAAACCCGCTTTCGCTACATTGACATCTCTTTTAAGAACTTATCAGGTCTAAACCTCACGGCAACCCTTTTTATATATCTTCAGTATTCAGTTTCAGAAAGTCTTAATCGTCTCTCCTTTCGTTTATACCGTTTCAATCTTGTTTTATCTTCTTCCCGACATCCGCCGTTCCGATTTTTTTATTTCCCCTTCGTTTCCGTTGGGAGTGCAAAGGTAGGAATCTTTTACCAAATTCCAAATAAAATAAATTTTATTTTTTAAACCCGTATCCCTGTTTTGCCTTTCAATCCTGCCAACCTCTCAGTCAGCAATCCATTCCTTCCGGAGCGGGTGGCAAAGGTAATGATTTTTCTCACATCTGCAGGTTTTATTTAAAATAATTCCTGCTCCCTTTATTCCCCTCACAACATCATTAACCTGCTTTTCAGCCCATCCGTTTCCTCCGAAGCGGGATGCAAAGGTAGCAAAAATTACCACCGCCACAAATCAATAACCCGATAAAATAAAGCCAAAACCGTAAGCAGCTGGAAATCATCGGGGAAAAATTTAAAAAAGGTAAAACCTTTTGGAAAGAAGGGGGTTTTGAGGGGTTGGTTGAAAAGGTTAGGGGTTAGAAAGGGGTTAGAAGGTTAGTAGCGGGTATGCATTTAAGGGAGCAAGCGTTCCTTAATCATATTAAGATCCGAAGCAGCCTAATGGCACTGTCACCCTTGAAATGGAAAGGACGTATAATAAGGCTTTATTAAAAACATTAAAGTTAGCTGGTGAATATAAAGGCATAGGCAGGTATTGTATCGCTTCACTGTCGGATTTACGCGAGCTCTTAAGGTGATAGAGATAATGTTTAAACGCAGACAATCGATTTACTTTCTATAAGGTACACGTAACCTGCACTTTTCGAAGTTAATCACCCTATCCGTTGGGCATACTTGCTTAAAAAGGCATGAAGCAGCA
The DNA here is from genome assembly GCF_009674725.1 of Pedobacter petrophilus. GTDB lineage: Bacteria > Bacteroidota > Bacteroidia > Sphingobacteriales > Sphingobacteriaceae > Pedobacter > Pedobacter petrophilus. The sequence goes on along the minus strand of NZ_WKKH01000001.1, from coordinate 305,331 downwards.
ATTATAATAATTTTATAGGAGGGCCAGCCCCTGCTCCTTCATCTTGCTGAGATCGGCTATCAGATGATAGTACTTTATCTAGTCCCCTGACTTTAAAATTCAAATAAATTTGTAAAACAAGCCATTTACAAAGCAATAATCAACACCTTATATATAGGAGCAATAAATAATTATGATGTCATCCAAACCTTTCTTCAAGCCAGGTTAGTATAAAAGCATAATCTGACATTCATTTTATGTTAAAAATTGTTAACAATATACCTGTACTGATTTCCTTTCCATAGCTTAGCGTTGAATTGTTTTTATTGATGTTATCGTATTATTAATTATCTTTGCAGAATGTTTAAAGTTAAACACTTAATTATTTTAGTATTTATTGCCGCACTGGGCTTTGCGGGTTGTAAAAGTCGTTTTGAAAAATTGAAGGCAAGTAACGACGTGGCTAAGAAATACCAGGAAGCGCTTCGCCTATATAATAAAAGGGATTATAGTAAGGCATTGGTGCTGTTTGAAGATCTTTCTCAGAAATACCGTGGTCGTGCGGAAGCAGAAGACCTGAACTATTACTATGCTTATACATTATATAGATTAAGTGACTTTACTACGGCGAGATACCAGTTTAAAAGTTTCGCAGATACTTATCCGGCGAGTAAGAATGCAGAAGAGGCTAGATATATGGGCGCTTATTGCTACTATTTAGAATCCCCTAGTTTCTCTCTTGATCAGGAAAATACTTACAAAGCAATAGATGCTTTACAATTATTTATTAACTTATATCCATCAAGTGACCGTGCTGCTGCCGCCGGAAAATACATTACTGATTTAAGGGGTAAACTGGAAGATAAGGCTTTTGAGAATGCAAAAATGTATTTAACTACCGGACCTAGTAACGTAGATAACTACAGAGCTGCTGTTATTGCCCTTAAAAATGCACAACGCGATTACCCGGATATTAAATATGCTGAAGAAATGGATTTTCTGATGATCAGGGCTCAGTATCTATACGCTAAAAACAGTTATGTCATCCGCCAGGAAGATCGTTATAATGAAGCACTTGCTTTGTATAACGAATTTACTGAAAATCATCCTGATAGCAAATTTGCAAAAGATGCAAAACAAGTTAAAACAGATGTTGAAACCGGAATGGTTGCTACTAAACAAGAACTTGCATTATATGCTGCTGATCAGGAAAAATACAAACAGATGCTGATCAAAACTAAAAAAGTTAAAGATACAGTTTCTACCAAACCAACTAACGCAGACAATACAGATATTAAAAATTAAGTAACACATGAATACTAACAAACCTGCTGTACCGAATACTACAGTTACCAGAAACGTACACGATTTAGATAAAACTACAGATAACTTATATGAATCTTTAGTTGTTATTGCAAAAAGAGCAAATCAAATTTCGAACAACGTTAAAGAAGAGTTACATGGTAAATTGGCAGAATTCGCATCAAGTAACGATAATTTAGAAGAGATTTTCGAAAATCGCGAGCAAATCGAAATCAGCAAACACTACGAACGTATGCCTAAACCTGTTTTGGTTGCTATTGATGAATTTTTGAATGAGAAAATTTATTATAGAAATCCTGCTAAAGAACAAAAGTAATTAGCACAACGCACGGCGTTCAGAGCAAGGCGTTTTATGCATACGCTCTACGCTCTGCTTAAATGCCCTTGCTGATATGCTTAAAAATAAAAATATAATCCTTGGCGTTTGCGGCAGCATTGCTGCTTATAAATCGGCTTTTCTAGTCCGGTTATTAATTAAAGCTGGCGCAAATGTTAAGGTTATTCTTACCTCAGATGGCGCAAATTTCATTACGCCACTTACCCTTGCTACGCTTTCTAAAAACCCTGTTTACACGCAGTACTTCGAAGAGGAAACTGGTGTTTGGAGCAATCATGTTGAGCTGGGCCTTTGGGCAGATTTAATTCTCATTGCTCCCATTAGTGCCAATACTCTTGCAAAACTATCGACAGGGATTTGCGACAATCTACTTACAGCTGTTTACCTCTCTGCCAAATGCCCTGTTTATGTTGCACCCGCAATGGATCTAGACATGTGGAAGCATAAAACGACACAAGCAAACATTGAAAAGATAGAAAGTTTTAGTAATACAATTATTGAACCTGGTAATGGAGAATTAGCCAGTGGCCTACACGGTGCAGGTAGAATGGCTGAACCTGAGGAAATCATATTTTTTTTAAATAACTCGATTAAACGTTCAATGCCATTATTTGGAAAAAAAGTAATGGTAACTGCGGGACCGACTTATGAGGCGATTGATCCGGTTCGTTTCATAGGAAACCATTCTTCGGGTAAAATGGGTTTTGCATTAGCGGATGAATTGGTCAAACTCGGTGCAGAGGTAACACTAATTTCAGGGCCTACTTCTCAAAGAGAAGGCCAGCATTTGCAGCGGATAGATGTAGTTAGTGCACAGGAAATGCTGAATGCATGTTCCGCTATTTTCTCAGAAACAGACATTACTATTATGTGTGCAGCCGTTGCTGATTACCGTCCGAAGTTTGTAGCCGACCAAAAGATTAAAAAACAGGAAAATAGCCTTTTACTGGAACTGGAAAAAACGGTTGACATTTTGGCTACTCTTGGAAGTGTAAAGAATGAGCATCAGATTTTAGTTGGTTTTGCTTTGGAAACAAATGATGAGGAAAACTATGCAAAAGGAAAACTAGAAAAGAAAAATCTGGATTTAGTGGTGTTAAATTCTCTTAATGATAAAGGTGCGGGTTTTAAATCAGATACCAATAAAATTACTATTTTTAACAAGGCATTGGAGCGGACGGTTTTTGAAACAAAATCTAAGGCAGATGTTGCCAGGGATATTTGTGCTGCTATTCTAAAACTCTTAAAATAATGAAAAGGATCGTCTGGATATTGTTGTTACTAGGCTGTGGTAAATTACAAGCTCAGGAATTAAATGCCAGGGTTACCTTATTGGCTCCTCAGGTTTCTAACATCAGCAAGCCCACTCTGGACGCACTACAAAGAACAATCCGTGATTTTCTAAGCAATAATAAATTTAGTGCCGAAAACTATAAGCCAACGGAACGAATAGATTGCAGCTTTGTTATTACTATCAATTCATGGGATGGTGGATCGGGCTATACTGCAGAGGCGCAAATTCAAAGTAGCAGACCGGTGTTCAATAGTTCTTACAACAGCACATTGCTGAACATGAGTGACAAGAATTTCGATTTCAGTTATAATGACGGTTCAACGATTGATTTTTCAGATCAAAACTATATTTCCAATATCAGTGCACTCCTATCCTATTATGCATATACCATCATCGGCATGGATAAAGATAGTTTCGCCAGGATGGGTGGAACAACTTATTACAAAAAGGCACAAAATATCATTAATCTAGCCCAGGCATCAGGTAACGCTGGCTGGAAAGCTGCTGATGGCTTGAGAAACCGATTCTGGTTTAATGAAAATGTGTTAAATCCTGTTTTTAGCGAATTAAGAGCCTTTATTTATAGTTATCATTTGAACGGTATAGATCAACTTACTGATAATGATAAAGGTTTGAAACAGATTGTTGATGCCCTACCCGCCTTACAGCAAATGGATAAACAGAAGCTGGGTTCAATTTTTCCGAATGTGTATTTTGCATCTAAAGCCGAAGAAGTGACTAATGTGCTATCCAAACTAAATACACAAGAACGCCTTAAAGCCTATAATATGCTGGCTGAAATAGATCCGGCCAATATCGGTAAGTACGAAGGGCTAAAAAAGTAGCTTGCCTATCTAATCTTTTAAATTACAGGACCTATCAAACAATATTAAGATAAATCATAGCTCTTGGATATTCATAACATACTTTTCCGACCAGTCATAACCTTCATCATTAAACCCTATCTTAATTAGTAACATTCAACTCCTAATGCATCTCTTATCAGGATGTTAAGATAATTATTTAAAAACATTTTGATGTTACGAATATCTTCGTACATTTGATTACGAAATAATTCGTACAATTTGTAACATATGGCTAATCAAAATATCAAACCAACAGAAGGTGAAATGGAAATCCTTCAGGTGCTTTGGCAAAAGGGGAATGCAACGGTAAGAGAAGTTCATGAGGCATTGAACAAAAAAGATTCTGGTTATACCACTACTTTAAAATTGATGCAAATTTTACACGAAAAAGGAATGGTGGAAAGGGATACCAATCAAAAGACGCACATCTATAAAGCAATTGTAAATCAGGATAAAACAGAAAAACACCTGGTTAATAAAATGATTGATAGTGTTTTTAATGGTTCAGCGGCACGGTTGGTTATGCAGGCGCTTGGAAATCATAAAGCAAGTGCTGATGAGATTGATGAAATTAAAAAGTACCTGGATAGTTTGCAGTAAGCCTTTCATTGATCGAGTGACGTTTTTCGTTGATCGTTTTTAGAAAATAGCCGCTATTAATCCTATCAGGAAAAAACACTGTTAATCATCTAAGTAATAATATTTGTTTAAATAAAGCATAAATGGAAACTTTAGTACAACAATTTATCAAGGCATTTGGCTGGAGCATTTTAAATTCACTTTGGCAAAGCGCTATCATATACGGCATTTTATTTCTAGTGATGCTAATTCTGCCTAAACTGGCTGCAAGGCACAGGCATAACCTTGCTTTTGCTTCAATAGTATTAATGTTTTTCATTTTTTGCTATAATTTAGGAGAGCAGCTGGTATTAACCAAACCTGTTCATCAACCCATAAGTACCGCGCAACAGGTGCAGTTAAGTCAGTATTTTAATAACCTGCCAGAAACTTTTAGCAGCAAAGCTGAACGGTACTTCCCATTAATTGTGGTGGCTTATGTTTTAGGCATCTTGCTTCAACTATTTATAATTGCAAAAGGATATCACCAGCTTTCAAAACTAAAAAATGAAAACTTAAGCGCCATTCCGGGAGATTGGAAATTGATTTTCGAAGATATCATTGCTAAACTCGGGATTACGAAAGCAGTCAGATTTAATTTGTCTTCTTTGGTAAATGTTCCTTTGGTTATCGGATATCTTAAACCGGTTGTATTATTTCCGCTTGCTTTGGTTAATGAGTTGGATAGCGACCAGGTTGAAGCCATATTAATTCATGAGTTATCTCACATCAGAAGACATGATTTTCTGCTCAATCTAATCAAGACCGCTATCGAAACGCTTCTGTTTTTTAATCCTTTCGTTTGGATGGCTGGAAGATTTATTCATATCGAAAGGGAGCATGCCTGTGATGACCTGGTGTTGAAAACAACAGGAAAACCGTTAAAATATGCGCATGCTTTACTTAAACTTGAATTGATAAAAGACAACAATAGCCCAGCATATGCACTGGCAGCCACTGGTAAAACGCAGAACTTATACCAACGTATTAAAAGAATCACTAATATGAAGACAAACTATTTAAACGCCAAGCAGCAAATGGCAGCCTTAACCTTAGGCGTTACCTGCATGTTATCTATCGCCTGGATTAACCCCAGCGAAAAGAAAAAAGAAATTAAAAAAGTGTTGACCACTCAAATGGCAAGCATTAATAATGCTTTTGAAAACTTAACTGCTCCTCAGGATACCACTAAAAAACGTAAAACGAAGATTGTTACTATTGATGCAAATGGCAAGAAAACAGAATATAACTCTGTAAATGAAATGCCAGATAGCCTTAAAAAAAGCATTTACTCAGACGAGTTTTCAGGATTTAGGAATGTTCTGCTATTTAATAATGATAGTTCATTTACCTTCGGAGATTCCACTTTAAAGGCTAAAATGCAGAAAGAATTTAATTCGCCGGAAGCTAAAGCCAAATGGAAGAAATTTGGGGAAGATGTTGCCAAAGAGTATAGCTCTCCGCAAGCACAGGCAAAATGGAAAAAATTTGGCGATGATGTTGCCAAAGAATATAGCTCTCCGCAAGCACAGGCAAAATGGAAAAAGTTTGGTGAAGATGTAGCTAAAGAATATAACTCTCCAGAAGCACAAGCAAAATGGAAGAAGTTTGGTGAAGATGTAGCTAAAGAATATAGCTCTCCAGAAGCACAAGCAAAATGGAAGAAGTTTGGTGAAGATGCCGCTAAAGAATACGGATCGCCTGAGGCACAGGAAAAGTGGAAAAAAATGGGTGAAGAAATGGCTGCAAAGTTTAATAGCCCTGAATTTAAGGCAAAACTGGAAGCGGCTAATGAAAATATAATTATTATCAATGGCAAAAAGATGTCCTCAAAATCCAGAATGAATATCGATTCTTTATCTAAAAGCTATCGCTATGAATTTGGCACTCCTAACGGGCCAGATGTTTTTTATCGCAATAATCAAACACCGAATAAGGTAAAAGAATCTGCAGAATACAAAAAGCTAAAAGAACAGTTTGACAAAGAAGTAAAAGAACTGAAAAACAAAATAGAAAAGGAAGGAAAAGGCGAAAATTAATCAACCAAACAAACCATAGTTAAAACAGCGAAGAATATTCTTCGCTGTTTTTGTTTTGAGGCGCTTGCTTGAAATAACTTTTTAGTATTTTCGCTTTAGTTATGCTACAAAAACTTTCTATTCGTAATTACGCATTAATCGATAGTCTTGACATTGAATTTGACAAAGGCTTAAACATTATCACGGGGGAGACTGGTGCAGGAAAATCTATCATTCTTGGAGCACTTTCGCTTATTTTAGGCCAGCGGGCCGAAAGTAAATACTTTTTTAGTCAGGATAAAAAATGTGTTATAGAAGGGAATTTTATTCTTGCAGATGAAAATCTTCGGGAAATCTTCGAATCTTACGATCTTGATTTCTCTAATGAAACCATTCTTCGCCGGGAGATCTCAATTGATGGAAAAACACGCTCATTCATCAACGATACGCCGGTAAACCTTTCTATTTTAAAACAAATCGGGGAAAGGCTCATTGATATCCATTCGCAACATGCCACTCAGGAAATTAACGATGCGGACTTTCAGTTACTGATTGTCGATTCTCTTTCTAATCACCATAACTTATTGTCAGATTACCGCAGCGGCTTTAAGAAACTGAAGCAAGACAGCAATGGCCTGAAAAAACTTATTGACGATGCTAATGAGGCCAGAAGTAAACAAGATTACGAACAATTCTTATTTAACGAATTAGAACAAGCAAATATAAAAGATAACGAACAGGAAGACCTGGAGCAGGAATTAGAACGCCTTACCCATGCAGAAACAATTAAAAGAGCCTTACTCACCTCTGCAGGATTGTTGAACGAAAGTGAACCTTCTGCACTGCAAATTCTAAAAGAAACCTCACTACAATTGCAGGGGATTGAAAAATTTGACCCTTTGATTAATACTTTATATGAACGCTTAAGGTCTTCGATTATTGAAATCAAAGACATTTCAGATGAACTTTCCGCTATGGAAGAAAGTACTTTGCATAGCGCTGATCGGTTGGATATCATAAATCAAAGATTAGATTTATTTTATTCACTTCAGCAAAAACACCGCGTTGCTAATAACAACGAATTATCAGAAATTCAATCTCAGCTGGAGCGAAATCTTAATCAACTGCTATCTTCTGATGAAAATATCGAAAAACTTCAAAAGCTGATAGAACAGCTGAAAAAAGATTTGCAAAAGCAAGCTGGCCAATTGAGCAACAACAGGAAAAAAGCGATAAAAGTTGTAGAAGATCAAACAAGTGCTACACTTAAAAGAGTTGGCATGCCCAATGCAAAATTGGTTTTAGATCAAAAATCTTTAGGAGAATTGAATAAAGATGGTATGGATGAAATCAGTTTATTGTTTACCGCCAATGCTGGCCAGGCGCCGGCGCCGGTAAATAAAGTCGCATCCGGAGGCGAACTTTCCCGCCTGATGTTGGCAATAAAAGCGCTCCTGGCAAAACATACCTCACTCCCAACTATTATTTTTGATGAAATTGATACCGGGATTTCCGGAGAAACTGCCTTGAAGGTTGGTGGCGTAATTGCAGATTTAGGCGAAAATATGCAGGTAATTTCCATCACGCATTTGCCTCAAATCGCTGCAAAAGGAAATTCTCATTATTTCGTTTATAAAAATGACGAAAAAGGCAAAACAACAACTGGCATCCGAAAACTTAAACAAGAAGAGAGAGTTGGCGTAATTGCAGAAATGTTGAGCGGCAAAAATCCGGGAGTTTCGGCGCTGGATAACGCAAAGGAGTTACTTAGATAAATCTACCATGATAGATTTGTTATTTTAAAACTAAAAGATTAGTTTTAAAACATGAAATTGACCTGTCTAAATTTGTTCTTTATTTTAATCTCGCTGACCTGTTTTAGTCAACAGTTTACTTTATCAGGAACAATTAAAGACGGCCGGGGGGAAGCACTCCCGGGAGCCGGGATTTATGTAAGCGGTTATCAGATTGCAACGGTTTCAGATAACGATGGTAAGTTCAACTTAAGATTAAATCCAGGCAATTACGACCTGCTGATACAGTTAATTGGCTTTACTCCGCTGAATAAAAATGTAGTTATCGCCGATAAATCCATCAATATTAATCTCACTTTAACGGAAAGTGTTACGCAATTGGCTGAAGTAACCATCAAGCCAGATCCGAACCGGGAACATTATATTAACATGTTCAAAGATTTCTTTATTGGCACAACTCCAAATTCAAAGCAGTGCAGATTGCTTAACCCAAATGTGTTAATGGTTGATTATGATAAAGATGAATCTGTGCTAACCGTCAAAACCAATCAGTTCCTGATTATCGAGAACAAAGCCTTGGGTTACAACATAAAATACCTGTTGAATCTCTTCCAGTTTGAGGGTAAATCACGCATCATTTACTACGAAGGTTTCCCATACTTTGAAGATTTAAATGGTTCTGCAAGACAGAAAAAGAATTGGGAAAAGAAACGCTTATCTGCCTATCTCGGTTCTCCACAACATTTTTTTAAGTCACTTTATCGTAAGAAGGCAACTGAAGAAGGATTTATCATTAATAAAATGGTTATGCAGCCAAATGCTAACAGGCCACCTGATAGTCTCATTAAGGCCAATATAAATCGCCTGACTAAAAAGAAGTTGAATGAAGAAAAAACAATTTATGTTGGTCATGATGATTCACTAACCTACTGGCTGAGGAAGAAAAAACAACCTGCTGAGATAGCAATTTTAAGCCGGGCAAATATTTTGCAGGATACATTGGTTAAGACCGTGAACACCAGTATTAAAAAAATAAATTTTTCTGATAAATTATTCATTTCTTATACCAAAGAAAAGGAAAATCCAATGTTCAGTAACAGTATTGGCTTATCAATACCAAGACCGCTTGATATGGGCGAGAACCAGGTTTCTACAGTTACTTTGCAGATTAGCCCGGTATATTTTTATGAAAATGGAGGTATTTATAATAGCAGAAGTATGTTATTTGCAGGATATTGGGCCTGGGAAAAGATTGCCGATAGCGTACCCATGGATTATATCCCGGTTTCAACAAAAAGTAGTCCTTAAAAATGTTAAAATAGTTGGCTGGCATTTACAATATTATTGCTTTTGTTTACATTCGCTGTTATGATCAAAAGTCTGCTGGCTTCCTTAATATTTCTCTTCACTTTTACCAACGCTATCGCTCAGAATACGTTTTCCATTAGCGGAATAGTGAGAGACAAAAAAGATGGCTTACCCGGCGCAAGTATTTATTTGAGTGGCTACAAAATCGCTACAGTGGCCGATAATGATGGAAAGTTTAAACTTTCTAATTTAAAGCCTGGCAGTTATGATTTACTGGTTCAAATTGTGGGTTACCTCCCCTACTCTAAAAGTGTGATTATTGCCGATCAATCGGTTCAGGTAGATTTAGTATTGAAAGAAAATGTAGCGCAGCTAGATGAGGTGACTGTTCGGGCAGATCCAAACAGGCAGAAGTATATTAATCAGTTTAAAGAGTTTTTTATTGGCAAAACGCCAAATGCGTTGCAGTGCAAAATCCTTAATCCCCAGGTATTAAATGTTGATTTTGACATCACTAAAAGTACATTAACAGTTTCAACAACTGAGTTCCTGGTGGTTGAAAATAAGGCCTTAGGCTATCGGCTAAAATATATGCTCGATCATTTCGAGTTCAATTCCCGTACACATATCATTTATTATTCAGGTCACCCTTTCTTTGAAGAGTTGAAAGCCTCTACAGCTAAAAAGAAAAAATATGTCGCTGCTAGGGAGATTGCTTACTATGGTTCTTCGCAACATTTCTTCAGGTCTTTGTATGCCAACAAAACGAAAGAGGAAGGTTTCATCATCAATAAAATGATTAAAATACCAAATCCAAATCGCTACCCGGAATACCTGATCAATGCTAACCTGGAGAAACTGAAAACGTTACCAGAAAAAACCGGGGTGAGGAAAACGGCAGGAAAAATTGATACGGCTTTACTTTCTTTTTGGACAAAACAGAAGGAAATGCCCCGTACCATCGATAAATTTTCAAGAGCAGAGGTGCTAACGGATACGCTGGTTCATGATTTCAACCAGAATTTGAAATACATCAGCTACACCGACGCGCTCTTAGTTCAATATACTAAAGAGAAAGAATCGCTCGCTTATTCGAACACAGGATTCTGGATTTTCAGACCGCTGGATGTACCAGAGAATGAGATTTCTGTTGCCAACTTAATGAGTGAAGGTGTACGATTTTACGAAAATGGTGGTATTTATGATTCAAGATCCTTACTTTTTGAAGGGTATTGGGCATATGAGAAGGTTGCGGATATGGTGCCGATGGATTATATTCCGCTCCCTAAAAACAGCATTTCTAAATAATTAACATTCTTTCCACATCAAAGCAAATTGCTAATTTTTTTAGTAATTTTATTTCATGGCAGGTAATGAAAAAAATCAATATTTCAAGGGAAGAGGTGCTCAGGTAAATCCGCATAATAAGTTTTTAAAAGATGTGTATGTGAAAGAGCATGATGAGGGCATTGATGATTGGGAAGAAACCGATCGGAAAACATCGTTTATTTTTGAAAACTCGAAAACCATTGTGAACAAGGTTACCAGTCCCGATGTTGGAATGGCTTATTCACTCAACCCCTATCAGGGCTGTGAACACGGCTGTACCTATTGTTACGCTAGAAATTCGCATCAGTATTGGGGTTATAGCGCTGGCTTAGCATTTGAGCAAAAAATTATTGTAAAGCAAGACGCTCCTGCCCTTTTTAAAAAGTTTTTAGAAAAGAAAGGATGGGATGCTTCCACTATTTCGCTATCTGGAAATACAGATTGCTATCAACCTGCAGAACGCAAGTTTAAATTAACCAGGCAACTGCTGGAAATTGCCCTGGAATACAGGCAGCCTATCGGAATGATCACCAAAAATTCTTTGATCTTAAGGGACCAGGATATTCTGCAAGAAATGGCGAAACTGAATCTATGTATGGTATATGTATCTATTAACAGTTTGAATGAAGATTTACGGCAGGTGATGGAACCCAGAACAACTACTGCAAAACAACGATTGAAAATAGTAGAACAGTTAAGTAAAGCTGGAATCCCCACAGGCGTGATGGTTGCACCATTGATTCCCGGACTGAGTGATCATGAAATTCCGAAAATTCTCAAATCTGTTGCGGCAGCTGGCGCAGTAAAAGCAGGGTACACAGTAGTCAGGTTGAATGGTGCAATTGCACAAATATTTGAAGACTGGCTGCGTAAAAATTTTCCGGATCGATTTGACAAGGTATGGCATATGATCCAAAGCTGCCATAGTGGAAATGTAAATGATAGCCGGTTCGGAGACCGAATGCGTGGTGATGGAAATATTGCAAAAATGATTAGAGATAGTTTCAAGCTCCATTCCAGGTTAAATGGCTTAAATACTACTGAGATTATTTTAGATCATTCCTTATTTAAAGTGCCTGGCGATCAGATGTCTTTGTTTTAGATTTATTTGCCGGTTAGTTCAATAAAACTTAGTTTTAGAAATGAATATTGCTTTAGTTACGTACCACGATCAGGGCGCTTATGACAGTCAAACCGTTGAAAGTGAAGATCAGCGGCTATTAATATTTCTGCAAGAAAAGGGGTTAAATATTGAGATGGTAATCTGGAATGATCCAAAAGTAAATTGGGAAAATTATCAACTTGCAATATTAAAGTCGCCATGGGATTATTTTGATCTGATTACTGACTTTTACCTATGGCTAAACCACCTTGAGGAAAAGAAAATAAAATTACTTAATCCAATTGATGTGGTGAGGTGGAATACTGATAAGCAATATCTCCAAGAAATTGAAGCCGCTGGATTGGCGATTACGCCGTGCTCTTTTATCTATAAAAATGAGAAAGTAATTCTTGAAAATTTCTTTGATTTCTACCATACCGATCAGCTAATTGTTAAGCCTTGCATCAGTGGCGGAGCGAAAAACACTTTTAAAGTTACTAAAGACAATATTGATGAAGTTATTTCGAAATTAACTTTACTTATTCAGGATGAAGATTTTATCATCCAGCCATTTTTGTCGGAGATAGTTGAGCACGGCGAATGGTCGTTCATTTTTTTCAACGGAATCTACAGTCACTGTCTGGTTAAAAAAGTTAAGGATGGTGATTTCAGGGTTCAGCCATCGCATGGCGGATCGGTTCACCCCCAAAATCCTGATCAGTCTTTAATTGATACAGCATCAGCATACGTTAACCTTTTTGCAAAAGATTGTCTCTATGCAAGAGTAGATGGAACATTTGTTAACGAAAAATTTTTATTGATGGAACTAGAGTTGATTGAACCGTTTTTATTCCTCAACACTGATCCACTAAACTATGAAAGATATTATCAAGCCTTGAAAAAACTAATTTGAATGAGATAAGCGAAAATTGAATGAGATTTGTACTCGTATGTTAATGACAATAAATCCTGATTAAAAAACTATTTACCTAAAGTAAACTGCGTTTCCTTCACCACAATTTGGCTAAAAAATTGCCAATCGATATGTGGCTGTTTCCATTTTGCCAATGCATTTTCCACAGATGCTTTCTGATCATCTGCTTTTGCCAAAGTACTGATTTCAGTAATGGTAGACTTTAAGCTTTTTAGGACAGAGAAAAACTGTCTGTCATTATTGAATGCTACGCGCCTATCTTTTTCTCCTGATAGATATTCAAGATTCGAGCTTTCACTATAGGCATATTGCATCTTATCAAGCACGATTAAACGTTCATTAATTATATTAAGAGCAGCTTTAGATAAAGGGATCTCTGCTATGGATACAATCTTTTTATTTTCAATGCTAAAATTTAAATTTTCGAAATTGACGGTATGAGAGCCAGGCTGATTAAAAATATATTGGGGTTTAGGAAGATTTGCTATTTGAATTTCACGTGATTTAATTAGTGTTTTATTAAAACCAATGCGGTTTTCAACTAAATTTTTGATCGTGATGTTGGCATCATTAGTAATCAAATTATTTTGTGCCTTAACATATAAAGAAACACTTAAAGATGATATCAGCAGAAGAGCAAGTTTGATTCTCATGGCGCAAATGTAGCCTTAAAAATCAAAAAAAATCTTATATTGTATGATCAAAAATACAGATTTTAAAGTATTTTGACAATTTCCGATTGATAAAAGTCAATACTTAGGGATCTGTGTCCCGTTTCCAACTTTGAAATCATCGGCAATCCGCCACGAAATGTAGTTTTCTCCTTGGTAAATACCCGTGCATTTACTACGCCCTTTGGCCTAATCTGAACTCAGACAATGCTGCTGAACATACAGTTTTTTGATATTATCGATCGATTCCTTCCCTGATTTATATTAGACTATAGATGAAAACATTTTCTCAGTTATGCAAAAAAAACTCCCGACTTTCGTCAGGAGTTTAAACTTATTTGCTTGAAGAATCTTCTTCTTTCTTAGGCTCTTCTTTTTTCTTTTCGCCTTTTCGATGATTAATTGAAATCAATTCGGTTTCTTTTTCGTAATCAATTTCCAATACGTCGCCTTGGGACAATTCACCTTTTAAAATTTCCTCTGCAATTGGATCTTCCAGGTATTTCTGAATTGCTCTTTTTAACGGACGGGCACCGAAGTTACTGTCGAAGCCTTTCTCAGCGATATATTCCTTTGCATTTTCAGTTAACGCAATTTCATAACCTAAGGTATGAACACGACCAAATAAAGCTTTTAATTCAATATCGATAATCCTGAAGATTTCTTCTTTACCTAAGCTGTTGAATACAACCACATCATCAACCCGGTTTAAGAATTCAGGAGCAAAAGCACGTTTCAATGCACCTTCAATCACACCACGACTGTGCGATTCTGCCTGGTTTGTTTTCGCTGAAGTAGAGAAACCAACACCCTGACCAAAATCTTTCAATTGACGGGCACCAATGTTTGAAGTCATAATGATGATCGTATTTCTAAAATCAACTTTTCGACCTAAACTATCAGTTAACTGTCCTTCATCTAAAACCTGTAACAGGATATTGAATACATCTGGATGCGCTTTCTCAATCTCATCCAATAAGATCACTGCATATGGTTTTCTTCTAACTTTTTCAGTTAACTGTCCTCCTTCTTCATAACCTACGTATCCCGGAGGCGCACCCACTAAACGTGATACTGCGAACTTCTCCATGTATTCACTCATGTCAATTTGAATTAGTGAATCATCACTATCAAACATAAAACGAGCCAGTTCTTTTGCTAATTCTGTTTTACCAACTCCGGTAGGACCTAGGAAAATAAATGAGCCAATTGGTTTTTTCGGATCCTTTAACCCTGCTCTTGTACGCTGGATAGCTTTGGTTAATTTCTTAATCGCATCATCCTGACCTATAATTTTTTCGGCTACTTTATCGTACATGTTCAAAAGCTTCTGGCTATCAGTCTGTCCAACACGCTGAACCGGAATACCAGTCATCATGGCAACAACTTCAGCTACATTATCTTCTGATACTTCGTAACGTTTGGTCTTGGTTTCTGCTTCCCACTCTGCTTTTGCCTTATCTAATTCTTCAATTAAATTTTTCTCAGTATCACGAAGTTTTGCTGCTTCTTCATACTTCTGGCTACGGACAACTTTATTTTTTTCTAACTTAATATCTTCAATTTTCGCTTCAATATCAATAATATTTTGCGGAACATGAATATTCGTTAAATGTACTCGGGATCCGGCTTCATCTAAAGCATCGATCGCTTTATCCGGCAGGAAACGATCTGAAATGTAACGGGAAGTTAAGCTAACGCAAGCTAAAATAGCTTCGTCAGTATAGGTTACACCATGGTGTTCTTCATACTTATCTTTTATTCTCGTTAAAATTTCAACAGTTTCATCCGGGGTAGCAGGTTCAACCATCACTTTTTGGAAACGACGATCTAAAGCACCATCTTTTTCAATATACTGACGATATTCATCTAAAGTGGTAGCCCCAATACATTGAATTTCTCCCCTGGCCAGCGCCGGCTTAAACATATTCGATGCATCTAATGAACCAGAAGCACCACCAGCACCAACAATTGTGTGAATCTCATCGATAAATAAAATCACATCTGTAGATTTCTCCAATTCGTTCATCACGGCTTTCATACGCTCTTCGAACTGACCGCGGTATTTGGTACCAGCAACCAAAGATGCTAAATCCAATGTTACCACACGTTTGCCAAAAAGCACACGGGATACTTTGCGCTGAACAATGCGTAAGGCTAAACCTTCTGCAATTGCAGATTTACCCACACCAGGCTCTCCAATTAAAATCGGATTGTTTTTCTTCCTACGAGATAAGATTTGTGAAACACGCTCAATCTCTTTCTCACGACCAACAATTGGATCTAAACGACCTTCTTCTGCAGCTTTTGTTAAATCACGACCAAAATTATCTAAAACCGGTGTTTTTGATTTAATGTCTGAAACCTTTTTAGGGGTGCTAAAGCTCTCTTCTTCACGATAATCGTCATCGCCACCTGTTGATGCGCTGTTTGAAATATCATCTCTGAAACCATTTTTATTCACTTCTACCTCCTGTTTAAAAACATCATAAGTTACCCCGTATTGTAACAAGATTTGTGAGGCAATATTATCATCATCTCTCAAAACCGATAACAATAAATGTTCGGTGCCAATTAAATCACTTTTAAATATTTTAGCTTCTAAGTAAGTAATTTTTAAAACTTTTTCTGCTTGTTTCGTTAACGGAATATTCCCTAAGTTAACTGTAACACTCGAAGTGCCGCGAACAGCATCTTCAATTGAGCGGCGCAATTTACCCGTATCTACTCCTAACGATCTTAAAATTTTGATAGCCATACCATCGCCTTCGCGGATGAGGCCCAATAATAAATGTTCGGTTCCAATGTAATCATGCCCTAAACGGAGAGCTTCCTCCCTACTAAAAGAGATTACATCTTTAACCTGTGGTGAAAATTTTGCTTCCATAATACCTTTCTTAACAGCTACGTCCCTAAACTATAAAATATATTATAAAAAGAGATAGTACTGTTTTCTTTATTTTATCAACAATTGCGCCATGTGGGGAGATAAACAGCTTTTTGAACTACTGCAACTCCAAAAATTTATGTAAGAATATCGTTGCTGTAAATATGCTTATCCTGATATCTATCTACGTAATATCTGTTTTAAAGGTTTTAAAGTGCTTTTGAATTTAGCACTTTATCTGCATTTAGTTTTTGTCGGTTTAGTGTAAGGATTTTCCTGCCGGATAAAACTGACAAATTGTATCTTTTTATCTATGCAATTTACAAGTTTTGACAGAAAAACAAAGGATTATGACATCCTTTTATATATAAGCAAACAAATTATAATGAATTTCCCAAAACCACTTTAAAATAGATCGTTATTTTAGATAAACCCTGTTTAAAAGCTTTTTGTTTTGGGAAACTACTTCGCTCCTTTTTTAAGGAGCGGCGCCTGAAGAGCGTGGTGGTTAAAGCCATAACATCAAGAAATTCATTTCCTCCTTATTAGACGCTATTTGTTCGCCAACCAAAGAAAGCAAAGAATCTATTCGGATTTTTTTTACGTATGTGTTTTCGAATCGAAAGAATTTAACTTTTAATATGCCAGCACTTTACCAAAGGTTTTTCATTGTATTAATTCTGCTTACTGTTTTTACAGGCAGGATTTTTATTTATGCAATGCCTTTGCCAAAAGCGACTAAGGAAGTTCTTAAAACACAAAACAGCGATTTATCAGAAAAATCTGAATCCAACGAAAAACAAAATCAACTGGAAGAGAAAGACAAACCGTCAGACTTGCTGTTCACTCCAATGAGCGATCTTGATTTTGATGGTTTTTATTATTCCGGAAACAGCCGGTTCCCAGGCACATTCAACCTGACACACTGTTATTTACAAATACCAGAACAACCCCCAAAATAGAAGTTTCACACTTCTATGTTAAAAATCCTTACCCATTAATTAAACAATAAAAACATGATTAAAATTAAACATTTAATCATAGTAGCCTTATGCGCTATTATGACCCCTATCTTATTTTCTGCGTGCAAAAAAGACAGAAACATCGACCAGGAAGTACTTACTCCCGGTCCGGATCTTAATTTCTATGCATTAACGTCTGACAGTAAATTGCATCTAATTAATGCTAAAAACCCAACTACGGTGACTTCTACAGTAACCATTAGCGGATTACAAACCGGCGAAACCATTTTAGGAATCGATTTTCGTCCTGCTACAGGCCAGCTTTATGGTCTGGGAAGCTCTAGCCGATTATATGTTATCGACCAGAAAACCGGTGTAGCAAGATCAATTTCTTCTGCTCCCTTTACTCCGGCTTTGAGTGGTACGGCTGCAGGTTTCGATTTTAATCCGACAGTGGATCGCATTCGTGTGGTAACCAATACGGGCCAGAATTTACGTCTGAATCCAGAAACCGGAACTGTTGCAGCTACGGATGGTGCGATTAACGGCGTAACCAATGCAAAAGTTTCTTCAGTAGCTTATACTCAAAACAAAGCTGGTGCTACGGCAACAGTGCTGTTTGATATTGATGCAGCAACAGATAAATTATATAAGCAAGACCCACCTAATGATGGGAAATTGGTAGAAGTTGGAAACCTTGGTTTTGATGTAGAAGAGATGGGAGGTTTTGATATTAATCCGGATGGTAGCGCTGCAATTGCAGCATTAACCGTTGGTGGCGTTTCTGGTTTGTATACGGTTAATACAAGCAGTGGTCAGGCAACAAAAGTTGGGAATCTACCACTTAACATTACGGGCTTAGCTATTCCGACAGAAACAGTAGCGTATGCTATATCTAATAACAATGAATTATTAATTTTCAATCCGTTAGCAACAACACCAACTGTTAGCGTGAAAACAATTACGGGCATTCAGGCAGGCGAAAGCATTCTGGGCATAGACCTTCGTCCCTTAAATGGACAGCTTTATGCGTTGGGTAGTTCAAGTCGTATTTATACCATTAATATGTCTTCTGGTGCTTCTGTAGCAGTTGGCAGTGCACCTTTCAGCACTTTATTAAATGGTACGCAATTCGGTTTCGACTTCAACCCTACTGTAGATAGAATTCGTATTGTGAGCAATTTGGGCCAGAATTTACGTTTCAATCCATTGGATGGAACCATAACACCTGATGGAAATATTTCACTTGCAACTGCAGCAATTTCCGGAGCAGCATATACTAATAATTTTCAAGGAGCCACCACAACTGTATTATTTGATATCGACGCGACAGGCGACAGATTATATAAACAAGATCCACCTAACATAGGAACTTTAGTAGATGTGGGTGCACTAGGCATTAATGTAGAATCAAATAATGGTTTTGATATCGGCGGAACGAGTGGCATGGCTTATGGCCTATTTACTGTTGCCGGTACACAAAAAATTTACAGTGTAAATCTATCAACCGGTGTTGCAACCGCTGGTGCAACTATTGCAAATGCTTCCAGAGGTTTTGCATTAGGTTTAGGTTTTTAATAAGAATTCTTTGGAGTGAAAATGGCTACAGCTTAATTGTTGTAGCCTTTTTTTTGATTTCATATTACCTATTTAATAACTTTTCCCGCATTTTGTTGATTCTATTGAGATCAATGTAGTTATAACAATCGCTATTCTCCTTTCGGGAAGTTTGGACGCTAACATCAAAAGTTATGAGATACTTTACAATCCACTTTTTTATCGCCATGTTGTTTCTATCTTTGCATTCGGATTTGTACATCTGTCTATTTACATTATTATGCATATGGCTTGCAGGTCCGGCTGTAACTTTCGAAGTAAAATTCTTCAAAATCTTAGGGCAATAACTATTACCATTAAATAACATAACCGATTAATATGTCTGACGAAAAAATAATCTTTTCAATGGCTGGTGTAAATAAAATTTACCCACCACAAAAACAGGTTTTAAAAAATATTTACCTTTCTTTCTTTTACGGTGCTAAAATTGGCGTAATTGGTTTAAACGGCTCTGGTAAATCATCACTATTAAAAATTATTGCAGGTTTAGATAAAACCTATCAGGGAGAAGTGGTTTTTTCACCAGGTTATTCTGTAGGTTATTTAGCCCAGGAGCCAATTCTTGATCCCGAAAAAACAGTTCGTGAGATTGTAGAAGAAGGAGTTGCTGATGTAATTGCAACTTTAAAAGAATACGAAGAAGTGAATGAAGCCTTCGGACTGGAAGAAAATTATTCAGATCCTGATGCCATGGATAAATTAATGGCCAGACAAGGTGAGTTACAAGATAAAATTGATGCCCTGGGTGCCTGGGAACTCGACTCCAAATTGGAGAGAGCGATGGACGCCTTGCGTTGTCCTGATCCTGAAACTAAAATCGGTGTACTTTCCGGAGGTGAACGTCGCCGTGTAGCCATGTGCCGCTTACTATTGCAAAAACCAGATGTATTATTGCTGGATGAGCCTACCAACCACCTGGATGCAGAAAGTATCGATTGGTTAGAACAATTCTTACAAAACTACGAAGGAACAGTAATTGCCGTTACTCACGATAGGTATTTCCTGGATAACGTAGCCGGATGGATTTTAGAATTAGATCGTGGTGAGGGAATTCCCTGGAAAGGAAATTACAGCAGTTGGTTAGAGCAAAAAGCTAAACGTTTATCTCAGGAGGAAAAAACAGAAAGCAAACGCCAGAAAACACTTGAGCGCGAATTGGAATGGGTACGTATGGCTCCAAAAGCGCGTCATGCCAAATCCAAAGCCCGCTTAGCCAACTATGATAAGTTAGCTTCAGAAGATGGAAGAGAAAGAGAAGACAAACTGGAGCTTTTCATTCCTGCAGGCCCTCGTTTAGGTAATGTGGTGATTGAAGCAACAAATGTGACCAAGGCTTATGGTGATAAAATTTTGTTTGATAACTTAAACTTCTCGCTTCCACCAGCAGGGATTGTAGGGATTATTGGCCCAAATGGTGCGGGTAAAACCACGCTATTCCGTTTAATTACCGGACAGGAAGAACCTGATAATGGTACTTTCCGTGTTGGAGATACTGTAGAATTGGGTTATGTAGATCAAATGCACAATGATTTAGACGCAGACAAAACTGTTTATGAAAACATTACAGATGGGCTAGATAATATTCAGTTAGGAACGAAGGCCGTAAACGGACGTGCTTATGTTTCCAAATTCAACTTTAATGGCGGCGATCAACAGAAAAAAGTAGGCATCTTATCTGGCGGTGAACGGAACCGGGTTCACCTGGCCATTACCTTAAAAAAAGGTGCTAACGTACTTCTACTCGATGAGCCAACCAATGATATTGATGTAAATACACTGCGTGCTTTGGAAGAGGCATTGGAAAACTTTGGAGGCTGCGCCGTAGTGATTAGTCACGATAGGTGGTTCTTAGATAGGATTTGTACTCACATCCTGGCATTTGAAGGAAACTCAGAAGTTTATTTCTTCGAAGGAAATTATTCTGATTACGAAGAAAACCGCAAGAAACGTTTAGGTGATGTAACACCGAAGAGAATCAGATATAAAAAATTAGATTAATCCTGATCAATTTTCGGGAATTGAAATTTAGCTTTGACAACTTTAATATGCGCTTTGCCCAAAAGTTGTCAAAGCTTTTCCATTTCTGAAGATTTAGCTTTGACAACTTTAATATGCGCTTTGCCTAAAGGATGTCTAAGTTTTCACTTACTGACCAACAAATGTTGGAGGGAAAGAGGTAGGTTTTGGAACTTCATTTGCTTTTCTTTTACCTCTAAAAAAGAAAAAAAGATTGATAAATAACATGAGGCCGAGGTAGATCGCAAAACCACCTATTTTTGAACCTAGGGCCTCCACCAAACTTTGGTAGCTGTTTGAAGAAATATTAATCTTCATAATTAATAATGCAAAGCCAATATTTAATAAATAGAAGCCTGTTTCGAAAAGTTTATTTGTAGCATTTGCAATTTCTTCCCTGCCTTTAAAAATATCAAGCATATAAATCTTACTATTTTTAAATAATGTTCTTGAAACATAAAGTGTCAAAATTAGGGCTATTGGTAAATAGATAGCATAACCGATTAAAATTTTGGTAGTTTCCATGACTAAATTTTTAGATTGTTATTTTATTAATTTATGAATGGTGTTGGTAAGCAAGAAAATATTCAAATAATGCAGAACAGATAAAATGCAGATAATCACAGCCAATTTTATTGCCAGTATCTCTACCAATTGCAAGGGCGAACTAACGGCATCCCAACTCACCAGTGTCATGGTACAATACCCGATGTTAACAAGGTAATAACAAACGAGAAGCGTTTTATTAATCTGCTGACATAAATCTAAATGATCAGGAATAAGCGCAACGACAAAAATATTGCCATTCCGATAGCAAATTCTGCCAACGATAACGATGATCAAAACAATAATGGCGATGAAAATGCTATATCCTATTAAATTGTAATTCATCTTGATTCATTTTACAATAGCTGAATATTATCGAAGGAATAACTCCGCTTAAGTCAATTTTAAAATTTAATTTTTATCCTCTTCCCTAATAACCTTAATTTCTTTGACGATATAAAGATAAACACAAGTTTCTGTATTTTCAAATATTATTGAAAGTTTTAAATAAAAAATAACCTGCAAGTAGTTTGTGGGTTATTTTTTATTTATTTTCTTTTTTCCAATGCCTGGTCGATGGCCTTCTCAGTTACTTCCTGCATTATCTTATATCCTGCCAGATTAGGATGTACACCATCTATTGTGAGTTCTTTTTTCTGGCCTTTCCGCTGATTAACTAAAGGCGTCCAGTAATCAAGTACAGTGAAATTATTTTCTTTTGCGTAAGTCGCGATCATATTGTTGAGGTCAACAATTTTTTCGGCAGGTTTAATGCTTTTATTCCATGGATATTCATAAACAGGTAAGTATTTACACAGAATAACTTTAATATTATGAAGCCTGGCTAATTCTGACATCGATTTGATGTGATCCATAATGCCTTCATTGGTTACATGCCCTTTATCGTTTGAAATATCATTACTGCCAGCTAAGATGATCACCGCTGCAGGTTTTAAATCAATTACGTCTTGTCTGAATCGGATGAGCAATTGTGGAGAGATTTGTCCACTTATTCCCCTATCTATATAAGGATGACTGCTGAAGTATTTCGGATCTTTTTGTTTCCAAAATTCAAATATGGAACTTCCTAAAAATACAACCCTTTTTTCGCCGACTGCAGGAGCTGGCAAAGCAGCATTCTCGTTTTTATACTTAGATAAAGCAGCCCAGTCATCAGAGAAATCTTCTTTTTGAGCATGCGCTGGTTGTTGTGCAAAGTTATTGTCTGAGCATAAAGCCAATAATGCGATGATGAGGCAATATTTCATGGAAAACGTTCTCATTAAATAATATTATTTTTTCTCTTCTCTCGGACCTCTTTTATAAATCACTAAGCCATTCAAAAAGTTCCGCAGAATCTGATCGCCACAAGGTTTAAAATTCTCGTGATCTTCATTTCTGAAAATATCTCCCAGTTCAGCTTTGGTTACCTTGAACCCAACCAGATCGCAGATCGTAATAATATCATCTGTTTTAAGTGACAGTGCCACCCTTAATTTTTTAAGTATATCGTTATTGCTCATCTTTTAATATGTGAATTTTGAATTAGAGAGTAAGTGAATTTTGAATTAGCGAGTGAGTGAATGTTAATTTAAATGCTAATTATTTTAACCAATCGAACGAAAAACGACCGACGATTAGCCGAAAACAGCCCCAAATCTAACTTGCTATTTCCAGTTTAAGTTTCTTGCCTTTAATCTTTTCATCACGTAAAACCTTTAAAAGTTTTTCAACTTTGCTTCGCTTCACCGCAACGTAACTTGCAGAATCTTTTACCTCAATTAATCCCAGGTCATCTTTTTCAAGTTCACCTTTTTTAAGGAAAACACCTACAATGTCTACTTTGTTGATTTTATCTTTTTTGCCGTTTGGAATATATAATGTTACCCAGTCGCTTGCCTCAGGCAATTTATAGTTTTTAGATAAATCTTCTTCCTGAATATCTTCCGGCAGGTATTTATAATGTTCTTCTGGCGTAAGCACAACGTAAGCAGTACCTTTTGCATTCATCCTCGCGGTTCTGCCATTTCTATGAATGTAAGAATCTTCTGTATAAGGCAATTGGTAATGTACAATGTATTCAACTTCGGGAATGTCTAGTCCTCTGGCTGCTAAATCTGTCGTGATTAAGATTTTATGGCTCCCGTTCCGGAATTTAAGCAGTGCTTTTTCCCGGTCAAACTGCTCCATTCCGCCATGAAAAACATCATGTGCCAAACCATGTTCGAAAAGTAAATCGCTGATTCGATCAACCGTTTCCCGGTGATTACAAAATACCAACGTATTTTTCGAACCGATTTTACTTAACAATTTAAAGACTGCATCCAGCTTATCGGCAGCGGGTACCGTAATTTTCTTGAGTTTTAAATCAGGTTTTACCTGCACATTTTTAGAAAAATCTATAGCTACGGGTGTATTCAGTTTAACAAAAGCCGGAATCTCTTCCATTTTAGTGGCAGAAGTTAAGATTCGCTGTCTTAATGAGTAGAGTGAGCCAATGATGTACGACATGTCTTTTTCAAAACCAAACTCCAGCGATTTATCAAACTCATCCAAAACAAGTGTTTCAATAAATGATTCATCAAAGTTCCGATGATCCAGGTGATAGGCAATACGCCCCGGCGTTCCAATCAGTACAGCTGGTGGATGCGCCAGATTATTTTTCTCCACGCGTACAGCATGACCACCATAACAGCAATTTACTTTGAAAGGCGTACCCATTTGTTTAAAAACCTGCTCAATTTGTAAGGCAAGCTCTCTCGAGGGCACTAAAATCAATGCCTGCACCCCTTTAACATCTGCCTTTAAGCTAGTCAGTAAGGGAAGTAAAAATGCCAGCGTTTTGCCTGAACCTGTTGGCGCAATCAGCAAGATATCGTGGCCCAGTTTTCCTTGCTCAACAGCGGTTTCCTGCATTTCATTAAGCGCAGTAATGTTTAATCTTTTTAAGGCATTTTCTATCATTATGCCAAAGATAAACATTTAAATAGCCTGTAGGAAGTTACGTTAGCTTAGATCTTAAAAAAGTTGTTTTTGAATTTTTTGAGCAAAGAGAAATTTAGCCTTTTTTCCAGAAGCATCAGCATCTTTCCCCTATGCGAAATCGAAGACTGTACCTGCTCTGTCATCTGGTCTACAGACGACCTGAACCGATCGGTTAAATCATCAAATTTGTTAGCTCTACTATTTTGTAACAACTGAAGTTCTTGAATTAGTTCTGCGCTCATAATATTTTATGTATTAGGTTAACAATATAATAGTAACGACAGGTAGAAAAATTTGTTTCATAAACCTGCAATCAAATCACCATAATTAATTAACTTGTTGATAACTAAATATTTGTTAGCAAATAAACAACTTAACATTAACATACATTTAATTTATAGCGCTTATTTTTATAAAAACCTGATTACCATTTATTAACCCCAATAAAATTGTGTATGACCTGGAAAAAATTTAGTGGTGAAATTATTCAATCTTCTATCCACGAGGAAATCGAAAAATCTATTATCAGAGAGACCCAAAACGGCTTCAAACTTAAAGTCTGCATCGGAACGGACTCGCAGGTAAAAGGTGCCATCACCGACTTCGCTACCGTAATTGTGCTTTTAAGAGAACATCATGGTGGTTTCATGTACATCCATCAGGAGAAAAGCACACAGCAGGTAAGTATCAAAGAAAGAATGCTGGTAGAAGTTCAAAAATCTATCGAAGCTGCGTACTCCATCTGCGATCTGCTGGATGTTTATGATGTAGCGCTTGAAGTGCATGCCGATATCAATACCAATCCGCTATTTAAATCGAACAAAGCACTTAATGATGCCATGGGATACATCATGAGCATGGGTTTTATTTTCAAAGCCAAGCCAGAAGCCTTTGCCAGCTCTACTTGTGCTGATAAAATGGTGCATTAAAAATATTAATACAATTAGCTTTGACAACTTTGATAAACCATTAATTAAAAGTTGTCAAAGCTGAAAAAGTAAATTCTCAGACCGCTTTAGACTTCACAATGTAAGAACATTAGTGATATGGAGATATGCCAATTTGTGGTCTTTACGCTTCCCTTTAAGGCCTTTGTAGTTAAACCTCAGAATTAATCTTAAGATCACCAACAAATTACCTGATTAGCTGTTAGACATAAAAGCAGAAATTGAAAACATACCGAATAGAGTTTACTCAAGAAATACCAGTTGATTTAAATACTGCCTGGGACTTTTTTTCATCGCCATTAAATTTAACAGAAATTACCCCGAAAGACATGACTTTCGACGTCACCACGCCTGATATGGCTAACATCAAAATGTATCCCGGCCTGATCATTACCTATAAAGTTTCGCCTCTCCTTGGCATTAAGCTAAATTGGATGACAGAAATTACCCATGTAAAAGACAGGGAATATTTCATCGATGAGCAACGATTTGGTCCGTTTTCGTTCTGGCACCATCAGCATCACTTTCAAGAAACTGAAAAAGGTATATTAATGAAAGATTTGCTTCATTATGGCATTGGCTGGGGCCCGATTGGACTGTTAGCTAATGGTTTAATCGTAGAAAAGAAAATTAAAGGGATTTTTGATTTCAGAAATAAAAAAGTTGAGGAAATCTTTGGCAAAATTTAGTCTATTTCTTACCAGTTCTTAGTAGAAATGGTTCCGGCTGGTTTAACTGGCAATTTTACAGCCGCATCGCTAGCAAGAAATACTTTTAAACTTTCCCCTAACTTTTCCACTTTAGCGTAAGCAGTTGCCTGAATATCTTTCCATTGACCGGCAGTAAGCTTATCTACTTTCGTTTCTAATGGGGTGCCGATGTTAGTTGTGGCTACAAAATTGCCATATCGATTTCTTTGATAAGGAATAAATTCGAAATCAGTCAGCCAGAATCTGTATTTTCCGTTTCTGGCTTCAACCACCAGATTATAGTTTAACTCACCACTTGGATGACCTACCACTAACACCGTTTTATCAATAACCAATGTTCCTTTTGCAGAAACTGAAGAATCCGTATCACTTACAATTTTAATGCTTTTTTTCTGAGCAGTTACAAAATCTTTAGTACGCTGAACAATTATATCTCTGCTTACCTTCTGCGAATCAACAACTTTATAATAAATAAACTTACCATTATCACCGGTAGCAAATTGTTTCTCCTGCGCAAACAGGATGGTTGAAAGTAACGTGATAATTAGAAGGAAGAAGTATCTCATGGATTGATTAGTGAGGGATTGTAATATTTAAAGTTAACAAAAAGCCGCCAGTTTGATGCTGGCGGCCTGATATTAAAAACAACTAAATTAAAAAGCGTAAACTGCAGCTAATGAGAACTGGCCAGCGTTTGGTACTGCCAATCCGTTATCTTTTACAAATGGTTTATTGCCATTGTGATCCAACCTTACCTCCGGAATAAATGTTAATCCTCCGGATTTAATATTTGCAGTGAAAGTAACGGCTGTATATTTATCACCTGCTACTCCAGCCACTTCTTTATATTTAAAGTATTCACCTCTTAAACCCAGGGTTACTGCATCAGCAACGGCAAACTGAGGATAAAGTGCCACCCCTGCATAGCCACCGCCATCATTATCGATATCATAATTAGCTGCATTTAAGCCTAACTTAAATGTTTTGGAAATTTGATACGAGGTTGTTAAGTCTTCAATGGTTCCATAACCGCCAGCTCCCGCGCCAGATAGTACGTTCAGGTAAGCTGTCCATCCTTCAACCGGAGATACCATTAACTGACCACCAATGCTTGATACTCCACGGGTCGCCGTATAAACATTCCAGTCATTGAATAAACCGGCCATTAAGCTCACTTTATCTGAGAATTTATAGGTTGCTTTAATCCCTGCATTTTGGAAAGGACCATTTGTAAATAAATATGAAGTTGAGTAGTTAAAATTACCTACCGGAGAAATTACTTCATATCCAATAAATGTTCCCATGTAACCTGCAGTCATTGAAAACTTATCTGTAAAATCATAATTTACATACAGATTTTGAATATGGAAAGAAGATACATCTTCAGCTGCATTGGGCAGTGATTGTGCCTGACCACGAGGACCGAAAGATAGCTCTCCAACGAATGAAGCTTTACCTGTTCTCTTTTTAAGCACCAAATCTATCATTCCTAACGATACAGAGTTGTGATCTGAAGCGAAAGAGGTTTTAATATTTGGCTGCTTTGCAAAATCATACTTAAAATAAGTATCTACTGATCCTGAAATTTCAAGTGGTGACGTTGGTGCCTCTTGAGCGAGGGCACACGTAGTGCTGGCCATAGTAAATACAGCAGTTAAAAATTTCTTCATGTTTGAGCTATGAGGGTTTAGATATAAGTTTTTGGGGTTAAGAAATAGATTCTGTTAACGGGCTATTTTTTTCAATATAGATAGCCCTCTCTTCAACCAATAAGGTTCCCTGAGAATATTTCTCATTGTGTTGCGACTCATCAAGTCCAATTTCTTCTTCTTCTTCAGATACGCGAATTGGCTGAATCAGGTTGATAAATTTGAAGATGATAAATGATACCACAAAGCTAAACACAATCACAATTCCGGCACCCTTAACCTGCGTAAAGAAAAACTCCGCATTACCATAGAATAAACCATCGGCACCCAGGCTGTTTACAGTTTTAGTGGCAAACACTCCGGTTAAAATCATCCCTACTATACCACCAACACCGTGACATGGAAACACATCTAAAGTATCATCTAAACTTGTTTTTTGTTTCCATGAAACCACAAGGTTTGAAATTACAGCTGCAATTACCCCAATAAATATACTGGATGGAATACTGACGAAACCTGCACCTGGCGTAATGGCAACTAAACCTACAACCGCACCGATACAGAAACCTAAAACAGAAGGTTTTTTACCTCTGGCAACATCAAAGAACATCCATGATAAACCTGCAGCACCAGCAGCCGTATTGGTAGTTAAGAAAGCAGAAACGGCTAAGCTATTTGCACCTAATGCAGAACCTGCGTTAAAACCAAACCAACCGAACCATAATAAACCTGTACCAATTAATACATAAGGAATATTTGCAGGTGGAACTTCTTTATGTTCTAAGTGAGATTTTCTACGTTTTAAAACTAAAGCACCAGCCAATGCAGCCATACCAGCAGAGATATGCACTACGGTACCACCAGCAAAATCTAACACGCCCATTTTCAATAGGAAACCTTCCGGGTGCCATGTCCAGTGTGCCAGTGGCGAATAAACAAACACCGCGAATAAAACAATAAATAAAATATAAGATGTAAAACGAATCCGTTCGGCCACCGCTCCAACGACTAAGCCTGGTGTAATGATGGCAAACATCAATTGAAATACGGCAAATAGTGAAAGTGGAATGGTTAAATCTGATCCACCTTGTAAATGCGGCGCACCTGAATTAACATTTTTGAAAAACAAGAAGGTTGATGGGTTTCCAATAAAACCACCAATAGTATCTCCAAATGCCAGGCTAAAGCCTACCACAACCCATAGCACAGTAATCACACCCGCAGCCACCACGCTTTTAATCATAGTGGAAAGGATGTTCTTTCTGTGAACCATACCCCCATAGAAAAATGCCAGGCCTGGCGTCATTAAAAACACTAATGCCGCAGCAATTAAAATAAACGCCATATCTGGTCCACTATATTTTCCTTCGTCGAAATTTGGAAGGAGCGGAATAAATAAGGCGAAAATCGCGACCAGCATTAAAATTGCGAATGGCGCGTACTGTTTTAAGGAAAGTTTAATCATCATTTTTAGTTTAATTTGTTTGTCCGATACAAATAGCTGAATTATTTTCAATTATTTTCATAAAAATACAACATATTGTAATTTTCACACCATAAAATGGAAATTTTATAAACAAAACACTAAATTTTTATAAAACACAGCAAATTATACGCTAATAAATAAAAATTCTAGAAAAATGAAGCAATTTTGATATGTGTTTTTGATAAAAATAAAATCAAGATATTACTATAGCCGGTTCAGATACGGTTACTTTTTAAGGAAATTTGCAATATAAATCCACTAAAAACAGAAAAACCTATGATAAATCACAGGTTCTTATAAAATTTTTATGTAAAATTAAATTATTTGAGCAAATACTGTGATCCCTGCACTACTCCTCTTTTTTCTATTTCTTTATCCATATAAGTTTGAATTGCAGATTTGTTAAGCCCCCAATTTGGTGCTATTAATAAATCCCAATCAGAAATGCCAAAAAGTCGTTGAATCACGATATCCGGACGCAACATTGGAATTAGCTCACATAACAAATCAGTGTATTCCTCTAAAGTAAATAGCTTAAAGGGTTCTTTCTTATATTTAGCACCCATAATAGATCCTTCTACCACATGAAGATGGTGGAATTTTACAAACTTAATCTGTGGAAACCGGTTGATCTCATGGATATAGCCATGCATTTGTTCTTTAGTTTCCCAGGGGAAACCAAAAATAGTATGTACACAAAGGTCTAGTTTACTGTTTTCTAACAGTTTTACCGCCGCAACAAATTCTCCATGACTGCAGCCTCTGTTAATCTGATCTAGTGTTTCATCGTAAATAGATTCCATCCCCATTTCTAAATCAACATCGAACCGATCAGCATAGCTTTCTAACAGCGCAACCTTTTCAGCATCTATACAATCTGGTCGGGTACCTACAGAGAAACCTACAATATCTTCGGTATTTACCGATAAAGCCTCATCATACATCATTTTCAAATAATGTACCGGGGCGTAAGTATTGGTATTGGGCTGAAAGTAGACGATATATTTATCTGCACGGTAAGAGGTTTTTGCCCTCGACATTCCTTCTAACAACTGATCTTTGATATTTGGATTCTGACGAGATGGTTCTGGCGTAAAAGAATCTACATTACAATAAGTACAGCCGCCAAAGCCTTTGCTCCCATCGCGATTAGGACAGGTAAAACCACCATCTACAATTACTTTAAACACCCGCTGCCCTTTATATTTTTCGCGCAAATGTGTGCCGTAATTTTTATATCCCTTTATGCCTAAATCTACCAGTGTTCCCATTGCTGCAAAAATACTGTTTTTGTTTGAGATAACCTGATTCTACAGGCTCTCTTGAAGGGGAGCGTAAAATTGCGGTGTTTGCAAGCTTTGCGAAGCAATCTCATTTCAGATTCCATTTGCCAAGCTACAAACTATAAAATTTAGTTTTTTTCATTCAATTCAGGTTTACACATAACAGCTTGCAACTGGTAAGTGAAAAGGGGACGTTATTACGTGATGATTCGGCAAACAGTGACGAACTACTGATTTTGCAAGGAAATGCAAAAGTTTAAATGCATTATCCTTATAAATCCTCATAGCCGGTTATTAAACTGCGGGAGATTGCTTCGTTTCCCGCAATAACGAAATTTAACCAAACCCAAATGGCGCGAAAATACTTTTACCTGACATCCTTTAGGGGAAAATTGTAGCGAAGGTGGGCTGTAACAACGGGCTAGTATATTTATTATCCTCCTTTTCTAAAGAACTATAAAAAACAAAAGGAGCAAATAAATCTGCTCCCTTAATAAATTGTAATCTTATAATTCAAGCTAATCCTTAAATCCTGGCTCCTTTTCTCTGTTAATGAAAAAGTAAACAGGAACACCCAATAAAACGATGACAAGCCCTGGCCAGGTATATTGTTGTTTATATACGAGCAATAAGATGCAAAATGTAGCACCAATTAACAGGTAAATAATTGGTGTAACCGGATATAGCAATGTTTTATAAGGCCTTTCCAAATCAGGTTTTTTAAACCTTAAATAAATCACACCAAATACAGTAATCATATAAAAGAGTACAATAACGAAAGAGATCATATCTAAAAGATTACCATATTGACCGCTTAAGCATAAGACTGAAGCCCAAACTCCCTGCATCCAAAGAGATTTTTCCGGAACGCCGTTTTTATTGTTTTGAAGGGCAGCTTTAAAAAACATACCATCTTTTGCCATGGTTTGAAAAACCCTTGCACCTGCCATTACCAATCCGTTTACGCAGCCAAAAGTAGAAATCATCACCAGCACGGCCATTATAATGGTACCTATTCCACTACCAAAAATTTGCGCTGACGCTACAACAGCAACCCGGTCATTGGTGGCAAATGCAATGCTATCCCTGTTTAAGGTATTGAGGTAAATAAAATTGACCAACAAATACAAGATCATCACTGCTGAAGTGCCTAAAACCATAGAACGCACTACATTTTTTTTAGGGTTTTCGATTTCTCCGGAAACAAAAGTTACGTTTTCCCAGGCCACGCTCGAAAATACCGAACCCACCATTGCGGCTGCAATTCCACCCATAATGGTCATCCCAGAAATGGATTCCCAGCCAGATTTCAGGAAATTTCCACTTAAATCAGTTTTGAGGTTATTGAAAGCGCTCCATCCAAACTTCATATTCTCAACCCAGAAACTATTCTTTACTAAAAAGAACCCTAAAATGATTAGGCCAATTAAAGCAATAATTTTAGATCCTGTAAAAACATTCTGCAATACCTTACCACTTTCAACACCTTTGGTATTAATATAAGTAAGAAGCAGAATAACAGCAATGGCCATTAGCTGTATCCAGGTAATTTTATAACCTCCACTTTGAAAAATTGGGGCGGCATCATTTAAAGCCGGTATTAAATAGGCCGTAAATTTACCAAAGGCAACTGCAACAGCCGCAATTGTACCCGTTTGAATAACGGTAAACAGCCCCCAGCCATAAAGAAACCCCATCATTTTACCGAAAATCTCTTTCAGGTACGTGTATTGTCCACCTGCTTTAGGAAACATCGCAGAAAGTTCTCCATAAGAAATTGCGGCGGCAACTGTCATTACCCCGGTAATTAGCCAAACTACAATTAACCAATAACCAGAACCTAAATTCCTCATAATATCGGCACTTACAATAAAAATACCGCTACCGATCATTGAACCCATAACCAGCATCGCAGCATCGAAAAGGCCTAATTTTCTTTTAAGAGATCCTTGTTCCTGTAGTTTTTCCATTTTTTAGTTTAGTTTGGTTTCCAGCTTTAGTTGCGGCTAATTTATCCAAAAAAAAGAAAAACCTTCTGGTTAAGTTGTATTATTTTAATCGCATATAAAATATGTTTGACGACTGCATTAAATTTTTAACCACTAGGAAATAAAATTATTATATTGCTAATGATAACCAAATTTCTTAAATCAGTGTTCTGTTTCGGATGAGCGTAACGATAAACAGCTGATAGCTATGAACCAATAACCAAATATTAACTATGAATTTTTTACAAGACAATTTAATTTACAGTATTCCACTGCTTGGCCTGATTGGAATTATTGTTATGATGATCAAAAGTGCCTGGGTAAATAAACAGGATGCAGGTGATCAAAACATGCAGGAACTTGCCGGCTACATTGCCGATGGTGCGATGGCATTTCTAAAAGCAGAGTGGCGGGTGTTAAGTATTTTCGCTGTTTTCACCGCAGCACTTTTAGCTTATTCAGGAACAATTACAGAAATTAATGGAGTCCCGATGCATTCCAGCTGGATTATTTCCATCTCCTTTATTATTGGCGCTGTGCTTTCGGCAACTGCCGGATACATTGGAATGAAATCGGCAACGAAGGCTAATGTGCGAACCACTCAAGCAGCCAGAACCAGTTTAAAACAAGCACTTAAAGTTTCATTTACCGGCGGAACAGTAATGGGTTTAGGCGTAGCCGGATTAGCCGTTTTGGGGCTTGGCGGTTTATTTATTGTTTTTCTACAACTTTTTCATGTGACCAGTGCAAACAGTGTAGAAATGAGAACAGCTATTGAAGTGTTAACAGGTTTCTCATTAGGTGCTGAATCTATTGCTTTATTTGCCCGTGTTGGCGGAGGTATTTATACTAAAGCAGCAGATGTAGGCGCAGATTTAGTGGGCAAAGTAGAGGCAGGAATTCCGGAAGATGATGTAAGAAACCCTGCTACCATTGCTGATAACGTAGGCGATAATGTTGGCGATGTAGCAGGTATGGGTGCCGATTTATTCGGATCTTATGTGGCCACTATTCTGGCAACAATGGTTTTAGGACAGGAAATTACAGTAGAAGATAAATTCGGCGGCATGTCTCCAATTTTGTTACCGATGGTGATCTGTGGTTTAGGAATTATATTCTCTATCATCGGAACCTGGTTTGTAACCATTAAAGATGATAAATCGAATGTACAAACGGCATTGAATCTCGGAAACTGGTCGTCTATTATCATCACCGCTGTTGCTTCTTTCTTCATTGTGAAATGGATGTTACCAGAAAACTTGAGCCTTCGTGGCTATGCGTTTACCAGCATAAATGTTTTTTACGCCATTATTGTTGGACTGGTTGTAGGTACCATCATGAGTGTGGTAACAGAATATTTCACGGCCATGGGTAAAGGACCGGTAAACTCCATTATTCAACAATCATCCACCGGGCATGCCACAAACATTATCGCCGGTTTATCTGTCGGAATGAAATCAACTGTTATTCCGATTTTAGTTTTAGCCGGAGGGATTATGGCATCTTACCATTTCGCAGGTTTATATGGCGTTGCCATTGCAGCTGCAGGTATGATGGCTACAACCGCCATGCAGCTGGCTATTGATGCTTTTGGTCCTATTGCAGATAATGCAGGGGGAATTGCGGAAATGAGTCAGTTACCACCAGAAGTGAGGGAACGCACCGATAACCTCGATGCCGTAGGAAATACCACCGCAGCTACGGGAAAAGGCTTTGCCATTGCCTCTGCTGCCTTAACATCATTGGCCTTATTTGCTGCGTTTGTCGGCATTGCCGGAATTACAGCAATTGATATTTACAAAGCACCGGTTTTAGCTGGTTTATTTGTCGGCGGAATGATTCCGTTTATTTTCTCGGCACTTTGCATTCAGGCAGTAGGTAAGGCGGCTATGGATATGGTACAGGAAGTTCGCCGCCAGTTTCGTGAAATTCCGGGCATTATGGAATACAAAGCAAAACCTGAATACGATAAATGTGTTGCCATTTCTACCAAGGCATCTATCCGCGAAATGATGATGCCTGGCGCAATCGCATTGATTTCGCCAATTATAGTTGGATTTACTTTTGGTCCTGAGGTTTTAGGCGGACTACTGGCCGGGGTTACTGTAACGGGTGTGCTGATGGGGATTTTTCAGAGCAATGCAGGAGGTGCATGGGATAATGCAAAAAAATCTTTCGAACAGGGCGTGATGATTAACGGTGAGATGTTCTATAAAAAATCAGAACCACATAAGGCATCTGTTACTGGCGATACCGTTGGAGATCCTTTTAAAGACACTTCAGGTCCATCCATGAACATTTTAATCAAACTAATGTCGATCGTATCCCTGGTTATTGCGCCATATATCGCTGTAAAGGCGGCAACAGGTAAACATCAGGTAGAAGTTCGCAAAGAAATCAGCATTCAACAGAAAACGGACGGCCTTGGCAATAGAATTACAGACACTTTAATCAATACCACTGACACTTTGGGCAATTAACTGTAAAAACATAGATATAATTCACTCAAAGGGGATTTTTCGTTTAATCTCTTTTAAAATTCCGTAATTTTTAACTAGGTTTGGAACTGAATTAATCTAAACAAAACTATAATATGGGTTTATTTACTAAAAAGCCAATGCATTTATTGCTTGAAGAAGCAGGCGATTCAGGCAAAGGCCTAAAGCGAACGCTTAGTGCAGGTGCATTAGTAGCACTAGGTGTTGGAGCTATTATCGGTGCCGGTCTTTTTGTTCGTACAGCTGCTGCTGCTGCACAGAATGCTGGTCCTTCTGTTACCATTGGATTTATTGTAGCTGCAATCGGCTGTGCATTGGCCGGTTTGTGCTATGCTGAATTATCTTCTTCTATTCCGATTTCGGGAAGTGCCTACACTTATACTTACGCCACAATGGGCGAGTTAATGGCCTGGGTAATTGGATGGGATTTAGTCTTAGAATATGCTGTAGGAGCAGCAACAGTAGGAATAGCATGGAGTGAATACCTAAATAAGCTTTTGGTTGAGGTTTTACATATTTCCCCTATCCCGTATGAATGGTGCCATTCTCCGTTTCAATCGCACCCTGATGGTACGGTAAATGGAATTATGAATCTTCCAGCCTTATTTATTGTGGGTGTATTAAGTTTACTTTTAATTAAAGGTACTTCAGAATCAGCTTTTGTTAACGGTGTTATTGTGATCACCAAAGTTGCAATTGTAATTTTAATTATTGTATTAGGCTGGAACTTTATTCACGAAGCTAACCATCACCCCTACATTCCTGTTGCAACTACATATGTTGATCATGCAGGTATCAGCCATAATTTCGGTGGATTCTGGGGCGTAATTGGGGCTGCCGGAACTGTTTTCTTTGCGTTTATCGGCTTTGATGCGGTAAGTACAGCAGCTCAGGAAACTAAAAATCCTAAAACGGCTATGCCAATAGGTATATTAGGTTCATTAGCAGTTTGTACTATTCTTTATATCTTATTTGCTCACGTTTTGACAGGTATAGCGCCTGTTGAGTTTTTTAGAACTAAAGGTGGTGAAGCATCTGTTGTAGCCGCGATTAGCGAATATATGACTGGATACGATTGGTTAGCAAAATTAGTAACGGTTGCCATTTTAGCCGGTTTCTCTTCGGTAATTCTAGTGATGCTTTTAGGACAAAGCAGAGTTTTTTATTCCATGAGTAAAGATGGTTTATTACCTAAAATGTTCAGTGATTTACACCCTAAATTCAAAACTCCTTATAAAGCGAACTTAGTAATCCTGGTAATTGTGGGTTTATTCGCAGCATTCATCCCTGGTGATGTTGTAGGTGACATGACCAGTATCGGAACTTTATTCGCATTTATGCTAGTTTGTATCGCTGTAATTATTTTAAGAAAAACTGATCCGGATCTACCTCGTCAGTTTAAAACGCCTTGGGTACCTTTGATTCCTATTTTAGGCGTTGCAGCCTGCGGATTAATGATCCTTGGATTAGGCTGGACCAATTGGTTAAGATTATTTGGTTGGTTAGCTCTAGGGTTTATCATCTATTTTGGCTACAGCAAAAAACATTCCCACTTAAAGGATAAATAATCTTTATTAAATAAATTTTCAAGCCCCGACCTAAATCGGGGCTTTTTTTGTGTTAAATAATTGTTAATAAATTTAACTTTGCAGAAAAATCAAATCAGATACATTACTAATGGTGCCACCTATAAACAAGCATATTGCGATTGTTGCGCTCTTGTTATTCTTATCCTTCCAAACTTACGCTCAACGTACCATTAATGATATAATGGATTCTACCACCGTAAACCATTTATTAATCATTTCAAAAAAGTATGGCTCACTGTCTTTCAGTGGCTATTTACAACCACAATATCAGGTTGCACAATCGAATGGTACATTGGCAGAATATCAAGGTGGCAATTTCGGTGAATACACTAACAATAGATTTCGCTTAAGACGTGGACGATTGCGTGCTGATTATATGTTATTAGATGATAACGGTAATCCCTCCACCTACTTTGTGCTTCAGTTTGACGGGACTGAACAAGGTGTAAACGTAAGGGATTTCTGGGGCCGTTATTATGAAAATAAGTGGAAATTAATTCATGTTACCCTAGGCTTATCCGGTCGCCCTTTTGGAAACGAATTACAACTTTCTTCAGCTGGCAGAGAAGCCCCGGAACGGGGACGGATGTCGCAAATTTTAATGAGGACAGAGCGTGATTTAGGTGCAACTTTTACCTTTAATCCCCGCTGGAAAAATGCAAAGCTTAAAAATTTCGTTTTAGATGCCGGGGTTTATAACGGGCAAGGTTTAGCAGGCCCCGCAGAATTTGATAACAGTAAAGACTTCATCTTCAGACTAAGCCATAAGCCATACGTAATTAAAAGCATCCCTTTATCAATAGCCGGTGGAATCAGCACACTACAGGGTGGTTTAAACCATCGCCTGCCAGTGAGCTATAAGATGGAACAAAGTAATCAAACCTGGAGAATGGCGAAGGATTCTTCTGCAAATACCATCAACACAGTAGCACCAAGAAGGTATTACGGTGCAGATGTTCAGTTTGCCACCACCTCTAAAAGCTGGAAAACGGAATTACGGGCGGAAGTGATCTCCGGACTTCAAACTTCAACGGCAACCACTTCTGCTACGCCAGGCTCCTACCCTATAGACAGTAAATCAGTGCCTCTACCTTATTATACCAGAAATTTTAGTGGTGCATATGTAACGTTTGTGCAAACCTTAAA
This sequence comes from Pedobacter petrophilus, assembly GCF_009674725.1. Taxonomy (GTDB): domain Bacteria; phylum Bacteroidota; class Bacteroidia; order Sphingobacteriales; family Sphingobacteriaceae; genus Pedobacter; species Pedobacter petrophilus. The sequence continues at coordinate 267,489 of NZ_WKKH01000001.1, read as the reverse complement.
CAGCACGGATAATCAGCTCATTTTTAAGTACGATTGCTATGATCCAAATACCAAGGTAAGAGGCATGGCTATAAATTCGAATCAGGGATTAACAGCTGCTGATGTTCGTTTCGATACTTTTGGCTTTGGTTTTCTTCATCATTTCAATCCACATTTTAAAGCCGTAATTTATTACGACATGATTAAAAATGAATCGACCGAAATTTCCGGATACGAGACCGATAGAAAAGATAATGTGTTTACACTACGTACCCAATTTTACTTTTAATAATAATTTCCAAAATGAGGTTTTAGCACAAATTGCGCTACCTTTGCGTAAAATGGTGCTGCTATGAAACTTGATTTTATGAAATTCGATTTAAATCAGATCCTGACGACAACGATGGTTATTTTTGCCATTATCGATATCCTGGGATCTATTCCAGTTGTTATTCAGTTGAGGAGAAAAGCAGGCCACATTGAGTCAGAAAAAGCCTCAATTGTAGCAACGGGCTTAATGATTTTATTCCTTTTCCTCGGCGAGTCTTTATTAAAGGTAATCGGACTGGATGTAGAATCTTTCGCAATTGCAGGTTCAATTGTAATTTTTTGCATTGCGATGGAAATGGTTTTAGGCTTAACTATTTTTAAAGAAGAAGCACCGGAAACGGTTTCAATTGTTCCTTTAGCCTTCCCATTAATAGCAGGCGCAGGTACAATGACCACACTTCTTTCGCTTAAAACAGAATATCAAACTCAAAATATTTTAGTCGGAATCGTACTGAATATGCTCTTTGTTTATTTCGTATTGAAGAACACGGAAAGGTTGGAAAGACTGTTCGGTAAAACTGGCTTGAATATTCTTCGTAAAGCATTTGGCGTAATCTTATTGGCCATTGCGATTAAACTTTTCAGAAATAACACAGGTTTATAGCGGCACCTGGGAGTGAAGGACGCTAAATAACAACAGAATAAATTTCAGCACTCCGAAGTCACTTGTAACAAAAAAGAAGTAAATTAGTCATAAGAATAAATCTAACCAAAGATGAACAGCTTTGAAGAATATACATTGGTAATAGGCATAATTGCTGTTTTGATCGAGGCGGTAAAGTATGTTAGAAAAAATCTGAAGTCGCGGTTTGAACACCCTTAGCCTATTTGCAAAATATCACAAAGCTTAAACAGCTTTGAACATTTGCATAAAACCCTTATTTTTCCCTTAAGCTTTCTTAATTAACCGCGCCACAAACATGCTGTCTGCCTGATTTTTATAGCCTTTAATCAGCTCCATTTTCTCCAGTTCTAAAGGCAGATTGGTGGTTAAATGATTTACCACTTCTTCATTTTCTTCAGCAAAAGCAGAACAGGTAATATAGATTAACGGCTTGCCTGGCTTAAGGTATTTAATAACGTTCTGCGCTATATATTTTTGCATATTGGAAAAGAAACTGATCTTTTGTTCACTAAAAAAAGTAAGCATTTCCGGCGTTCTACCCCAGGTTCCGGACCCGGTACAAGGTGCATCTAAAATAATTCCGTCAAACTGGTAGTGATGAAGTACCTGATCATTATTCTTTAAAAGATCCAGTTCTTTTTTATGGTATTTTTTTATCCCTGCTAAGCGGAAGCGTTCATCAAGATTAAGCAAAATGCTTTCCCTCAAATCACTCACTAATAATTCTATTACTGGCTCCAAACTATGCAGAAGCAGCGTTTTTCCGCCAGATGCGGCGCAGCAATCCCACCATTTATCCCATTTATTTGGTCCGAAATAGGTACCCGTGTATTGCGATGAAAGATCCTGAACCTGATAAGTTCCTTCCTTTAAAACCGCTTCCAATTTAGTTCCATTCGCCAGCGCTAAGGCTGTTTCATTCACCACTTCTACAGAAATTTCTAATTTTCTGAGTTGGCTAAGAATTTCCGGCTGATCTTGAGCCGCAACCCTGATAAATAAATCTGGTTGTTTAAAAAATGATGTAAAAAACTCCGCCTGGTTAATATCTTCGGATAGATGGGCATGAAACGGGTAAACATCTTCCAGATTAAATTCCGGATACGCGGCTTTTACCAAGTCTAACTTTTCTATTAATGGAGCAGTAATCTGAGCGCTCCAATCTGGAAATCGCTGTTCCATAACAGGGCTCAACGTTTCATGACAAAGAAAATCAGCTATGCTTAACCGTTCTTCATTATTTAGTTTGTTTAGCGCTTTGCCCAGCCTAAAAAAACTATAAATGTGGCGAGTTGCCCATCTCCTGTCTGAAGAACCCATTTGCTTATTTTGCTTAAAGTATGCAGGCAAAAAACGGTGCAAAGGCAAAGTTCCATCATAACTATTTAAAATCTGCTCAAAGGCTCTTAGCTGGTGAATGGCTTTCATAAAAGAGGGAATAATTTAGTTTACAATTTCCAATGCAAAGTTTTTGTATTTCAATAGCATTAAACTGGTGTTAATGTACCCTAATTTTTCATCATGAATGAAAGAAAATGTATTGTGCAGGCCTTTATATTTTTCCTTAGTGAGGTATTCGCGGTATTCTTCGCCATGATTGCTCAATAACTTTCCAAAATAATAGCCAACATCGAAGCCTTTAAAAGCATATTCTCCAGGCTCAAAACCATATTTATAACGATATTTTTTAATGAAACTGATTACCGCAGCATTTTTATAATCGATTTTGTAAGACGAAGTGATGATGGTATTTAAGGCTTGAATTTTATCCGTTGGATAATTTTGTTTTACCCAATTCGGATGACCAAACAAGTCGATATTATAACCGCCGGATGGCAAGTTTTTAAGTTTATATAACTTTTCTATGGTTGGCAAAACAAAAGCACGATCTGCAGATGCAACCACAATAGCATATCGTTTACCTTTTTGCATTTTGGTTTCAAAGGTAAAAGCAGATGCATATTCCTGAACCAGAAACTTACCATTATTCTTCAAATATTCCCGAACAGGCGCTGCAAAGGCTTCATCTTCGGTTTTTTTAGGATTAATAATAACCACAATGGTACTCGCCGGATTGAAGTTCTTAGAAATGTATTCCCCGATACGCTCGCCATGTATTTCAATATTATTTACAATAGATACGAGATTCGGGTTATTAAATTCTGCGGGATTAGATGCCGCAAGTGGGGATACAATTGTACTGTTATTTTCTTTTGAATAATTAGAAATATACTTCAAACCAGCTGGAAATACAGGGCCTATAATTAAATTGCTTTGCCTGAAGCGTTCATTTTTATATAGCATGGAGATATGGGCATTATCATCCTGTGTATCGAAAACGTTTAATTTAAAATTAAGCCCCCCTGCTGCTGCTGAATCCAATCCTAACCTGAATCCCTGATAAAAATCGATCGGCATAGCAAACTTTTCGATCTGGGATTTAGTGGCCGTTTTCAGGTTTAACTCATCCAATTTAAAAGGAACTAAAAGAGAAACGTTTGCCTGTGAGAACTTTTTAGCCGACTTTTTCTCTTCCGGTTTTTCTTTCTCATTCGGTTCAGCAGTTTCTTTTTTTGTTGTTCTGACTTTTGGTGAACAGGCAGCTAAAATCAATACCGACAGCATCAAAACCCAATAATTCCTTTTTAAATTCATATGTGTTCTTTTAACAAAATATGCCGGCAAATGTTTAATCTGCCAGCATAATCATATTATTCTTTAAAATGACTCCCGACTTAGGACTCAAGACTCTGAACTAATTTTTATTCCCACTCGATTGTTGCAGGTGGTTTAGAGCTGATATCGTATACAACCCTGTTAATACCTTTAACTTTATTGATAATTTCGTTAGAGATTTTAGCCAATACCGGATAAGGTAAATGGCACCAGTCTGCAGTCATACCATCAAGTGATTCTACTGCTCTTAAGGCAATAACATTTTCATAGGTGCGCTCATCGCCCATTACCCCTACAGATCGCACAGGCAGAAAGATTGCACCGGCTTGCCAAACCTGATCGTAAAGACCAGCTTCCTTTAAATTATCAATGTAGATCTTATCAGCATCTTGGAGTATCGCTACTTTTTCTGGCGTAACCTCTCCAATAATACGAATGCCTAAACCTGGTCCCGGGAACGGGTGTCTGCCTAAAATAAAAGTTTCCAAACCCAAAGCTTTACCCACTCTTCTCACTTCGTCTTTAAACAAAGTTTTAAGCGGCTCTACCACTTTAAGTTTCATGAAGTCAGGTAATCCACCCACATTATGATGCGATTTGATGGTAGCTGATGGTCCATTTACAGATACAGACTCGATAATATCAGGATAAATTGTTCCCTGAGCTAACCATTTCACATCTTGAATTAAATGCGATTCTTCATCAAAAACTTCGATAAATACACGTCCGATAATTTTACGTTTCTGCTCCGGATCTTCTACTCCTGCCAATTGGCCCAGGAATTTATCTTTAGCATTTACACCTTTAATATTAAGGCCAAAGTCTTTGTATTGTTCCAGAACACTTTCATATTCGTTTTTGCGCAGTAAACCATTATCTACAAATATACAATGCAAGTTTGTGCCGATGGCTTTATGCAATAAAACTGCAGCAACACTGCTATCTACACCACCAGAAAGGGCTAAAACAACTTTATCATTCCCTACCGTAGCCTTGATATCAGCAATTGTGGTATCAACAAAAGCTGCTGAAGTCCAATCCTGACTACATCCGCAAATGTCAACCAGGAAATTTTCTAAAAGAACCTTTCCATCAATACTGTGGGTTACTTCAGGGTGAAACTGAATGGCGTAAGTATTTGAATCCTTAATGTGATAAGCTGCAACTTTGACGCTGTCGGTACTGGCAATTAATTCAAAATTATCTGGAATACTGGTAATGGTATCGCCGTGGCTCATCCAAACCTGAGAATCGATATTGATTCCTTTAAATAATTTATTTTCCTGGTTAACGAAACTTAAGTTTGCACGGCCATACTCACGAGAGGATGATGGCTGTACATCTCCGCCAGAAAGCTGGGCAATATATTGGGCACCGTAACAAACGGCTAATAAAGGATATTTTGTATGGTATTTTGATAAGTCTATTTGAGGTGCATCATCCTGACGAACAGAGTACGGGCTACCTGAAAAGATAACGCCTTTTACATCTTCGGTAATCTCGGGAAGATTGTTGAATGGATATATTTCACAGTAAATATTTAGTTCGCGAACTCTACGGGCGATGAGTTGTGTAAATTGCGAACCAAAATCGACGATAATGATTTTTTCTAGCATCCGCAAAGTTACCAATTAGATACGAGATTTGGGAGATAGATTTTAGATTTTAAAGAAATTCTACCAAACGATTTTTAATCCACTTGATTGGTATTGCAGATATTTTTTTTACCACCAGCAAATGATTTGAATCACTTGCTGATTATTTAAATTTTTATATAAACTTAAATGCTGTAGCCGGGTAACAATACCAAGTACCTCTAATTAAGAAACTTAAAAGTGAATTGCCAGAGCTTATAAAAGCCAGGTAGATTTTATAAGAGAATACGGATAGAGTCATCGTTGTTATAATAGATTATCATTCTTATCCAAACAATAAACTTACGCGCTTGCCAAGTCCAAATTCAAAAATTCTATAAAGCGTTGAAAGTTGGATATCACATTTCCCATTTTCAAGTCGAGAAATATAACTTTTCTTCGTTCCTACTTTTTCAGCAAGCTGCTCCTGGGTCATATTCGCCTCTTTACGTGCTTCCTTTAACATTTCACTGATCACAAAATACTGTGCCTTTTCTTCAAACTGATCTCTTTTCTCAGCGCCGATTTTTCCGTATTTTAGATCCAATAACTCGTCAAAGTTTTTAGCGTTTGTTATTTCTTTATTCATTTCATTTGTTTTTAGATTTAAAATAACTGTCTTTTAATTTCAATGCCAATTCAATCTCCATTCTGGGTGTTTTTTGAGATTTCTTTTGAAAGCAGTTAAACAGCACTACCAAATTTCCTTTATCAAAACAACAAAATATCCGGTAGATATTACTTTCAACCTCAATTCTTATTTCATAAAGCCCATCGGTTCCTGTCATGTGCTGAAGAAATTTTTTCGGAACATTTTGAACGGTTTTTAGAAGCTTGAAAACATATTCAATTTTTTCTTGCACCTTTCCACTTTGCTCTGTAAAGAACTTTATAAAATAATGTTCATGAAAAATAATTTGTCGTTGGCTATCCACCCATCAAAGTTAACTTAAAAGTTATCAATATACAAGTTTTTTCAGTGGTCTCTTAAAAACCTATTAATATCTAAAAACTAAAGAACCTAGGATAAGTCATATATCATGAAGAAAAAGAACAGTCAACAAATAATCTGGTTAAGAACCAAACAACTTCACTTCAACGCCAAATTTTCTCAAAAAATCCACTCCTTCATCACTGGGTAAGCCTTTATAAGCCGCATAAGATTTTGAATAATAAACCAGCTTAATGCCAGAAGACAAAATTAACCTTGCGCAGGCAATACAAGGAGATAAGGTGGTATATAATGTACAGCCTTCAATTCTAGATCCATTCTTTGATGCATAGAGAATGGCATTTTCTTCTGCATGTAATGCAAGTGAGCAACTTCCTTTACTATCTCTCGCGCAACCCTGCCCCGGCCATTCTTCGTCACAATTATGTGTTCCTGCCGGAGGACCATTGTAACCAATAGAAATAATCCGTGTGTCTTTAGTGAGCACGGCGCCAACGTGAGCACGAACACAATGAGAACGGGCAGCCAGATCAGTAGCCAGATTCATAAAAATGGTATCGAAACTTAATTTATCCGTCATTTCCTATCAATAAAAAAGCCACAGCGAATGATCACTGTGGCTGCAAAATTACTTTAATTAATATTAATGTCCGCCAGAAAGTTTTTTATCAAAACTAATTCCTTGAGATCTTAATATGCCGCTCACTCTCCAGGCATAAAATGCAAGGTAAGCGAAGCAAATAATACCAACTACATAACTGTATTGAATACCCGTAAATTCAGATACGGCTCCTTGAAGCCAACTAATGATACCACCACCCATGATCATCATAATTAAGAAACTACTACCCTGACTAGTGTGCTTACCTAGCCCGCTGACAGCCAAAGTAAAAATACAAGGCCATAATGTGCTACAGAACAAACCAACACTTGTAATGGCATAAACACTCACCATACCTTTTGTAAACATCCCTATTAATAATGCTAGGATACCAATGACAGAAAAAATTAATAACATCCTGGCAGGATTACCTTTACTCGCCATATCAGCAGCAATCAAAACCAAAATAATTAATCCATACACATAAAACGGAGCTAAGTCATGATCAGCAATTGCATTAACGGCTAAGAAAATACCAAATGCTAAATATGGCGCTACAAATCTTAAAATCTTTTGAATACCTACGTTATCGGTAAAAGCTTCTACAGCACCAGTCCAGCGGCCAATCATCATACTTGCCCAATAAAGGGAGATGTAAGGGGCAATATCGTGAAGTGCAAAACCTAAATCTTTCTCCATATAGGCAGGCAAATTACTCGCTGTCGAAACTTCAACCCCTACATAAACAAATATTGCAATCATTCCCAAAACCAATTGTGGATATTTTAAAGCAGATCCCTTAATCGATTTACTATCATCTAACGAAGCTTCAACCAAAGCTGGTCTATCAGGCAAGGAAGATAATTTCAGGAAAATAGCCACTGCAATAAATGCAACACCTAGAATTAAATAAGGAATTTTAACACTTTCAATACTAATATCTGACGTTGCATTAGCTGCTGAACCAAAAATTGCGAAACTAACCACCAAAGGTCCAATTGTAGTACCAAAGTTGTTGATACCACCTGCCAGGGTTAAACGTTGAGAACCCGTCCTTATCGGCCCCAAAGCAATTGCTAATGGATTTGCAACGGTTTGTTGCAATGAAAAACCTAACGCCACAATAAATAAACCTGAAAGCATTAATGGGAATGAGTGAAGATTTGCTGCTGGATAAAACAATAAAGTACCTACTGCAGAAATAACCAAACCAAGCGCTAAAGAATTTTTATAGCCCAACTTATTTACAATATCTTGTTTCATTAAAACAGATATACCATTATAAATTAAAGCACCAACAGTGTATGCAATGTAAAATGCTAAGGAAACCAGCTGACTTTCAGCCTGCGAAAGATCAAAAGCTTTTTTAAATACCGGAATTAAGATATCATTACTTGCAGCAACAAAGCCCCAAAAAAAGAATACCGTGACTAGAGGAATAAACTGGCCCCATTTGGTCTGTGTTTGTTCTGAACTCATTTTTAAAATTAGTTTTAGTGGGGCTAAACATAATTAAAAAAAAACAATAAACGGATAACTTTTATGCAACTTATGCAACAAAAATAAATGTTACATGTTTAGGTATAAAGTTGCATATTCGCATATTATAAACAATACAATACATGTTTGAAGCCATATTATTAGGTATTGGGGCAGGGATTATTTCGTCGTTTTTAACAGGTCCGGTATTCTTTGCAATGATAAAAACCAGTATAGAAAGAGGCTTTATGGCAGGGTTTTCTTTGGCTATTGGGGTTATAATTAGCGATATAATATTAATTGCACTGGTTGTTTTTGGAAGCCAGTTCGTCGATTACAAAGCAAGTTTTGATAAATATGTTGGTGCTATTGGCGGCGTTTTTTTGCTGGCAGTCGGAATCTATTATCTGGTTTCAAAAATAAAGGTTCATTATGATAGTTCAACACTTCAAAAAGTTAGCAAACGAAGTTACGTATTGAAAGGATTTTTGATGTGTATCCTTACTCCTTCCACATTGATGTTCTGGATTATCGTAAGTGGAATCATATCCGTAAAACTTAATAACATGCTGAATGAGAAACTTGTATGCTTTTTCATCGCCATGGTGACTCAATTAAGCATCGATGCAACGAAGAGTTTTTATTCAAGCAAACTTCGGTACAAGATTAAAGAGGATGCGCTTAAAACATTGAATAAGATTGCAGGAGTTATCATTATATTTTTCGCCTTCTGGCTGATCTACAAAACTTATATTCAGTTTTACGCTTAAGATTTTTCAATGGTCGCCTTCCTGAACTTGTTTCAGGATCTTAACACAGAAAGGTGCTGAACTAAATTCAGCATGACGATTCGTTGGATAATGACTATGCAAGCCTGCCATCAACAAAAATGGCCCATATCTTCATATGAGCCATTTGATATTTTATTCTCCTAAAGAGATTTGGTGTTTAATAAGCCCTTTGATTATTTCCCTCTTTCCAGTTTACAAAAGCTTTGTTTACTACTTTGTTACCGCCGGGAGTTGGATAGTTACCAGAGAAATACCAATCTCCTTTGTTCTTCGGACAAGCTTCATGAAGATTTTCTAAACTTTGGTAAATCACTTCAACCTCAGCTACAGTGCCTTTAGGCGTAATAATCTGTGCAATTTTCGCCGAAATTTCTTCAGGTGTAAACGGTTTATAGATCTCTTTTACGTGATTTACAATTTGCTCTTTCGGAAGCAATAATGAAGCTTTACATTTCGTGTAAACATCTTCAATTACTTGCCACATCCCTCTTTCGGTAAGCAATTGTATTGCAGCATCGAACGCCACAAACTGGCCCATTCTACTCATATCAATCCCATAACAATCCGGATAACGGATCTGAGGTGCAGAAGAAACAATAATGATCTTCTTGGGATGTAAACGATCTACGATCTTAATAATACTTTGCTTCAACGTCGTTCCGCGCACAATCGAATCATCAAGCGCTACTAATGTATCTTTGTGGTTATTGATAATTCCGTAAGTAGTATCGTAAACGTGCGCAACCATTTCACTCCGGTCTGCATCCTGGGTGATGAAGGTTCTCAGCTTCACATCCTTAACTGCTAATTTCTCAACCCTTGGCGCCATTGAAAGCAAATCATCCAGTTGTTCATCTGTTAACTGCTCCTTACGGTGTAAAAGCGTATCCTTTTGATGTTTCCGTACATACTGCTGAACGCCTTCTACCATTCCGAAAAAGGCAACCTCAGCGGTATTTGGAATGAAAGAGAATACTGTATTTTTCAAATCGTAATTAACAGACTGAAGAATTTTTTCGCTTAATAAACGACCTAACTGTTTACGTTCGCGATAAATTTCTACATCACTTCCTTTAGAGAAATAAATGCGTTCGAAAGAACAGGATAATCGCTCGGTAGGTTCGCGGAATTGCTCCATGCTCACCTCCCCGTTTTTCTTAATGATCAAGGCATGCCCCGGATCAATCTCTTTCACATCTTTAAACTGGATATTAAATGCAGTTTGCAATGCCGGTCTTTCTGATGCCGCTACAACTATTTCATCATCATAATAGTAGTAAGCCGGGCGAATACCTGCCGGATCACGCATAATGAACGAATCACCGTTACCAACCATTCCACATATAGAGTAACCACCATCCCAGGTTTTAGCCGAGCGGCGAAGAATATTCGCAATGTCGAGGTGGTCAGAAATTTTGTGCGTAATGGCTACGTTATCATGTCCTTCTTTTTTGTACTGATCAAAAAGTTCCTGATTTTCATCGTCTAAGAAGTGACCGATTTTTTCCAGAACGGTTACCGTATCTGCTTTTTCTTTCGGATGCTGACCCAACTCATATAACTGTTCCAATAACTCATCAACATTGGTCATGTTGAAGTTACCGGCAATTACCAGGTTACGCGTCATCCAGTTGTTTTGCCTTAAAAAAGGATGGCAATTTTCGATGCTGTTTTTACCATGCGTACCATAACGCAAATGACCCATTAACACTTCGCCGATAAAGCTTACGTTGTCTTTGAGCCATTCTGTATCCTGCATTAATTCAGGTGTGTTTTCTTGAATATCTACGAACTTATTCTGAACGTATTCGAAGATATCTGCTACCGCATTCGAAGCCATGCTCCGGTACCGGCTGATGTACCTACTGCCTGGTTTCATATCCAGTTTAATGGTTGCAATACCTGCGCCATCCTGGCCCCGGTTATGCTGTTTTTCCATTAAAAGATATAATTTGTTAAGGCCGTAAAGTGCTGTACCGTACTTTTGCTGGTAGTAAGAAAGTGGTTTTAACAGGCGAATAAAAGCGATTCCGCATTCGTGTTTTATCTGATCACTCATTGTGTGGGTTATGAAGGCGCAAATTTATCCTTTTATATACTCACAACCTAAACAAAAGTATTTTCTTTTGTCACGAAGAGGTTAATTTGATTTTAGCTTTGCCGTAGATTACAAGCCCGGTAAATCGCAATGCGTTTCTGTTTAGTAAATCGTTTAATTAGAGCACCTTAATCGCGACAAGCCCAGCTACATTTGTTTAGATACCAACTCTTCGCCAAAAAAAATAGATGCATGTGAATCAAAAGTTGCCGTGTCACCACTCGTATAAAACAATTTTTTGCCCTGTTTACCCAATTTTTCTTCCATTTCAGGATGCCTCCTGAGGTAATCAACCAGGCTATTGGCTACAATTTCACCTTGTGTCAAAATGTTAATATAATCTGGAAATACAGTTTTTAATCTAGGTAACAATAAAGGATAATGTGTACAGGCCAGCAACACACAATCGATATCTGCACATTGCTCCATTAAACTGTTGCAATACTCATTAATGAAGAAATCAGCCCCAGGTTGCAAATGTTCATTGTTTTCAATTAATGGCACCCACATTGGGCAACTTTGCTGGTGAACTTTAATATCAGGGGAAAACTTATTAATTTCTATAAGATAGGATTCAGAATTGATGGTGCCTCTCGTCCCCATTACCCCAACTTGTTTAGATAGGGTAAAATCACCTATTACCTCGGCAGTGGGCCTGATTACACCGAGTACCCTCCGATCAGGATACTTCACTGGCAAGTCTTTTTGCTGGATGCTTCTGAGTGCTTTCGCAGAAGCTGTGTTACAAGCGAGGATTACCAACCGGCACCCTTGTTCAAATAACCATTCTACACATTCCAGCGTATACTTATAAATGGTTTCGAAAGAATGATCACCATACGGAGAACGGGCATTGTCGCCAAGATAAATATAATTGTAGTCAGGCAATTGATCCGCAATAGACCTAAAAACTGTTAATCCACCATAACCTGAATCAAAAATACCTATGGGCGAAGAGTTTTGCATGCGTGCCATTGAAAATTGTAAAGTGATAAAGTTAAGTTTTAATGTTCATTGTAAAGTTGAATTGTTGTAAAGTTGGAATATTTTAACACACCATAATCAAACTTTTAAACCTTAAAAACCCTTAACTTTTAAATGCTGCTGCAAAAAAAAGCGGAACTAAGTTTAACTTAATTCCGCAATATCTTTTGAATTTATCAAGAGTCTTTCGACCCCGAACTGATTGACTCAAGACTATTTTTTAGGTGCCGCTGGTTTTGCAGCAGTAGCTGAAATACCTAACTTCGTTTTAACTGAAGCAGTAATATCATCGCCACCTTCCCAGAAAACAAGGTTATTACCGCCCTGGCCGTTCGCGATATCGAAAACGTAAGCTAAACCTTTTTCTTTCGCTACTGCTGAAATTGCAGTTGCAACTTTAGCCTGAATTGGCTGAAACAATTCACCTTGTTTAGCACCGATATCTTGCGAAGCTTTTGTACGGGCATCAGTGATTCGTTTTTCTAAATCCTGCAATTCCTGACCAACAGTTTGTAATTGTTTACCTACTGCTTCTTTGTTTGCCTCACTAAGGGTTTTTTCCAAAGCTTGAGCACTTGTCATTTTTGTCTGATATTCTTTGATCATAGCATCAATATCAGCTTGTTTTTGTTTACCTAATGTTTCTAGAGTACTTTGAGCCGTCTTAGCTTCAGGAAGGTTTGCGAAAACTTCTTCAGAATTAATGTGACCCAATTTTTGTTGCGCACTTGCCATATTCACTGTAAACACTAATCCTGCTGCTACAAAGAATACGTTAATTAACTTTCTCATCTTTCTATTTTACTTTTTTATTTTTCTAATTGTTTTCTCGAATTTTCAACGGGCGAATATACTAATTATTTGCAGTTCCTGGTTTGTAACCTAACTTTACAACAACATCATTACTAAGATCGTAACTACTGCTTGCATAAATCATCATGGTTGCTTCACTACTTTTGTCAAAAATGAAGTCAAGATACTTTACTTTTGCAATTTGTTTAATTGCATCAGAAACTTTCTCCTGAATGGGTTTAATTAATTTCGTTCTGCTTTGAAAAAGATCGCCATCCGGACCAAACTTCTGACGTTGAAATTCTTTTGCTTGTTTTTCTTTTTCAATAATTTCATTTTCCCTGCGCTTACGCATATCATCTGTTAGCAAAACCTGGTCTGCCTGGTAAGCTTTGTACATCCTGTCTATCTCAGAAAAATTCTGATCAACCTGCTGCTGCCATTGTTTCGAAGCAACCTCTAATTGACTCAATGCCGATTTATATTCTGGCATTTGTTTTAAAATGTACTCTGTATCTACATAAGCAAACTTTTGCGCAAATGCGCCAAAAGACGTACAAATTAGAAATGCGATTAAAAGATACTTTTTCATTTGTGTGTATTAATGACTTGTTTTAATAACCTAACGCTGTTTAAATTCTGCCAGCCTACTTTACCTACTGAACATAATTTACACAAAGATACTATCAAATAACTAAAGCCCAAGGAAACTTAATCATTTAACTTTTTTTAACAATTGAGATAATGCTACTTAATTAATTCGAACAGTTGATCTTAGTTCGCTACAACTTTATGCGCTTTTACCTCAAAAAGACAGCATGTTACTTAAAAATTCAGCTCATAAAAAAAGGGATGTTCAAACCGAACATCCCTTTTTTTTAATAATTAGCTTATATTTTAGAATCCGCCAAGTTGTTGGGCAATACTGAAGGTAAAGTTTTGTTTACCGCCTTCGCTCACACCCGGTATGGTATCAAATCCATGTCCGTAATCGATACCAAGTAAACCAAATATCGGTAAGAAAATTCTGGCACCGATACCGGCAGACCTTCTTACGTTAAAGGGATTAAAGTCACCAAATTTGTTCCAGGTGTTACCGCCCTCTGCAAAAGCCAGTACGAATGCCGTTGCCTGCTGACTTGAAATAACCGGATAGCGAAGCTCTAAAACATATTTAGTATAGATTGGGCTACCTGACTGTTGCGCAATCCGAGGATCGGCTCCGTTTGGTATAACCGCATTATTTGCATAACCACGCATTGCGATCAATTCAGAACCTTGTAAGAAGTCAAATCCCTGCATACCGTCACCACCTAATTTAAAACGCTCAAACGCCGATTGTCCTACTGCTTTATTGTACTGACCTAAGAAACCGAATTGTGCTTGTGCTTTAACCACCAAGTTCCCGGCAATCCGCTGATACCATTGTGAATCAAACTTCCATTTGTGGTATTCTGTAAAGCGATATTTCTCCCTATCAGATGCGGTAGCATAATTAGTTTTGTTAAGCAACGAATATGGAGGTGTTGCCTGAATGGTAAAACGGATAAATGAACCAGATTTCGGGAAGATCGGTGAATCTCTCGAGTCACGGCTAATCTCCTGAGATAAATTGATATTATAAGATGTTCCGTTTCTGAACAAGTATCCATCGTAATTATTTAGGATATATTGCTGGATACTCACTGCATGGCTTAACTGGAAATAGTTATCCGGCCAGTTTAATCTTCTGCCCAAACTAACAGTAACCCCATTTAAACGAATTTTTTGAAGTCTTCCATCATCCGAGTTTAAACCATTAGACTGTAATGAGGTAAATGCACTCACACCAAAACTTACTGGTTTCTCGCCACCAAACCAAGGCTGAGAGAAAGAGAAACTATATGATTGATAGTATTTACCATTTGTCTGTCCACGCAAGCTTAATTTCTGACCATCTCCTTTTGGAAGTGGTTTATAAGCTTTAAGGTTAAATAAATTACGTAAAGAGAAGTTATTGAAGGTTAAGCCTAAAGTACCAATGATACGGCCACCACCAAAACCACCTGATAGTTCAATCTGATCTGAAGGTTTTTCTTCAACAGCATATTCAATATCTACTGTACCATCGGCCGGATTAGGGCGAGGTGTAGGCACCGTTTTAGATTCATCAAAATTACCTAACTGACCGATCTCGCGAATGGTCCGAATCAAATCACTTTTATTAAATTTCTGACCTGGCTTAGTACGAATTTCCCTTAAAACCACTTTATCATTGGTAATGGTATTACCTTTTAAAGTGATTCTGTTATTTACATATTGAGGACCTTCATACATGCGCATTTCTACGTCAACCGTATCGCCATAAATTTTAGTTTGAACAGGATCGATATTAAAAGTTAAGTAACCGTTATCAGTATACATACTGTTGATATCGCCACCGTTCTCGCCACCGCCATTTAATTTTTTATTCAGTCTTTCTTCACTGAAAACGTCGCCTTTTTCAATTGTTAATACTTTTTTTAATATACTGTCAGGATAAATTGCGTTACCTGCCCAGCTAATATTTCCGAAGTAATATTTCTTTCCTTCGTAAATATCCATATTGATATTAACCTTCTTTTTATTGTATTGATAAATGCTGTCTTTTAAAAGCGTTGCATCACGATAACCTTTTTCCTGTAGCTTGGCCATCATTTTCACTTTGTTCTCTTCATATTTCTCTTTTGAGAATTTTCCAGAACCCCAAAAACGCCACCACGCAAATTGCTTAGGGCTTTTCAAAAACTTTCTAAGTTTTGCTGCCTTAAAATCTTTATTTCCGGTAATGTTAATGCGTTGTACCTTAACACGGCTTCCTTTATCGATGTTGGCTTCTAAAACCACACTGTTTTCGGCATTTGGATCTTTACGGGTACTGTAAGCTATTTTAGTGAAAAAATAACCTTTATCTAACATATACTTCTTTACAATTGCGGAAGTGGTATTGTATAAGTTATCGTTGACAATTTTACCTGTTTTATCGTTTAATTTCTCCTGAATAGCTGTTCTCTGAGATTTACTGATTCCTTTTAAGTCGATCGAACTTAAGCGGGGGCGCTCCACTACCTCAATTTCAAAATAAACTGAGTCCTGAACAAATTTTTCGATATTAATTTGAACATCGTCAAACAATCCCTGTGCCCAAAGGGTTTTAATAGCATCGGAAGTTGCTTCACCTGGAAGAACAATCTTATCTCCTTTTGTTAATTTGGATAAGGTAATGAGTACATCTTTATCCAGATATTGCGTGCCGGTTACCGTAGTACCACCGATAATGTATTCTTTCGGACTGAAATAATCCAGGTCTAAGCCCCCAACCTTTAAGGATGGAGTTACCGGTGCCTGACCTTGTGGACGTATTTGAGCAAAGGCCGGAGTGGCTAAAACTAATAGGATTAAAACTTGAAATATTCTTTTCATTAAAATAATTTGTTCAGTAATGGCCACGAAGGTACGTGTTTTATAGAGCAAAAAATGCTTTATTAATATTCCCTTCTGATGGTTACATTTATCGTATAAAGTGGCGCTAAGTTAGTTTAAACGCTTGTTAAAAAGTGTTAAAAGAAAAATTAGTTTAATTGTTCACTAATTTTTCCGAAACGGCGTTCGCGTTTTTGATAGTCAACTATCGCCTCAAAAAGATCTTCACGTCTGAAATCAGGCCAAAGAACATCGGTAAAATAAAACTCCGTGTAAGCCATTTGCCAAAGCAAATAATTGCTAATCCGGTGTTCTCCGCTAGTCCTGATCATTAGTTCCGGATCTGGCATATTTACCGTTGTTAATTTAGAGGAGAATAAATGTTCATCAATCTCCTCAATTGAGATGGTGTTGTCTTTCACAGCCGCAGCAATTTGTTTAGCTGCATCTAAAATCTCCCATTTGGCACTATAACTTAATGCCAGGGTAAGGGTGCATTTTTCGTTATGTGCTGTTTTCGCCATCGCTTCATGCAAATCATTAATACATTGCTGAGGCAAAGACGAAATATTACCGATCGCATTTAGCTTAATATTGTTTTTATTAAGCGTTTCAGTTTCGTTGTTGATGGTAGAAATGAGGATTTGCATCAATGCATCCACCTCTTCTTTCGGCCTGTTCCAGTTTTCAGTAGAAAATGCATAGAGTGTTAAGTATTCAATACCTACATCTACACAACCTTCTACAATGTCTTTTACAGAAAATACGCCTTGTTCGTGACCGAAAACGCGTACTTTACCCTGGCCTTTGGCCCATCTGCCATTACCATCCATGATTACGGCAATGTGCTTTGGCAGGCGGCTATAGTCTATTTGTTCTTTAAATCCCATTAATTATGTCAAAATCAACTTAAAACGAGTAGCATTTTGAGGATACAAAGGTAAAAGATATGCCAACACTAACAAATAGATAAGTGTCCCTTTTTCTAAAATCTCCTCTTTGGGTTCCGGGAACTCCAATCTGCCCTATAGATGGATCAGATAAATTTAAGCCCGGGTTGCCCACTATGGTATTACTTTGAAGGGTTAAACTTGGATATTTTCCACTCACATCATCAATATAATCTGTAAGAGGGGTTCGATAGCCAATTTCTGAAAAAACGCTCCAGGTATCTTTATAATTATACTTTAAACCTAAACCGTATGGAACGGTTAAGGCCACATTATTATAGGCATTATCCTGCCCCTCGGTTGCTTTTCTGTCTAAACGAAACGTTTCACCATTGTATTTAAATGTTGGCTTAAATACTACGCCACCTACCCCGGTAAAAAGATAAGGGGTAAACTGCCTCGTGCCCCCACCCAGTTTAAAATTAAATAAATTAAAATCAACTATTGCAGTGAACTCGCTTAAGCTGGTTTTAAAACTCAAATTTCTATCTCTGAACTGTTGATTGCCTGATTCTGAATCTTTAGCCTCAATTTGTCCGTAATTATAGTTGAGCCGAATGCCTAAATATTGATTGAAATTTTTCTTCCCGAAGATACCGGCAGAGAAACCACTGATTTTTAAGGGGTTATTCTGATTTAAATCGCCCATATATCCAGCGCCGCCGGCCATAATCCCTAATTCCCAATTCCCACCTTCCTGAGCCCGCGATACTTCGGCACTGCAGGCAAATAAAAGGAAAAGAAAAAGGAATTTGTTTGGCGCCATACTTAGTAGTTACGGGTATCTATTCCCCATAATAATTTATTTCTTAACGTACTTAAATAAGTTTCATTATTTAAACGGATAAGATTTAAGCAAAAGTCGGCTTTTTTTATGCTAATTTTTACGGATCTTTCTACAGTTACTGTTCTGCTGTCGCAAGAGACCAAAAATTTAGATTCTCTTGCCTCTACTTCAAAAGATAATTTACGGTCATCTGGCAACACTACCGGCCTTACGTTGAGGTTATGTGGTGCAATTGGCGTAACTACAAAATTTCTGGAATCAGGGTAAATAATCGGTCCACCGCAACTTAAGGAATAAGCGGTAGAACCAGTAGGAGTTGCAATGATTAGTCCGTCAGCCCAATAAGAATTGATATATTCGTCGTTCATCTTCGCATGGATAATCATCATGGCAGAGTTATCTCTCCGGTGCATGGTGATATCATTAAGCGCAAAGTTCTCTGCGCCAAACAGGCCATTATCAGATTCTAAAACCAAAAGCGAACGGCAATCTAAACTGTATTCGCCATTAATTACGGCTTTTAGTGCTGATTCCATTACATTTTTATTGATGCTGGCTAAAAATCCTAAGCGACCGAAATTTATGCCGATCACCGGAATACCCGAATTTCTGATGAGCGATACCGTATCTAAAAGTGTACCATCGCCTCCTAAACTGATTAGAACATCAGCACGTTCTTTAAGCTCAACATGGTTATGAAAGATGATGGTATTTTTTGGTAAACTGATCTTACCATGAAGTGATGTTTTGAACTTAGAGTATAAAACCGGCTGTACGTTGTGGCTGGCTAAGTGGTTAAAAACTTCCTGAACATATGGTAAAACTGTATCATTGAAGTCTCTCCCGTAAATTGCTATCCTCATAATCGGCTTTAAACATTTAAATAGTTCATGAAAGAATCGTATCGTTCCTGCGATCCATCATCAACCTGCGTATTGTTATATACTTCTTTTACCTGATAATCATAGCGTTCGAATGATGCTATCAATGAGGTAATTTCCGTTTTATTCACTTTTAAGGTGACTTCCAAACGGGTAGAATCCTTGAAAGAATTCACGTAAGAAGATAAAATCTGGGTATTGTCTGCTTCCACAATCTGTGCAATATGTGCCAGCGAATTGTCTCGGTTACCAATTTCAAGTACAATTATCCCTCCGGGTTCCTGTACGGCATATTGTTCTGCCACCGCATCAACCATCTCATTAATAGAAATTAACCCCAGGTAATTTTTCTGCTGATCAACAACCGGTATTGCGGTAAGGTGCAATTGACTTAGCAACCTGATCACATCATAAGTATGTGCATCATTGGGAACGAAAACGCTGAGCAAATGAACGGATGTATTGTCACTCAAAAGCGTATCATGGTCATGCACGTTTAGTAAATCATCTTCTGAAACCAAGCCAACAAGCACCCCTTCATTAACGATCGGTAAATGCTTCAGTTTAAAATCGCTGAGGCGATCCAAAGCCTTCTGAACTGAATCGTCAGCTTTGAGTGTTGGAATTTCGTTCGATATGATTTCTTCTGCAAACATTATTTAAGTAATATTCTATCTAGAAATTTTTCCAAATAATTGTTAAATATTTCCGGTTGTTCCATCATTGGCGCATGTCCGCACTGATCAACCCAATTCAGTTCAGAGTTCGGCAGTAATTCATGGAATTCCTGTGCTACTTCCGGCGGCGTAACTTTATCATTTTTACCCCAGATTAAAGAAATAGGGATGGTGATTTTCGATAATTCTTTACTCATATTATGGCGGATTGCAGATTTAGCCATCGTTAAAATCCTGATCACACGAGACCTGTCATTAACGGTTTTAAAAACATCATCAACCAGCTCTTTAGTTGCTGTTGCCGGATCATAAAATGTAAATTCTACCTTTTCCTTAATGTAATCATAACTTTCGCGACGTGGAAAAGACCCGCCGAAAGCATTTTCGTAAAGGCCTGAACTCCCGGTGAGCACCAAAGCTTTAACAAATTCCTGGTGCGCTACGGTAAACACTAAGCCAACATGCCCACCCAATGAATTACCAATTAATACCACCTGATTAAGTGATTTAAATTTTAAAAAGCGGTGTAAATATCTGGATAAAGCTTTAACACCTAATGTTAAAATGGGTAAATCGTAAATTGGAAGAATTGGAATAACTACGTGATAACGGTCTTTGAAACGCTCAATAACCTGCTCCCAGTTGCTCAATTCGCCCATCAGACCGTGTAGCAATACCAGTGTTTCGCCTTTTCCGGCCTCAATGTATTTAAATCCGTCTTCTTCTATTACCTGGTATGTCATATGTATTCTTGTGGTATTGTGCACTAAGTTAGTAGAGTAAAATTAAATTTTCGCATTTCTATGCCATTTTTCTGAAATAAAACATAAAACGGTACAAAAACTTGGTTCAGAGTATCTGGATGCATATTTTGTAACAGTAGTGATAGTAAGAACGAAGGTTTGGATATTAAATATCCAGACTTGAGTATCAAGATGCATAATCCTCAAACCAAACTTAACAATTTTGTACTCAAAACTAATCCCTTAAGACTAAGGCTCAAAACTGCAAACCCAAAACCCCTACCCTAACTTTTCTTTAACGATTTCAGCAATTAATTTTCCATCGGCCTTGCCAGCAAGTGCTTTGTTTGCCAAACCCATTATCTTACCCATATCTTTAACCGATGTTGCGCCAGATTGTTTGATTACATCTTCAATAATGGTTGCCACTTCGGCCCGATCTAACTGTTGTGGCAAAAACTTGTTGATCACATTAATCTCTTCTTCCTCAACCTGGTATAAATCTGCACGATTTTGTGATTTATAAATATCGGCCGATTCACGACGTTGTTTAATTAACTTCTGAAGAATCTTTAATTCTGTTTCCTCTGTAACTTCTTCTGTTGACCCTTTTTCTGTTTTAGCCAAAAGAAGGGCCGCTTTGATGGCTCTTAAACCGCGTAACTGTGCGCTGTCTTTTGCCAGCATGGCTTTCTTAATTTCCTGATCTATTGTATTTGATATCATATCGTTGTGGGTTGTGAGTTATGGGCTATAGGTACTGACATTCAACTTTTAACCTTCAACTCGTAATTTAATTACTTATCTCTTTTTATAATCGTTGCCGTTGCCTGAACCGTTGGCATAATTAACATATCATTGATATTTACATGTTTTGGCCGACTTACTACATACGAAATGGCATCTGCAATGTCATCAGCAATAAGTGGTTCCAGGTTTTCATAAACTTTCTTAGCGCGATCTTCGTCGCCCTTAAAACGAACCACAGAAAACTCAGTTTCTACCATACCAGGATTGATTTCTGTTACTTTAATGCCATGAGGCAACAGGTCTATTCTCATGGCCTTGCTCAAAGCATCAACCGCATGTTTAGTGGCGCAATATACATTTCCGTTGGGATAAACTTCTTTTCCGGCGATGGAACCAATATTTACAATGTGGCCGGATTGCTGTGGAATCATCCAGTTCGAAACGACTTTCGTAACATATAATAACCCTTTAACGTTAGTATCAATCATGGTATCCCAATCATCTGTACTGCCCTGATCAATAGGATCTAAGCCCTGGCTTAAACCTGCATTATTAACCAGGATATCCACTTTTTTCCAATCAGCAGGTAATTCTTCCAGCGCAGCTGATAAACTTTCTTTATTCCGGACATCTGCCAAAACCTGCTTAATTTCTACACCATATTGATTGTTAAGTTCTTGTGCAATTTTTAATAAACGATCTTCCCGGCGGGCGAGCAGAATTAACTGATAACCTTGTTGAGCAAAAGTACGTGCACAAGCCTCGCCAATGCCAGATGTTGCGCCTGTAATTAAAACAATTTTAGACATGTATGTGATTTTTTAAGTCTTGATAAACCCTGGAACTTAAAACTAAGGCCGATGATTTACCTCCGCAGGCAAAGGTAAGTTTTTTTGAATGGTGCGGCTATTGAAAAATTAAACTGAACGTTAATTGACGTAATTTCAACTTATCTATTGGATTTGCAAATGCGGTGTTATCGTGTTGAAGAATATCGTTTGTAGAATACGACAACTTAATTTCTGGCGACATTTTAAAATATTCGAAATACAAATCAAATCCAATCCCTGTTTCATAAGAAAGATAATTCTGCTGATTTTTTAATAGTTTGTTTACCGCGGTTTCACCTTCATCGGAGGTTTTCTTCTTCGATGCAATATCAATAGAGTATTTTGCGCCACCTAGCCAGTAAGCACGGAAGTTATTTAAGCGATTTGATTTTATTTTCAGTCCGAGTGGAAATTCAAACATGGTTGCCTGCACTTTCTTATCAACCAGGGTTTGGAAATTTTTAACTTGTCCGTTGCCTACATTGATCGGCTCCATTGGCTCATATTCATAACTTACGATCCGATCACTAAAAATCA
Organism: Pedobacter petrophilus; assembly: GCF_009674725.1. Classification (GTDB taxonomy): domain Bacteria; phylum Bacteroidota; class Bacteroidia; order Sphingobacteriales; family Sphingobacteriaceae; genus Pedobacter; species Pedobacter petrophilus. The sequence goes on along the minus strand of NZ_WKKH01000001.1, from coordinate 244,952 downwards.
AAGACGGCGTTGCACGAAGGTCAAAGTTTTCAGAAATCCGTCTGTTCATGACAAAGCCCAAACCAAAGCCTTGAGATGGTTTACTTGAAATGGAATTGAGTCGGGCTGTTACCGGCGCACCAGAGTTCGGATCATAAGAAACGCCAAAAGAATTTAACTCCTCAAAAAATGGACTCTGCCAGTTTTGCTTTTTCAGAATTTTATATTCTGCAGAAATATATTGAAAGTTAAACCCAAAACTCCAGTCTTCATCGTCTATGCCTCCACCCCAATTTTGGGCAAATGCCGAACTCGATATCATAAACAAGGAGATAATGAGGCTTAATTTTCTTATCATTTAGTTCCGACGTAAATTGAACTAATTCCAAACGTTAAAGTTCTCTGTTTGGTACTTTTAAAACCAACTTTCTCCATCAGGTGAGTAAATTCTTTTCCATCCGGAAAGGCGGCAACTGATTCTGGTAAATAAGTATAAGCCCTTGCGTCTTTAGAAAACAGTTTCCCAAAAAATGGCGTAACCTTTGAGAAATAAAAATTATAGAGCTGTTTAACCGGAAACACCCTTGGTTTTGAAAACTCAAGAATCACCATTTTTCCATTAGGTTTCAATACCCGGTACATATCTCTTAATCCTTGTTCGAGGTTTTCAAAGTTACGAACACCATATGCACAGGTAATGGCATCAAAAGTATGTTCTTCAAAATGCAAGCCTTCAGAATCACCCAGTTGAACAGTGAAAGTCTCATTTAAGCTTCTTTCATTGATTTTCTTTTTAGCTACATCCAACATCCCTTCAGAAATATCTACACCTATTACTTTCTCGGGATGAAGTTTTTTAATGGCTTCGAAGGCAAAGTCTCCAGTTCCGGTAGCCACATCGAGCATATTCCTTGGCTGAATAGAGACTAACTCCTTAATGGCCATTTTGCGCCAAATCACATCAATCCCCAAGGAAAGAAAATGATTTAAAAAATCGTAAGTGCCCGAAATGTTATTAAACATGGTTGCAACCTGCTCTTTTTTAGTTGCATCTTCTACTTGATATGGAGTAATATTCTGATTCATGATGTAGGGCAAAGATAGGGAAAAAGTCCAAAGTCTTTAGTCGATAGTCCGGAGTCTTGAAGATCAAGAGTTCGTAAAAGGACAAAGGCATGTATTTTATTTTAAACTTTACATTTCTTGTAGATTTGTGGTTTCGACTAATGACTTGAGGCTTCGGACTTCCGACTCAAAAGCCTACCTTTGCAGCTATGGTTATCAAAACGGCAACATTTGTTTGCAGCAACACCCAGATTTCGGCTTTACCGGCACCATTAATGCCCGAATATGCATTTATTGGCCGCTCCAATGTGGGGAAATCCTCTCTAATTAATATGTTGGTTAATCAGCACGGATTAGCGAAGACTTCACAACGCCCGGGCAAAACGCAGTTAATTAATCACTTTCTCATTAACGAAAAGTGGTATATTGTAGATTTACCGGGTTATGGCTACGCCAAGGTTTCTAAAACCAGCAGAGAGAAATGGGAAAAGTTCATTCGTGCGTACATCACTAAGAGAGAAAGTTTACAGTGTATTTTTGTGCTCATAGACAGCCGTTTAGAGCCTCAGCAAATCGATATCGAATTCTGCTATTGGTTAGGTGAAAAACAAATTCCTTTTTCATTACTTTTTACCAAGGCTGATAAACAAGGCATGACCACTACGCAAAAAAACGTAGCAGCATTTAAGAAAAAGCTGGGCGAGTTTTTTGAAGAAATTCCGGCTACTTTTATCACTTCAGCAGAAAAAGGAAATGGCAAAGATGATGTACTTCAATTTATTGGAGAGGTCAATCAGGATTTTGTTGTTCCAACAGAATATAAAAAGTTTTAGACAGTTAGCCATTTTCATTTTACTATAGAAAATCTAATCCATAAAATATTCGTATATCAATCAATGAAAAAATACTTTTCACTCGTATTATTCGCCCACTCGGTTTTTGCATTACCATTTGCCATGATTGGCTTTTTTCTGGGTGTAACCACTACCGAAAATCCGTTCTCCTGGTATAAACTTATCTTAGTATTGCTTTGCATGGTATTTGCCAGAAATTCTGCCATGGCATTTAACCGGTATCTTGACCGAAACATCGATGCAAAAAATCCAAGAACCAAAATGCGGGATATCCCTGCCGGGAAAGTTTCAGCCAATGAAGCACTGATTTTTGTCATTGCCAATTGCGTGCTGTTTGCGGTTACCACCTATTTCATTAATCCGCTCTGCTTCTACTTATCTCCGGTTGCCTTGTTCGTAGTTTTGTTTTATAGCTACACCAAAAGGTTTACAGCACTTTGCCACCTGGTACTGGGTCTTGGCCTCGCCCTCGCCCCTATTGGCGCCTACATTGCAGTAACTGGCCACTTTGCGTTGGTACCTGTTTTATATTCATTTACCGTATTATTTTGGGTAAGCGGCTTCGACATTATTTACGCTTTACAGGATGAAGATTTCGATCGCGAAGAAAAATTGCACTCCATTCCATCGGCTCTTGGCATTAAAAATGCTTTGAACGTATCGGTTTTACTGCATGTGCTTTCTGCAACCTGCGTTATTTTACCCGTGTTCTTTACCGAATTTAGCTGGGTCTATTATGTGGGAGTTGTATTTTTCTGCTCCATGCTTGTTTATCAACATATGCTGGTAAAACCAAACGATATTAGTAAAGTAAACAGGGCATTTCAAACCTTAAATGGATATGCATCTGTTGTGTTTGCCATTTGCTTTTTAATTGACGCGTACATTAGATATAAAGGATAGCATTTTGAATGTACATTTTGCATTCACTCCCTCAAGATTCTGTCATTCAATAATTATAAAATATTATGATAATTAATAAGAAACCTAGAACATATATTCCCCGGGATTTAACCATTACCTGGGAAAGCCTTGAACCACTTTTTACAGAATTGCAAAACAGAGAAATTAATAGTGTGGAAGAATTGGAGCAATGGTTAAAAGACCGTTCTGAACTAGAAGCTGCGCTTGAAGAAGATTTTGCATGGCGCTACATTAAAATGAGTTGCGATACAGCTAACGAAGAATTGGTTAAAAACTTCCAGTATTTTGCTGAAGAAATTGAACCAAAAATCTCTCCCCTATCCAATGCGCTAAACAAAAAATTTGTAGAAAGTCCTTTTATGGACGACCTGGATAAAGAGAAATTCTTTGTTTACAGCAGGGCAATAAAAAAAGCTTTAGAAATTTACCGCGAAGAAAACATTGAATTGTTTACCCAGTTACAAGTAAAGCAACAAAAATATCAGGGCATTACCGGCGCCATGAGTGTGGAAATTAACGGCCAGGAATACACACTTGAACAGGCTTCTGTTTTTATTAAAGATTTAAACCGTGAGGTTCGCGAAAATGCCTGGAAAACCATTCAGCAACGTCGCCTAATTGATAAAGATGATTTGAATATCCTGTTCGATGAACTCATTCAATTGCGCAATCATGTTGCCTTAAATGCAGGTTTTGAGAACTACCGTGATTACATGTTCCAGGCACTTGGTCGTTTTGATTATACACCTCAGGATTGTTATGATTTTGCCAATGCAATTGAAAAAGAGATCGTTCCTATCTTAAAAGAACAGGCAGAAAAGCGCCGGGAAGCTTTAGGTCTGGAGGTTTTAAAACCCTGGGATCTGGAAGTAAGTGTAAGCGGAAAAGCGGCTTTAAAGCCATTCAATAACGGAGAGGAGTTAATTGACAAAAGCATTGCGTGTTTTAATGCCATTGATGAGAAACTAGGTGTTAAATTGGCGAGTATGAAAGCCAATAACCTTTTCGATGTGGAAAGTAGAAAAGGTAAAGCACCAGGCGGGTATAACTATCCCTTAGCAGAAACAGGTGCGCCTTTCATCTTTATGAATTCTGCAAACTCGCTTCGCGATTTAACGACCATGGTGCACGAAGGCGGACATGCCATTCATACCTTTTTAACAGCAAACCTGGAATTAAACGATTTTAAACACTGCCCGTCAGAAGTTGCTGAATTAGCTTCTATGAGTATGGAATTAATTTCTATGGATAAATGGGATGTTTATTTTGACAATGAGGAAGATCTTATCCGTGCAAAGAGAGAACAACTTGCTGATGTTTTAAAAACTTTGCCCTGGGTTGCCGTAATTGATCAGTTTCAACATTGGATTTATACCAATCCAGACCACACTGCAGCTGATCGCGAAGAAACTTTTAAACAAATTTTTAATCGTTTTGGTGCAGGTTTCGCTAACTGGGATGATTTACAGCAACAATTTGGTAACGGCTGGCAAAAACAACTGCATTTATTCGAAGTTCCTTTTTATTATATCGAATATGCCATTGCGCAGTTAGGCGCTATTGCCGTTTGGAAAAATTACAAAGAAAATCCAGGCCAGGCTTTAGATCAATACCTTGCGGCACTATCTTTAGGTTATACCAAACCAATTAATGAAATTTACGAAACGGCAGGAATTAAATTCGATTTCAGTGCAGATTACGTGAAAGAACTGGCGCAATTTGTGAAAGAAGAGTTAGAAAAGTTAGGCTAATTCTTAAGTAACCATTTAAAAAGATTTATAGATTTTAGATAAAGTTCGTGTCTCCACGTTCCATAAAATTATCTGAATTAAAACTTAAAAAGTTCCTAAATTTATATTGATAAAGTCACGGCAATTAACCGTGACTTTTCTATTTTTAAAAAAAAAATATCGATGCGTATTCTAAAAACCATAATTATTGTTCTTGGCCTCTGTATTGGCGTTTGCCATGCCCGGCAAAGTAATCGCATACCTAATTATACTTTAACCGGATTTATTAATAAAAAAATTCCTGTCGAATTAAATATTTCCATTTCAAACAACATCATTTTAGGTCACATCAGGTATTTAAATACCAAGGCAAAAACACCAATAAAAATTATTGGTGAGGTGAGTGATCAAAATCAATATTCGCTGCACGAATTTGAGAAAAACGGAAATGTAAGCGGAAGCATTTATGCTACACTCAAAGGCAATCAGTTGAAAGGGAACTGGTCGGCTACCAAATCTGACACCAGTTATTCTGCTACGTTAACCATTAAAAACAATCAAGCTCTTAAACCCGAATTTTTTTCACCAGCCCAACCCAATCAGCTGGCAGGAAAATATCATTATCAGTATGGAGAAAAAGGTTATCAGGGGAGCATTACCATCCGCAAATTAACAGGCAGTTCCTATGCTTATGATATTGGCTCGGTTACCCATGATCCAGGGAGAAATATTGCAGATGCCTCCGGAACGGCTATTTTAAAAAACAATCAATTCGTTATTGAAGTTAACAAATCCTGTAAATTTGAGGTCCGCTTTTATAATGGTTTTCTGATCATTAGTGATGGCAACCCGAATCAGTTGAGCGAATGTGAATTCGGATTCAATGCAACCTTAGCGGGCACCTATCTTAAAATAAAATAATGCCCACCCAGCCTGTATTTACATTTCTATTTGGGCTATTGATGTAATCTATTGGTAACTGTGAAAATTTGTTAATTACCGTTAAACAGTGTTAAAAAGAAATTAGCGGAGATCTATTCCATTAGTTTTGCCAGGGTAACCTACTGGTCAATAGCTAATCATCTCTCAAATTTCACTATGAAATCTATTTTAACGCTTTTCGTTTACATCTCTTTATTTCATATTTCTACTGCCTGGGCGCAAAACAAAGCAGGCATCATTTCGGGTACGATTCTAAATGATTTGCAGAATCCGGTTGCTGCTTCCGTGAAACTATCTACAATAAACGATTCTTCTTTTTTAAAAATTACCCTAACTGATGAGTATGGGAAATTTCATTTTGATGAGCTCAAATCGGGTCAGTACACTTTACAGATCACTTCATTAGGTTATCGCCCCGCGGAAGCAAAGTTTCAAATCAGCGATAGCATACAACACGTGGTAAGGAACATTATTATTCAAACGATTCACAACGATTTAGGTAGTGTAACTATTGCCAGAAAAAAACCGGTGATTGAAAGATTTAACGATCGAACGGTGATGAACGTAGAGAATAGCCTGGTTTCCACAGGTAGCAATGCACTCGAGATTTTAGCAAAAATGCCCGGGGTTTCGGTAAACCAGGAAGGAACAATCAGTGTGCGTGGTAAATCTGGTGTCAACGTTCTGATAAATGGAAAATCTACCTTTCTTTCCAGCGAACAATTGGCAACGTTGTTGAAATCATTAAATGGGAATGAAATAAAAGCCATTTCTTTAATTACCAACCCATCATCCAAATACGATGCAGCAGGCAGCGCCGGAATAATTGATATCCGTTTAAAGAAAAACGCCAGCTTCGGCACCAATGGAAACCTGGATGGAGGTTTTGGTTATGGAAAACAGGCAAAAAGTAATATTGGAATTTCGCTAAACCACAGGAATAAAAACGTAAACATTTTTGGCAGCCTGAATAATAACAATAATAAAGCACCTGAAAATTTAGAGATCGAAAGAATTGTAAATGACGGTATATCAAATACGTTCTTTCAACAGTTTAGTACACAAAACCAATCAACCCACAACAACAGTTATAAAGCTGGAATTGACTATTTTTTGAATGATAAAAATACCATAGGCATGCTTACCAGTGGTTATTTTAATAATGGCCATGATCATTCAGATGGTTTAACTAATATCGGTTCAAGCTTTACAAAGGCTGATTCGAGCATCATCGCTGAAAGTCCCTCCGCTAATAAATATAGAAACCAGGCTTATAACCTGAATTATAAATCTGTAATTGATACACTCGGACAGGAACTCTCCGCTGATGTTGATTATGCGCACTATCGAAGTGAAGAAAATACGGTATACAACAATTATTTTTCCACCGGAAACGGAAGTTCCTACAGAGCGCCCTTAACCTTTCGGAATTCGACCCCGTCATCAGTTAAAATTAAAGCTGCAAAACTCGACTATTCACTCCCCTTAACACCTAAAACTAAACTTGATTTAGGTTTAAAAACCAGTTGGGTAAGTACAGATAATGATTTTAAATTTGAAAACTTTGCAGACTCGCGATGGCAAAATGACCCAACCAGAAGTAATCGTTTTATTTATAAAGAGAATATCAATGCGGCCTATGCTAATTTTAAACAGGAGTTCAAGTCTACCGGTATTGAAATTGGCTTAAGGGCTGAGCAAACCAACTCGGAAGGCAATTCCATCAGCGAGCAAAAAATAGTTAAACGGAGCTACCTGAATTTTTTTCCGAACCTTATTGTGAGTCAAAAATTATCAGCGCTTCATACCATCGGCTTTTCTTATAGCAGAAGGATAGACCGGCCAGATTACAAATCACTTAATCCATTCGTTTACTTCGTAGACCTTTATACCTTTGCGCAAGGAAATCCCTTTTTAAATCCACAATACACTCACGCGTTCGAGCTCTCTTACAACCACAATAAAACGCTGAATATTACACTGGGCTATAGCCATACTGATAATCTAATCCTTGATGTATTTCTTCCAGACAACGAGGAGAAAACATTGTATCAAACTGTTCAAAACCTGGATGAACGCTCCTCTTACAATCTAACCATTGGCTATCCCACTACAATTTCCAAATTCTGGACCATGGATAACACCGTTACCAGCAATTACAATCTAACGCGATCTGCAAGTTTAGCGGGCCTGGCTTATGATCGGAAAAAGGTAACCTTTTCCATAAATAGCAACCAGAACTTTATCATCACTCCAACATTGTCGGCAGAAATTTCTGCCGATTTTATCTCTGCTCAGATCTACGGAACATATGCCATCAAACCTTATTATGGAATCGATTTTGGAATAAAAAAGACCTTCCCTGATACAAGGCTGAATTTAAAATTTGCATTGAACGATGTGTTAAACAGTCGAAAGGCCAACATCAGCAGCGCATTATCGAACTTAAATTATAACCTAATCCAGAAACAGGAAACCAGAATTTTCAGAATAAGCCTGGGTTACGCTTTCGGTAGCAGTGCGATTAAAGCCACTCGTAACCGAAATACAAGTGTAACTGATGAAGAGAATAGAATCAAGTAATTTCAGGGATTGAAAATCCTTAGTTAAATCAAACGGGATTAAAAATACCGACTAACCGTTAAAACTAAAAGTTGGTCGAGATTTTTGATCTCATACCCTGATTGCTGCGGATTTTTAATCCGCCTAAAAACATCCAATGTGCTTCCTCAGCAGTTAAGCCAGCTTTTCGTCAGTCTTTTTCGTTTTCATAATCAAAAACATAATCAGGCCGGAAAGTAAAATCATCACCAGGTAGCTGTAACTCAAATTGCGTTCATCCTTTGCGGGGAAAAAATTCACAATTCCATAACTTAAAAAAGAAACAATAACATAAGTAATTCCACCAGTTAAACCGCCCGCTATGCCAGCATTTTTTGGAAATTGACTCAAACAGAAGGTAAAGTAATTATTGAAAGTATATCCGGCTCCGATATGAATGATAAAAGCAAAGAAAATTAGGGAATATAAATTGCTGATAAAATTCAGACTCAAAATCATTAAGATTACAAAAACGAGTTGCAAGGCTGAATTAATAGCCAGGCGGTTAAAGAACGGACGATTAATAGTCGCTTTGCCAATAAAGCCACCCACCATCCAGGCGAAACCCAAAACAAGGGAACTATAACCCGCTATTACCGGAGAGAATTTCAATTCGTGCTCAATAATAAAAGGCCCGGTCATGTTATAAACCATCACCATACAGTAAGCCAGCCCCAGCATTACGATTCCTAACGTAAAACTGGTTGTTTTAATCATCGTGAGGTAGATATTAGTAATTTTTTTCACTTGGAAATCTGTAAAATGTTTTAATGTTTCCCCGCTAAAAAGGAATTCGAGCAAGGCAAAAACAAGAGCGAAACCTGCTAAAAAATAGAAGTTGGATTCCCAGCCGAAGGCCGCTTGCAAATACCCGCCGACGAAAGGTGCAATGATGGGTCCGGTTGACCAGATTATAGAAAACAAACTCAAATAATGCTTCAGCTGATCGCCTTCAAACAAGTCGACGAAATAAGCACGTTTCGCAACCACAATTCCACCAACTGTTAAACCATGAATTACACGCATTAAATAAATCAGGTATATATTATGGGTAGTTGCGATAACAAGGCTTGCCGCAGCAAAAATCAACAGTGCATAAACTCCGATTTTATACCTTCCGAAACTATCTAAAATACTTCCTATAAATAGTTGAGATACGCCGTAACTGATGAGAAAAATGCTAAGGGTGAGCTGAACCTGAATACTGCTCACATGCATTTCTCCAGCCATTGTAGGTAGTGACGGGATATAAATATCTGTTGCAAAGCCCGATAATGGAATTAAAGCGAAGGCTAAGATCGTCGCAATTTTTTGATTCTTTTCTTTGATGTAGGTGACTTGACCAGCGTTATTCATTACAAAATTTTAAAAAATAGAAACAGGCTGTATAGGGTAGCCTGATGATAAGGACGGCAAAAATAAACTTTTTAGAAGAGCTAATAAAACCTGACAATGAAACAAACACTTTCCCTTGACATTTTTTGTTTTTTGTGACAATCCAGCTATTATTTAGTATGAGATGGAAGGCCAAGTTTATGCTGTATCGAAATTTATATGTTGCTTTAAACGTTTTTAACTGATATTTTTTTAAGTTTGAGGAATACTACAAGCAAACTAAGATGTTCGAAAAGCTATTCAGGAAGAAATCTATTTCAAAGATATTAAAAGATGCGGCAGGCGGCTATGGAGATCATGAAAATACACTTCACAAAACACTTGGCGTACGCGATTTAACTGCTTTCGGTATTGCGGCCATTATCGGCGCCGGAATTTTTAGCACAATTGGTAAAGCCAGTGCAGACGGCGGACCAGCCGTAATTTTCCTTTTTATATTTACAGCAGTGGCTTGTAGTTTTGCCGCTTTTGCCTACGCAGAGTTCGCCTCTATGGTTCCGGTTTCGGGAAGCGCATATACTTACTCTTATGTTGCTTTTGGCGAATTGGTGGCCTGGATTATTGGCTGGTCGCTAATTATGGAGTATTCTATCGGGAACATTACGGTGGCCATTTCCTGGTCTGATTATTTTACGGGGCTAATGTCTTCCATAAAAATTCCTTTTCTCGGCATCAATGGAATTCATATTCCGGATTGGGCCACTATGGATTACCTAAGTGCTTATAATGGCAACAAACATGCAGAAGCTTTACTTGCAGCCGGTAAAAACCTTAACGACCTCGATTCTGCCACTGCTTTAGCAAATAATGCCTGGCTAACTGCTCCAAAAATTGGTAGTTTCCATATTGTAGCAGATATTCCTGCACTCGGCATTATTACCTTAATTACCTGGTTAATTTACCGTGGAATGAAAGAAAGTAGAAATGCCAGCAATGCCATGGTAGTTGTTAAGCTTGCGGTTATTATGCTGGTTTTAGCGGTTGGAATATTTTATGTGGATACCAGAAACTGGAATCCATTTGCGCCGAATGGTGTATCTGGCATTTTAAAAGGGGTTTCAGCGGTATTCTTCGCTTACATTGGCTTCGATGCAATTTCTACTACCGCAGAAGAATGTAAAAATCCTCAGCGTGATTTACCTCGCGGGATGATGTGGGCAATTATTATTTGTACTGTTTTATATGTTGCAATTGCCCTGGTTTTAACCGGAATTGTAAAATCTGATACTCTAGCCGTTGGCGATCCTTTAGCCTTTGTTTTTGATCAGATTGATTTAAAGTTAATGAGCGGAATTATCGCAGTTAGTGCGGTTTTCGCCATGGCCAGTGTATTGTTGGTTTTCCAAATGGGCCAGCCCCGTATCTGGATGAGCATGAGCCGGGATGGCTTACTGCCAAAATCATTTTCAAAGATTCATCCGAAATACAAAACTCCTTCATTTGCAACCATTGTAGTTGGTTTCGTGGTGGCGATTCCTTCGCTTTTCATGAACCTTACCATTGTAACCGACCTTTGCTCCATCGGTACTTTGTTCGCTTTTGTTTTGGTTTGCGCAGGTGTATTGGTATTACAGAACCGTCCGGATGTACAACGTGGAAAATTCAAAATCCCTTACGCAAACAGCAAATTCATCGTACCAATCGCATTTATCGCTGCCCTGGCTTTTGCTTTTACACAATATGAAAAAGAAACAAAAGCATTCTTTTTTAATTCACCGAGAATAGTGACGACCGTAAATTTTGTTACGTCATTAAATGGTGAAGAGCTAAAAATAGTTAAAGAGGAAATTGTTAAAAATGCTACGCCACAGATTATGCTTGCAGAGAAAGTAGATGCAGAATCTTACTTAAGTGCTTTGCCAGGCGATCGTTATGAACAATTTATTTCAGCGTCAAAAGTTTCTTTTGAAAAGAAATATGAAAGTGGCTGGAGCCTGTTTAAACACAAAATACCCATGTGGATTTTTCTGATTATCTGTGTGATGATCTCCTATTACTGCGTAACTAAAAACCTATCCCTAATTCCTGTTTTAGGCTTAATCAGTTGTTTATACATGATGTGTGAGCTCGGGATTTCCAATTGGATTGGTTTCGGAATCTGGCTGGTAATTGGTTTGGTGGTGTATTTCGCCTATGGCTACAGACACAGTAAACTGGCCCACCCAGAAGGTTAAATGACTAGCGGCCGGGTGTGGGCTCAAACAATAGTATTATGTTCCCGTTATCGCCTGATCAACACATCCACTAATAAATAAGATAAGTGCTGGCATAAAGTAAAATCCACTATATAAAAAAACCTCAGTTCTATTAAACATGAACTGAGGTTTTTTTTATGTATTTGCTGTATTCTTATCGCTTCTTAAATGCGAAGACAGTCAGGATAACCAATCCGATTCCGGAAAGGATAAGATAGTATTCACTATGTGCCAAACCGTTTATCTTTGCCGCCGGCCCGGCAATGAACAATAAGATAGCAAATACAATTAATAGGTTTCTAAGCATTACACCGCTAATCTATTCAGTTCAATATCATCTGGTGTTACGAAAATTAATGGCACCTTTTCTACATCTACATAACTGCTATCCAGGCCAAAACTTCTTTCTTCAGATAAACTCAATTTTTTCAAAATGAAGTAGTAATCCATAATCTGACGCTCGTAGAAACTCAGTTTGGTAAATTTAGACAAGTGTTTTTCTAACAACACAAACCTGAAGTCGCCTGCAATTTTATGTTTATTTAGCGAGGTGTATTGACTGGTAATATCTATTTCTCCATTTTTTACCAATTCTTCAACTACTTTACGGTAAAGCAAATTAACGCGTTGTTCAATTCTGAAACCTAACCTGAAATCAATTCTAATCAACTTACCAGGAATTAAGAATTCTACTTTATAATCCAGTGTGTAAGGTTCATCCATTACATCAACATGAACCAACCAATACACATCAGCGCGCTTCGGTTCTTTTTGTATAATGGAATAAATTATTTTAGATTCTATCTCCGTTTTGAAGTTGGCACTGGTTAAATAAACCAGCTGTGAAGAGTACTTTGGAACGGATTCATCACTACTTAACTCACTTAAAATTTGATAGTAGTCTTCGATCTCTACGTATTTAACGAAGCGATTTTTAATCTTCCTGGCCACAAACCAGCTCCACATAATGGTAAATAACAGCGAACCAATTAATACCGTAACCCAACCGCCATGAACAAATTTGGTTAAATTACTCACCAGGAATGTTCCTTCAATAATAATATAGGTAACAAAGAAAATTAAAATCGAATATTTCGGGAACCTTCTGCTGCGCAGATAAAAACTCACTAAAATTGTGGTCATTAACATCGCTATGGTAATTGATAACCCATAGGCAGCATCCATTCTCTCTGACTCTTTAAACAAGAGCACAATACCGCAGCAGCCTATCCACAACATCCAGTTGATAGATGGCACGTATAACTGGCCTTTAGAAACTGTTGGATAAACAATTCTGATTTTCGGCCAAAGGTTTAGCCTTACAGCCTCTGAAATTAATGTAAATGAACCACTGATCAATGCCTGTGAAGCGATAATAGCTGCCATTGTTGCCAGGATAACCATTCCAATCTGGAATTGATCTGGTACAATCATAAAAAACGGATTCATTTTCGCACCTGGCAAAAAGTGACCAGAGTTTTGAAGAATCCATACCCCCTGACCTAAATAATTCAGGATTAGAGTCAGTTTTACAAAGATCCAGCTGATCCGGATGTTGTTCCTTCCACAGTGCCCTAAATCTGAATACAAAGCTTCGGCACCCGTGGTACAAAGAAAAACACCACCAAGAATGTAAAATGCATTGTGATTGGTAACCAACAAGTGAATGGCATAATATGGATTTAATGCCCTTAAAATACTTAAATCCTTTACGATAAACAGGATTCCGAGAATCCCCAGAATACCAAACCAAACGAACATTACAGGCCCAAAAAGTTTCCCTACCAGGTTGGTTCCAAATTGCTGTATGATAAACAGCATGGTTAAAATGGTTAATACGATAGGGATAACAGGAACATCAAACTTACTTGTTAACCCTTCAATTGCCGAAGTAACGGTAATGCTGGGGGTAATAATTCCATCGGCAAGGAGGGCACAGCCGCCAATAATAGCAGGTACAACCAGCCATTTGGCTTTTTTTCTAACTAAAGAGAACAGTGAAAAAATTCCACCCTCCCCTTTATTATCGGCCCTTAAAGTGATAATAACGTATTTAATGGTGGTTTGGAGCGTCAGTGTCCATATAATACAGGAAAGTACGCCTAAAACAACATCGGGTGTTATTGCGCCTGGATTGGTGATTATGCCTTTTTTTACACCTAAAATAATTTTGAAGATCGCGTTCAGTGTATAGAGTGGTGATGTACCAATATCTCCAAACACGATTCCTAAACTAATCAGTACCCCACCGGCGGTTAATGCATTAACATTTTTATGATTTGACACTTTATATTTTTTTAGTGCGGCAAAAGTAAACTATGTATAACAAATTAACAACCAAATTATTGTGTATTTTTAACACGATGAAAAACAATTATTATTGTTAAATTGTGTTAAATTATGGCTTTTAAACAAAATCTTTAATTTCTTTGTTTAAAATTAATACATTTGCTTTACCAATTTGATGAAACTCTACACTAGGATAATGCTACTCACAAAATTTCTATGCGCATTGTGCATAGTGTTATTGTGTGGTCTAAATTCCTGGTCGCAAGAAGCTGATAGTGTTCACATTAGCTTAAAGAATAGAACTAAAAAAACAACTAAAATTCCGGAGATTAAGGCAAATATCGAACCCTACAAACCCATGTTTGGTACACTCGGATATTCTGGAACGTTTAATACTTATTCTACTGTTACCAAATCGCCAAACATTGCGGCAAGTAAAGATAAATTGCTTACCATTTTAAAAATTTATCCTAATCCGGTCGAAGATCAGTTGAACATTATCTTGTCGATTGCTAAAGATGGCACTCAAACCACAATCAAAATTATCGATTTACTCGGAAACGAGGTGGTAACACTTTCAAACGAACGCCTCAATGCAGGTGAGCAAACCAAAAGCTTCACTATTCCAAGCCGCTTAAATGCCGGCATCTATTTTTTACGCGTAATGGCTGGTTCAGAAAGCCAGGTAAAGCGAATCTCAGTTTTATAAAATCATTTTCTTTTCTATTTTTGGAGAGGTTTGAGCGATCTTCATCCCTTCTTTTACTTAGATATTTAAAAAATGAAAATTATAGCAATAGGCAGAAATTATGCCGAACACGCAAAAGAACTAAACAATCCGGTGCCAACCACACCAGTGATCTTCATGAAACCTGATACAGCGTTGTTGAAGGACAACAAACCTTTCTACCTTCCAGATTTTTCTGATGATGTACATTACGAACTTGAAGTTGTTTTAAAGGTTTGCAAAGAAGGAAAACACATTGCTGAAAAATTTGCCGCAAATTATTACGATGAGATCGGACTTGGAATCGACTTTACCGCCCGCGATATTCAAACTAAACACAAAGAAAAAGGTTTACCCTGGGAACTTGCAAAAGGATTTGACAGTTCTGCGCCAGTAAGTTTATTTTCACCTAAAAGCGACTTCGAAGATTTATACAAGTTAAATTTCGAGCTTAAAATCAATAACGAATTGCGCCAAAAAGGAAACACCAATGATTTGCTGTTCTCCTTTGAAAAGATTATCAGTTTCGTTTCTCAATATATTACCTTAAAAAAAGGCGACTTAATTTTCACCGGTACGCCTGCCGGCGTTGGTAAGGTGAATCAGGGAGACAAATTAGAAGCCTGGTTAGAAGGCAAACAACTTTTAAATTTTGATGTTAAATAACGAATGATTAAAAAACCGATCCTGTACCTATTTAAAGTTTCTCTCGTCGTTTGTTTTTCCATTACCGCTCATTTCGTTCAGGCGCAACAGATTTTTAGCACAAACAAATATCCCATTACAGATTTCAGGCAGCCGCTGGATATTACTCCTCCTGCCCTGGCGGGATCATTTGGAGAAATTCGGGGCAACCACTTTCACTCCGGAATAGATTTTAGGACCAACCAGCGCGAAGGCTATCCTGTTTACGCGGTTGCAGATGGGTATATATCCAGGCTAAGGGTTCAGAACAGTGGCTTCGGGCAAGCGCTTTACATTAACCATCCCAACGGATTTACCACTGTTTACGGTCACTTACAACGCTTTTCGCCGAAAATAGCAACAATCGTAAAGAATTTAGAATATGAAAAGAAAACTTTTGAAATTGACGAGTTCCCTGATGCAACTTTAATTCCTGTTCGCAAAGGCGAGGTAATTGCCTGGTCGGGTAACCGCGGTAGTTCGGGCGGACCGCATTTACACTTTGAAATCAGGGATACAAAAACCGAAGAAACAATCAACCCACAATTTTTCGGCATTAATATCCCGGATAACATTCCTCCAATTATTCATGGTTTATATGTTTATCGCTTAAATGGGAAAACCTTTAATGAGTCTACGTCAAAACAGGCAATAGGCATTTCAGGAGCAAGTGGAAATTATAAAGCAACGGCACCTGTAAGTTTAACCGGTGAAGTTGGTTTCGGAATTGTAGTTACCGATCGCCATAATGGTTTATCAGGAACAAATGGTGTCTATTCTATTCAGCTGGAGCTAGATGGTAAAATAATTTACACCTCTGCTTTAGAACGTTTCGCCTTTGAAAACAGCAAAGCGATCAATTCTCATATTGATTATCCAACCTACGTAAATACAAAAAGAAGCATTCAGAAAAGCTTTGTAGACCCTGGCAATCCGTTAAAAATCTACAGTGGGTTAGTGAATAACGGCAAAATCAACTTTAATGATGGTGCATCTCATCAGCTTCGCTACATCATTACCGATTCTAAGGGAAATTCATCGACATTACCATTCACCGTTAACGCCGGAACAGCACCTGTTTTGTTAACAACAATTCCATCGGGAAGCATTTACCCTTATGGGAAGGTGAATGAATTCAATAACGAAGACCTCAAAGTTATCTTCCCGCAAGGCACCTTATATAACGATTTGAATTTCGTTTATAAAAAACTACCTCAACCTGCAGGCAATGCCTATTCTGCTATGCACCAGATCCATAACCGGTATACCCCGCTGCATATTGGGTTTAATTTATGGATCAAGGCGGATGAACTTCCGGAGCACCTAAGAAATAAGGCTTTAATTGTGAGCCTCGGAGGATCTTCTCAAGGTGGTATTTATGAAAATGGCTACGTTAAAGCCACGCCAAAAAACTTCGGCACTTTTTATATTGCTACCGATACCGTTGCGCCAAGAATTACACCCGTAAATATTACAAACGGTAAAAGTATGGCAGGCTTATCGAAAATGACCTTTAGAATTAGCGATAACCTATCGGGAATAAAAAGCTTTAACGGCTATATGGATGGTAAATGGATTTTAATGGAATTCGATGCTAAAACAGCTACGCTTTGGCACAGTTTCGATGAGCGGACATCAGCAGGAAAGCACAATTTTGAATTGGTCGTAACAGACCTAAAAGAAAATACCAGGCATTATAACATTTCATTTTCAAGATAAATGTGATATTTTGTCATAAAATATTGCTAAAACAAATCAAAGTCATATTTAATAAGAGATAAACACGATAATAACATAAACTGTTTAACTTGCAAAAACAAAGAATTGAATCAATCATTTTTAATATATGGCAACATTAACAGAAGGTGATCAGGCACCTGCAATTATAGCTAAAGATCAAAGCGGAAACGAAGTATCCTTAAACGATTTTAAGGGCAAAACAGTGGTTCTCTATTTTTATCCGAAAGATGATACCCCGGGTTGCACGGCAGAAGCTTGTGATTTCAGAGACAATTATCAGGGTTTACAGGCGAAGGATATAGTGGTTTTAGGTGTAAGTGTTGATGACGAAAAATCTCACCAGAAATTTGTAACCAAGCACAGTCTGCCTTTTACCTTGCTGGCAGATACTGATCAGAAAATTGTAAATGATTATGGTGTTTGGGCCGAAAAAAATATGTACGGAAAGAAATATATGGGTACTGTCCGTACTACTTTTATCATTGATGGAGAAGGAAAAATCGCTCACATCATTAATAAAGTTGATACCAAAAATGCAACACAACAAGTACTCGATTTAATCAATAACTAATTATGATATGGCAAGTAAAATATTAACTTTGCTATATAACAACAACCTCGTATTTAATGAAACATACAATTAAAGAGCTAGAAGATATTGCCTCGCAAGTCAGACGAGATATCGTAAGAATGGTTCACGGATGTCAATCTGGCCACCCAGGCGCTTCGCTTGGATGTACAGATTTTTTTACGGCCTTATATTTTGAAGTATTGAACCACAAAACAGATTTCACAATGGAAGGTGCCGGAGAAGATTTATTTTTCTTATCGAACGGACACATTTCTCCTGTGTGGTATAGCACATTGGCACACGCCGGCTATTTCGACAAAAGTGAATTGGCAACCTTCCGTAAGTTGGGTTCCAGGTTACAAGGTCACCCAACCACACATGAGCATTTACCAGGAATAAGAATTGCATCTGGCTCATTAGGACAAGGACTATCCGTTGCCATTGGTGCAGCTTTAGCGAAAAAACTAAATGGTGATCATTCTCATATTTTTGCTTTATTAGGTGATGGGGAATTACAGGAAGGCCAAAACTGGGAAGCAGCAATGTTTGCTCCGTTTAACAAAGTGGATCATTTAATTGCTTCTGTTGATTATAACGGACAACAAATTGATGGCCCTACCAATAAAGTATTGGCCTTGGATGATTTACAGGCAAAATTCGAAGCTTTCGGATGGCATGTAATTAATACTGATGGTAATGATATGCAAGCCATTGTTGAAGGCTTACATTATGCTAAAACTTTAACTGGAAAAGGCAAACCGATCTTAAACTTAATGAGCACGCAAATGGGTGCCGGTGTAGATTATATGGTGGGCAGTCACAAATGGCACGGTACAGCACCGAACGATGAGCAGTTAGCTTTAGCATTGGCACAATTACCAGAAACTCTGGGAGATTACTAAACTAGATTGGAGACATGAGATTGGAGACAAATTCGCGCTCAGTCTCACATCTGAAATCTCATATCTAAAAACAATGAACACCTGCGAAGCAAGCATGAACGCAGTTAATTAAAAATATAAAAACGTGAAAAAATACACATATACAGAGAAAAAAGATACACGATCGGGATTTGGAGCTGGCTTACATGAGGCAGGAAAGAAAAACGAAAATGTGGTTGCCTTATGTGCCGATTTAGTTGGATCGCTTAAGATGGATGCTTTTATTAAAGATTTTCCTGAGCGTTTTACACAGGTAGGTATTGCAGAGGCCAACATGATTGGTATTGCCGCAGGTATGACAATCGGTGGTAAAATTCCTTTCACCGGAACTTTTGCTAACTTTTCTACAGGTCGCGTTTACGATCAAATCCGCCAGTCGGTAGCCTACTCTAATAAAAACGTTAAAATCTGTGCTTCACACGCGGGTTTAACTTTAGGTGAAGATGGTGCAACGCACCAGATTCTGGAAGATTTAGGCTTAATGAAAATGTTGCCAGGTATGGTGGTAATTAATCCATGTGATTATAACCAAACTAAAGCTGCAACCATGGCCATTGCAGAGTATGAAGGCCCGGTTTACCTGCGTTTTGGTCGCCCGGTAATTCCAGTATTTACAGATCCTGATCAAAAATTTGAAATTGGTAAAGCATGGATGGTGAATGAAGGAACTGATGTAACCATTATTGCAACAGGCCACATGGTTTGGAAAGCAATTGAGGCTGGAGAAAAATTGGCTGAATTGGGTATTGATGCTGAAATTATCAACATCCACACCATTAAACCATTAGACGATGAAGCAATTTTAACATCTGTAAAGAAAACAGGTTGCGTGGTTACTTGCGAAGAGCATAATAAATTCGGCGGTTTAGGTGAAAGTGTTGCACGGTTACTAACTACTGAATTACCAACACCACAAGAATTTGTAGCCACCAATGATACTTTTGGCGAAAGCGGAACACCAGATCAATTAATGTCTAAATACGGCTTAGATGCAGTAAACATTGTTGAAGCCGTTCAAAAAGTTATTGGCAGAAAAAAAGCTTAAAATTTAACAAAAATAAAAGGCACAGAGCACACGAAGTATACCTTGGTGATCTCCGTGCCTTTGTTGTAAATAGACAAATCCCCTTTAATGAAACCAATTGAAGATTCGCACATTCTGGAAATGTTTGCCGTTGAAAAAACCCGCAATGAAGCCTTCAATTTGCTTTTAAAAAAATATCAGCAGAAAATTTACTGGCACATCAGGCGCATGGTGCTTAACCACGATGATTGTGATGACCTCTTGCAGGAAGTTTTTGTAAAGGTTTGGAAAAATCTGGATAAATTTAGAAACGATTCTCAGCTCTACACCTGGATTTACCGTATTGCGACAAATGAATCCATCACCTTCCTGAATAAGCAGAAACTGAAAAATAATACCTCTTTAGACGATGTATCGTCTGAATTGGCCGAAAACCTTGTGGCTTCTTCTTATTTTAATGGGGATAAACTGGAGTTAAAACTGCAGAAAGCAATTCTCACGCTTCCCGAAAAGCAACGATTGATCTTCAATATGAAATATTTTGACGACCTGAAATATGAAGAGATTTCTCAGATCCTGGGAACTTCTGTGGGCGCCTTAAAAGCGTCATTTCATATAGCCGCAAAAAAAATTGAAGCTTTTATTACAAATGATGAAATTGATTATTAAACCTTTTCACACTAATTGTATCATATAACTGTGATGAATGAGAATATAGAAAATAACGATTGGAAAAAGGATGCTCCTGCCCTGGCAGCAAGGCAAAAGCGCAATCCTTTTACAGTTCCAAATGGATATTTCGATAGTGTTGAAGCGCATGTGGCGGCGGCTATTTTTATAGACAGCCTAAACAAAAAAATGAATGACAATGTTTTTGAAGTTCCGCAGGATTATTTTGAAAACCTAACGGAACGCATTGAAACCAATATTAAGTTAGCCGCACGGCCAAAAGCTGAAGATGCTTTCGCCGTTCCAGCAGGTTATTTTGAGACACTAGAGAATAAGATTAATCATAAAATTGCATTTGAAGAACCGAAGAAAGAGGCTAAAATTATCCCGCTTTGGAGCAGAAACGTCGTTAAGTACGCCAGCGCAGCTTGTTTCGTTTTGATGGCATCATATGGTGCGTATTTTTATCAGAATAATTCAACTCCTATTCCTGTAACGCAACTACAAACTGCAGAATTGGCTAATGAACAACTTCTATACGATATTGATGAAAGCACAATTATTGAGCATTTAGAGGCTCAGAATAACACAACAGTAACCAATACTTCTGCCTCAGATACAGAAATGGAAAACTACCTTTTGAGTAATTACTCTCCGAGTGATTTATCTCATGAGTTAAACAATTTATAAGCACTTGATGATTAAACATTAATTGGTAATCATTATCGCTTTATCACCTGGAAATCAGCATAAAATATAAAATGAGAAATTTACTTTTCGCTACTTTGATGTTTTTATTACCAACAACACTCTTGGCCCAAAAGCCAAAAAGTGAAGAAATAGAATCTTTAAAAATTGCCTTTTTTACCCAAAAATTAGATCTTTCACCTGAAGAGGCCAAGGTTTTCTGGCCGATTTATAACGACATGCAAAGGGAGCAAAATGCACTACGAAAAGAGCGCATGCAAAAAATGATCTCTTACAGAAAAACGACTGAGATAGATAACCTTACAGATGCACAAGTTCAAAGTTTAATTACCAGTGAGTTTGACTTTAAACAGCGAGACCTCAATCTTGATAAAAAATATTATAACAAACTTAAATCTAAGTTGCCAATTAAAGTGGTTGGTAAATTTTACCGTGCACAGGAAGGATTTAAACGGGAGTTGTTGAATAAGTTTAGGGGCGGAAAGCGAGATTAAGCGGTCTCTAATCGCTATTTTTTAGCTTACTTATATAAGCAAGATATTTAAAATTGATAGGATAAGCCAAATCCTACATATCCTGATAGTCTGCTTATGACATCAACCGAAAACGTATTGTTGTTTGAAGAAATTTCAATAATCTCAGGGTTATTCATATTCAAGATATTAACACCTTCCATCCAGTATTTAAATTTAGAACCATCCTTATTATATATTAACTTAACGCCCAAATCATAAAAATACCTTTTGGAACCATTTGCTTTAAAAATTTCATAAGCATTATTGATATAGTATCTAAACTTATTGTCTATGCGCCCATTAAAATTTAATAGTGGCGTTAACCGCTTAATTTCATTATCGCTATTAAACAAAGTGTAAATTGATTTCTGAAGAGAATAAAACAGCCCTGCTTCGTAATTAAATAAGGGGCTTTTAAAATTACTATTCAAGCTGCCTTTTATCGTATAGATATTTGTTTTACTCCTATTTTGCAAATTGTTGATGTGATTATAATTATCCGAATAGATATGATTAGCATTTAATTTAAACTTACTGTTCAAACTGCTTATTCTCTGTTCAAAACCTATACTCGAGTTCCAAGTGAAATATTTTGGAGAGATCATATTCTGAATTTCATTAAAATACAAGCGGTTATTTGTATTCGTGGTAAAAGATTGATCTGCTTCGGTTATTGAGCTGTTAGCCATTAGAACTGTTCCGCTATATAAATCAAACTTAAAATAATTGACCGAAAATATATCCTGATTAAATACCTCGCTATACGACAATTGACTTGGTAAAACCAGGTTTCTGAAATCACTCGCATAAGAGAATTCGTTCAATTGCTCAATCTTTGGAAAATCAAGTGTTCTGTTGTAAGAAAGTGTTAAATTATGCGTTTGGGAAAAGGCCATTTTGAACTGAGCCGTAGGCAAAAATTGAAATATTTCTTTTCTTTCACCCCCACTACTGATTATTGAATTTCGAAATTCAGCTTTGAAACGATATTGAAATAAACCTATTTTTCGCATTATCGAAGCATCAAAGAAGCTGTAATCTAAATTGGTTTTAATCTGGTTTGCAAAAGAATTATTTAAGCTATTTTCTATAGAAAACCGATTGTTTATCGTAAAAAAGCCAGAATTTAACCGCAATATATGATTCTTAATTTTTTGAGTATATTTTGCAAAAAGACCTGTTTCGAATTTAAAAATATTTTTATTTTGGGATAGGTTTGTGAATGATTGACCATAAACGCCCTCGCTACTTTGCAAGGTATAATCATCATCTTGCTGCTTAAATTCCTGAAAGGCATTAAATGACAGCAATTTATTTTTGGCAATACGAATAATATAACTTAATTGATGCCCCAAAGTATAATTAAACCGATCATTTATTTCTGAATTTGAAATAGAATCACTAATCATTTCAGTATTTGTATTTCGGCCTCGTTCTGCTTCACTCGGATCAAAAATAATGGAGTAATTTAAGAGTGTATTCTGGTTTGGTTTATAATCGATATTTACTTTGGTTTGGTTAAAGAAAAAATGATTAATTGCTGATTGACTATCTGTTGTAGTGATTGGCTGACCGAGCCTAAATATGCTTTTATTGGAAAGAATTTTCTCGTTAGATTTTGTAAAATCAAAAATACTAAATCCGTTAACGGCAATCTTACTTGTTGCATTATAGGCAAAATCGAAAGAGGCAAATTCTGATCTTTTAGTCTCCACATTATTATTCTGGACTAAAAAATCGGGAATGGATGGCAAGTTTATAAAGCTTGATAGCGCAGCATCATTGTTTTTAAGGTCCTCTTTGATACTTTTACTCATGCTGATGTAATCCTTTAAAGATAGCGCCTGTTCTCCCGTATTATTCAAATCAACAATGGCCGTAACATTGGCTTTTGTTCCAAATCGGAACAGATTACTGTGTGCCTTATATCTTTCTTTATGAGCGCCATAACCATCGGCATTTCCGGTAATTTTACCGAGGTACTCTTTTTTGATTTTGATATTTAAAGCGGTCTTATCACTACCCTCAATTTCTTTAATTGCAGAAAAACTCTCATAATTATTTAACAGGTCAATACCCTCTAACATTTCAGCATTTATGTTTTCGGTTGCCATTTGATGGTTATCGCCAAAAATCTTTTTACCGTTAACCATTAAATCATTAATCACCTTTCCATTAGTAGTAATCTTTCCATCATCATTTATTTCAAGACCAGGAAGCCGTTTAATAACATCCTTTAGTTTCTGTTCATTCCCGGTGGTAAGGGCTTTTAAATTATAACTAATGGTATCACCACTTTGCTTTGCTGTAGCGGTTGACTTTACAATCACCTCATCCAGAAGCGCATAAGACTCTCTGAGCATGATCTTCAGGTCAATATTTATTTCAGGTTTTAATTGCACATCTCGCTTATACCTTTGGAAAGATAAGTGATTAACTTCCAGAAGATAATTTCCTGAATTTTTGAAAGGAAGTTCGAATTTACCTTTGCTATCTGTACTGGTGTATGATATTACTTTACCTGAATTAGATTCAGTTATTTGTACACTTGCGGCAAATACTGGGCTATTCAAACTATCTTGAACAACACCACGGATAAAATTTTGAGATAAACATAAGTTTGGAGCCAGGAATAAAAATGCACAAAAGATGTACTTCACAGTTAAGTTTTTAATTTCCTAAGGAATTACCTATCCCTTGCTTAAGCTCATTTATTTTTTCATTTAAAATTTTATTGTACTTCTCTTTATTTACCTTTTCCCCTTTTGAAGGTTTGTTGATGGTAAGTCCAGATTTATTATTAATAACCTTAACAGCCTGGTATGTTTTTTTCTCTCCAATTACTTCAATAATTAGTCCCGGTAATCCATAGTAATCCTTTGGGCCATCCTGTATTGGTAAATCTGTAGTGTACCACGCTGTGATATTTTCTCCATTTATCTTAGCCGTAGCTTTTTTCACTTTATATGTACCAATACTCTTTCCCTCTGTCGTAATGGTCCAGTTATATTTTACTAGTTGATCAATCACCAAAAATTTCTTTCCTAAAATATCCGCTTCATGCAAATATTCATTTGTTTTTTGATTTTTATAAAGTCCGCCACTGTTTTTTCCAATTTCAACTTTTTTAGCCTGATCATTGTCTTTTAGGCTGAGTTCTTCATTTTTATCTGACTCAGGCTCTGCAATGTAAAATGACACCCCATTATCATAGTACAACAAGTAGTTGGTTGGCTTTGACAGGTGTGCCGAAACTCTTTTCCTAGTCTCGGGATCAGTTACATTTTTTAATTGATTCTCTATATTCGCTCTTTCTTCATAACGGATTATAACAGATTGGGCATTAGCATTAAAACAAATCATTGCTGCCAGTATAAAAAAATAGTTCTTCATAAATAGGAAATAAAATAACGCAGAAGAATACTTCTGATTTTTCTGCGCTATCAGTTTTTTTGAGGTTAATTAGTTATCAGATACACGTGATAGGTGCCTATGTAAACCCCATCCACATATACGTCATAAACCCCTAAATAAATAACATCTTTTGCTATTGCTTCAGAAGCGGAAAGTACACTTTCAAAAACAACCATATTGCTGGTTAAGTCAATAGTATTGTTAGCAGTAGGTGTTGTGCTTGCCTGAGCAAAAAATCCAAAAGTTGCCAAAGCCAATGTAAATAATAATTTTTTCATCTTTTAATGTTTAAAGGTTTAATATTTAATTAATTACCTCAAAACTCATTGATAAAAATCCAAAATAAAAATTTTGGAATGAATAACCAAGCAAAAGGCATGAACGACAATCGAGGCTACCCCAACGACATTTTTTTTTATTTATGTAAATTTCGATTTTGCAAAACTTAAGTTTAAATATTATATTGTGACTAATTAAACTGACACACCCTAAATTAACCTCTCCAATACTAATAAATATGTACACCTGCCTGGCCATTGATGATGAATTTTCTGCTCTTGAGATTTTAACCAGTTACATTGCTGAACAAACCAATCTTAAACTTATTAAAGCTTACAGCAATCCACTTATTGCGCTTTCAGAAATAACGAAGCGGACAAAGCCTGTGGATATTATCTTTCTTGATATTGAAATGCCTGGAATAAATGGACTGGAACTGGCAGAATTAATCAAACATCAAACAAAAAAGCTGATTTTTACAACCGCACATGCCAATTATGCCATTAATTCTTATGAGTTGAATGCTGATGATTTTTTATTAAAACCGATATCACAATCAAAATTTGAGAGGGCTACTACAAATTTATTTTCCAACGATGAAATAGTTCATCCTCCTGAAAATGAATTTATCCTGATTAAAAGTAAGATGCAGAGAAATCAATTGATTAAACTTAAAATAGCTGATGCGATAGCAATAGAGGCACAAGAAAAGGGCACTAAAATATATACTAAAAATGAAGTTATTTTCTCCAACTCCAGTTTATCTGAAATAGCCATCTTTTTATTGAAAGTAAAAGCGTTTTCTCAAATCCATCGCTCCTTTATCATTTCTGAAAATAAAATAAAAATTCTAGAACGTTCGCATGTAGTGCTTAGTAATGATCTGAAAATTTCTATAGGAAGAAAGTATGCAGATTTTTATCATAAGATGACTAATAAAAATTAGATTCATCCCGTTTTCGCGTACTTTTGTGCCATGCTTACCCAACGTCAGTTATTTTTACAACACAACGCACAAACTTCTCCTGAACCTTTAATGCTCGAATTTGTCAGGGCAAAAGGTGTTTACATCTACGATTCATCAGATAAAAAACATTTGGATCTGATTGCTGGTATCGGCGTAAGTAATGTTGGCCATTGCCATCCTGCAGTAGTAAAAGCCATTCAAAAGCAGGCCGAAACCTATATGCATTTAATGGTTTATGGGGAATATGTACAAACGCCACAAGTAAACTTTGCAAAAGCCCTGACTGATATTTTACCGGAAACTTTAAGTTGCACTTACTTCTTAAATTCTGGTACTGAAGCAGTAGAAGGAGCCATGAAACTGGCAAAACGTTATACAGGAAGAAAAGGTTTCATTGCCTGTAAAAATGCCTATCATGGGAGTACTCAAGGTGCAGAAAGTTTAATGGAAAGCGACTTCTATTCTTCTGGCTATGGTCCGTTTTTACCTCATGTCAGTTTTATTCAACATAATAGCCTAGCTGATTTAGCTGAAATAACGGAAGATATTGCGGCAGTTTTTATCGAACCTATTCAGGGTGAAGCAGGAATCAGGGTTGCAGATCTGGCCTATATGCAAGCATTGAGGGCGAAATGCAGCGAAACAAAAACCCTTCTAATTTTCGACGAAATACAATCTGGTTTCGGTAGAAGCGGAAAAATGTTTGCTTTTGAGCATTACAATATCGTTCCGGATGTATTACTTCTTGCAAAAGGAATTGGCGGCGGAATGCCCATTGGAGCTTTCATTAGTTCACTCGAAATCATGTCTGTATTATCACATACGCCTATTTTAGGTCACATGACTACCTTTGGCGGTCACCCGGTTTGTTGTGCGGCAGGTTTAGCTACCTTAAGAACTTTGGTCGACAATAAAATTGTAGATGAAGTGGAGAATAAAGGACAGCTATTTAAATCACTTTTAAAACACCCAGCCATTAAAGAAATCAGGGGTAAAGGCCTGATGCTGGCTGTTGAATTTGAAAGCTTTGAGATTAATAAAAAGATTATTGATGCCTGTATTCTCGACGGGGTGCTATCGGATTGGTTTTTACATTGCAGCAATTCAATGCGCATCGCTCCACCCCTCATCATTACGAAAGGTGAAATCGAAGAAGCGTGTGCGATCATCTTAAAAAACATTAACTTAGTTGTGGAGCGGAAAGGATAAAGATGAAAGGCGAAAGCTTAAAGCCTAAAGCAGGCTCCAAACCATAAACGTACAACAGCAAACGAAATACGAACCCCAAAACACGATTATCCACATAATATGAACGTACTCATAGTAGAAGATGAAAAAAGCCTGGCGCTCGAGATGGATGAATTTCTGAGCAAGGAGGGTTTTATAGTAGAACATGCCTGGAAAAAATCGTCTGCCGAAGAAAAGATTTTCGTAAATAACTATGACTTTATTTTACTGGATTTAGGTTTACCGGATGGGGATGGTTTTGAAGTTTTAAAACAGCTGAAAGCGATGAAAGATCGTGATGACGCTGTCATTATTTTAACCGCCAGAAGTGCAGTAGACGACCGTATAAAAGGTTTAGACGAGGGTGCCGATGATTATCTGCCAAAACCTTTTTCTTTAAATGAACTACTCGCCAGGATGCACGCCATCACCAGAAGAAAACATAAACTCGAAAAGAACGAGGTGAACATTCATGAGTTCCTGTTAAATATTCAAAACAGAACGGTCTCCTTTGGCGAGGAACGCCTGAATCTCACGAAAAAGGAATTTGAGATTTTCAATTACCTGGTGTTGAATAAAAACCGCGTTGTCTCCAGAATGAGCCTAACTGAACATGTTTGGGGAGATATTTTAGAAGTAAACTCTGATTCTAACTTTGTTGATGTACATGTAAAAAACCTTCGTAAAAAATTAGCCGCTACTGCTCCAATTGAGTGGTTTGAAACCGTTAGAAGTATTGGTTACAGAATTAATTGTTAGACAATCCGATTGGCAGTTTTCAATAGGCAGTTTACAGTTCTAACTCCCGAACCAGTTTGCAATTGACAATTTACAGTTCTAACCTACTAACCCATACTAAACCAATAATCAGTTTTCAGTTACCAATTTACAGTTTCAACCCACTAACCAGTTTTCAATTACCAATTTACAGTTCTAACCCCTTAACCCATACTAAATCCATAACCAGTTTTCAATTACCAATTTACAGTTTCAACCCACTAACCCAAATCTTACTTTTAATTTAATTACTGACTATCAAAAATGAAACTCCAGGTTAAGTTTTCCTTATACAACGCCGTTACTAAAATTGCTATTATATTGCTTTTGGGTGCCGCTATTTTATTCTCCCTGGAAAAACTGGCCTATAACCAATTGGATAATCGCCTGATTAAAAAAAAGAATAAAATCATAAAAAACCTGACCAACAGGGAGATTGATACCTTAATGAACAAACAGGATTCTTTTACCGATTACAACATTTTAAAAGAGGAATTTATCATTTTAACGGATATTCCTGACAATCAAAAAGAATCTCCAGCCAAAGCTTATACCGAAAGAAGAGAAATCGAGGGCGATGTTGAGGTGTATCGCATCTTGAATTATAAATTTTCTTACCAAAACAACTGGTATAACCTGGAAATAGGCGAAACGATGACCACATTGCAGTCGATTAAAAATTCGATTCGCTTTTATACGTTAATTGTACTGGTGATTGCACTTTCTATTACTTTGGTGGCTGATTATACCTTTTCGAACTTCTTACTGAAACCTTTCTACCTCATTATTGATAAAAAGATCAATAAAGTGGATGATCCGCTGCACTATAATTATCAGAATATCCCGACCAGTACTGATGATTTTAAAATTCTGGATAATAGCGTGAATACCCTGATGCGAAAAATCAACACTCTTTTTGCACTCGAGAAACAGTTTATTGCCAATGTTTCTCATGAATTGCTTACCCCTATTTCTATCCTGAGTACTCGTTTTGAAAACATGTTGAATACGCAAGATATTCCGGTGGAGCATGAAAACAAAATTTATGCCTCGATTAAAACGTTAAACCGTTTGAAAGTCATTATTAATAGTTTATTGCTGATTTCTAAAGTAGAAAACAACCAATTTTTAAAAACGGAAGAAATAAGTTTGCAACAGGAACTTAGTGACATTTACGAAGATCTGGAAGATAGAATTGCAGATAAAAACATCAATTACAACATTAATTTAAAGGAAGATCATCAGTTTACCGGCAACAAAGCGCTCATGCATACACTTTTGATGAATGTGATTAACAATGCTATTAAATACAATCGTGATGGCGGGAAAATATCAATCCACGGATCGGTCAAAGATCAAAAGTATATACTCACAATTTCCGATAGTGGACTGGGAATGAATGCTGAACTGGTAGAAAATGCTTTTGACCGTTTCAAAAGAGGAAATACAGAGGAAAATGGCTTTGGATTGGGCTTAGCTATTGTACAAAGTATCGCCAGTTTTCATAAAATTGAAATCGAAATCAACTCAGTTGAAAAAGAAGGAACCAGTGTTTCGTTAACCTTTTAAATTCAACCTCCCGATCACAAAATATTCGCTTACCTTCCACAAATTTGTACCTTTGCAACAGATACTAATGCAAACGTTTTTTAGAAAAACACTTCTGATCATTTCCTTTTTATTGCTGCTGCTGAATTCCAAAGGTAGTGCACAAAAAGTGGTGCAAATTCGGGATGCGGTTCCTCAGCATATTTTCACCTTCAAAGAAATAGAAGTATTGGAAGATCCTGCGGATCAGTTCTCTTTTGAAGAGATTAAAAGTAATGCATTTGATCAGGCTTTTAAGGCAAGTACGTCAAGTACACCACAGACTAAAAAGTTGAATAAAACGTATTGGTTTCGGATCAAAATCAAACACAACCAAAATGCAGGGAAACCATTCCTGCTCGAATTTTTTGATCAGACCATAGACCATATCACCGCTTACATTCCGCAAGAAAATCAAACTTATCAGGCTGAATCACTCGGTGATGCCCGCTCCTTTAACAAAAGACTGATCAATCATAAAAACTTTGAGATTCCCATTAAAAATAGCGGGAATGAAATGCAAACCTATTATTTTAAGGTAAAGTCATCTCAGATTTCTGATATTATCATCGTGCTGCGAACGGCTGAATGGTTTATTTCTTACGCGCTGGATGAATATTTCTATTTCGGAATTTTCTATGGAATGATTTTGGTTTTCAGCTTCTACAACCTGATCATGTTTGTCGCCATCAGGCAAAAGCAATACCTATACTATGTGCTGTATAATTTAAGTGTAGGCTTTTTCGAAATGAGCACTGATGGGATTGCCTACCAATACCTCTGGCCCAATGCACCCGGATGGAACCAGTTGGCTTATGCATTTGCGCTATGCGCCACCAGTATTTTTGCCCTACTCTTTACCCGGGAACTACTTTTAGTTAAAGTTAAGGCTCCAACAATAAACCGGCTTATTATCGGCGTAATCATTTTAAGATTAATCTTCTTCATCTACTGCTATTTATTTGATCAAACGCTATTCAGCTTTAAATTCCTCGAAGCGATTCCATTGGCTGTGGCATTCTTTACGGGCATTTACATCTATAAAAACGGTTATAAACCTGCCCGTTTCTTCGTGCTGGGCTACAGTTTTCTTTTTACCGGTTTTATGCTTAAGTTTCTGATTATGCTTGGCATAAGCTGGCTTAACTTCGGGGTAATCAGTTATTATAGTCTGAGTTTTTGCTTCATCATGGAAATGATTTTCTTATCCTTTGCTATTGGAGACAAGGTGAGGATTTTGAAACTGAATAAAGATAAAGCACAACAAAAAATTATCCGCCAGATGGCTGTTAATGCCAAATTAAAGGATACGATTAATCGTGAACTCGAAACTAAAGTAGAAGAACGGACGAGAGATGTTTTCCACAAATCTTTGATTATTGAGAGCAAAAATCAGGCGCTGGAAGAAGCAAACATTTTACTTCAAAAGCAAGCGGAAGAAATATCCAGGATGAATGTTTTGCTCGAACATGATAATGTAGCGCTTCAAACTAATGTAGAGAAAGTAAGCAAAGACCGGGTGATGAACACGGAAGTTGATTTCGAAGAATTCAGCAAAATTTATCCTGATAAAGAATCTTGCTACGCATTTCTGGCTGAATTGAAATGGAAGAATGGTTACCATTGCCGGAAATGCAATAACGATCATTTTTTTAGCGGCCATATCCTAAATAGCCGCCGGTGTAGCAAATGTGGCTACGAAGAATCAGTAACTACTTATACCATTTTTCACAATACAAGGATTCCGATTAACAAAGCGTTTTATATGATTTTCCTGATTTATTCATCCAAAGGAAAAATCTCTTCACATAAACTTTCAGAACTCCTTTCGATCAGACAGAGTACCTGCTGGACATTCGGATCGAGGATAAAAAAGGTGATGGAAGACCGTAAAAAAACACTTAAAAAAACGGGCAAGAACGGCTGGAGCCAACTCGTAATTGAATAATCAGTCGTTCTAATCAGTCACATTTTTGTTATTTGCTGAAATCGGCAAAAATTATTTTGATGGTATTTAAGCGTATCAAAATCATTCCGAACCCCTACCTAATTTCACAATTTAACCCCTGATTATCAGTGGTTAAAACCTTACACAAACCGCGGTATCAAAGCGTATCAAAACAAATTCAAAACACTAATAATCAATACTTTACGTAAAATTTAACGTTAAGAAAACTTGCTTTTAACATAAAATGAGTATTAACTTTACTTCATATAATATTAACAAAGCAAAAATTATGAGAAAAAAATTTACATTGCTTATGGTATTTTTCCTTTGCGCTGTATCAATCAGTATGGCGCAGAATGTTACCGTAACGGGGCGGGTAAAAGACCAAAAAGGGTTACCGCTTCCGGGTGTATCTGTCAAGGTAAAAGGCACTAATCAGGGTGCATCTACCGCAGACAATGGAACGTTTACCATTTCAGCACCAAACAATTCTACTTTAGAATTTTCTTTTATTGGGTATAAGACGATAGAAGAGGCTGTAAATAATCGTACCGCAATCAACATCATCATGTCTGATGACAATCAACAACTCAACGAGGTAGTGGTAATTGGTTATGGTACGACGACGAAAAAAGATTTAACTACTTCCGTTGTCTCGGTATCATCAAAAGACCTGGAAAACCAGCCCATTACCAATCCTTTGCAAGCTATCCAGGGTCGCGCAGCAGGTGTTCAGGTGAGTTCTCAATCTGGTAAGCCAGGTGCAGGAATTTCTATCAGTATCAGGGGTAATACTTCAATTACGGCTTCTAATAGTCCGTTGTATGTAATTGATGGTGTAACGTCTAGAGATGCAGGTTTCTTAAATGCCAACGACATTGAATCGATGACTATTCTAAAAGATGCATCTGCAGCAGCTATTTATGGCTCCAGCGGCGCAAATGGTGTCGTTTTAATTACAACTAAGAAAGGATCAGCTGGAAAACTTAAAGTAGCTTTCAATGCTTTTACTGGTTTTTCTAACTTCTGGCAAAAACAAGATGTGCTTAACAATGATCAGTATATCGGCTTAATGAGGGAATTGGGTTATACTACTTTTGGTGGCAATAACAATACCGACTGGCAAAAAGAAACTTTCGGTACGGGAACTCAAAACCAGTATCAGACTTCTATTTCTGGTGGTGTTAAAGGTGGTCAGTATTACTTTTCTACAGGTTACCAACAAGATAAAGGTGTTGTTGCACCCGCAAAATTAGATCGCTTAACGGCAAACTTTAACGGATCGCAAAACATTACACCCTGGTTAAAATTAACTGGAAACGCGGTGATAACCTCAAGCAATTCTATTGATGTCGGCGATAACAGCAGCGTCTCCCGCGGAGGTGTGATCCTGGGTGCATTAACTACGCCTCCTACCATTGGTATTTTTGAACCAAATGGTCAATATACCACTATTCCAAATGCCGGCGGCTGGGATAACCCGCTGGCTTTGGCTTTTGGATCGAATAACAAAAACCGGAATGTAAGATTTATCGGTGCTTTTGGTGCACAGGTAAACTTCACTAAAGATTTATTCTTTAAATCAACCATCAGTACCAATTCGAATAAAAATTTCTACCGTTATTTTACTGATAATTTTTTAACCACTTATGGTCGCCAGGAAAGAGGTGTTTACAGAGATAATACCACCAACGATCATGTTTGGCTAAACGAAAATATTTTAAATTACACCAAAAATGCAGGTAAGAATGCTTTTACTGCAACAGGGGGCTACACGATACAATCTTCAGATTATCAATACAAAAACAATGAGCTAACCCGTTTCTACGATGTATCCGGTAATCCAACCGCACCATCGGTTGCTTTAACAATACCTCAACGGGCACAGTGGAGTAAGCAATCTTATCTTGCGCGGATCACTTATGCCTATGATAGCAAATATTTATTTAGCTCGAACTTCAGGGCCGATGGATCATCCAGATTTGCAAAAGAAAATCGTTTTGGTTATTTCCCGTCCTTCTCTGCAGGATGGAGAATTTCCGGCGAAAACTTTATGAAGGACAGTAAAACCATCAATGATTTAAAACTTCGTGGTAGCTGGGGTAAAGTGGGTAACGATGAAGGGATTGGAGATTATGCTTACCTAAAACTCTATAATGTGAATGCGCAGGGCGAATATAACCTCCAAAATCCTGCTAACGATAATCTTTCCTGGGAAAAGACTACGCAAACCAATATCGGTTTAGATTTATCGATGTTCAACAGTCGCATTACCTTCACGGCAGATGCTTATTTAAAGAAAACGAACGATCTTTTAATTAACGTTCAATTGCCGCCTTCATCAGGTTTTGGAAGTCAGGCGTATAACGTTGGATCAATGGAAAACAAAGGTCTGGAATTTGTGCTGTCTACAAAAAATTATGACCGCGAAAAATTCAAATGGACTACTGACTTAAACTTCTCTATTAACCGCAATAAGGTTACCGATCTGGGTGCAACTACGCAATCGTTAAATTTCGCAGGTATATATGAGCGTGATGATGCTGTACGGGTTGTTTCAGGGAAGCCACTGGGTAGTTTCTATGGCTATGTGTATACTGGTGTGAATCCGGCAAACGGAGCGGCACAATATGCAGACACAAATGGGAATGGCGTTACTGGTTCTGCAGATCCGGGCGACAGAACTTTCATCGGGTCGGCACAGCCTAAATTCATTTACGGTATAACCAACAATTTGAACTATGGCAACTGGGGATTAAACTTCTTCTTTCAGGGGGTTCAGGGTAGTGAATTGTTCAATGCTTCCAGAATTGATATTGAAGGCATGTTCGATTCAAAAAACCAATCGGCCGCCGTATTAAACCGGTGGACAACTCCAGGACAAATCACAAACATACCGAAAGCACTGAGAAGCAGCTCAGAAAACTCACTTACTTCGAGCCGTTTTGTAGAAGATGCCTCGTACCTGAGGTTAAAAACGACTACGCTCTCTTATAGCTTTGGCCAATCTGTATTGGAAAAACTGAAGATGAGCAAGCTGACGATTTTTGCTACGGGTTATAACTTATTGACCTTTACAAAATATTCAGGTTTAGATCCGGAGGTGAATATGAATTCAGCTAACGGACCATCCATGGGTGTAGATTATGGTACTTATCCACAATCCAGAAGTTTATTATTTGGAATCAATGTTGGATTTTAACAATTAAGAAAATGAAACTAAAAATATATTCATTAGTAGCTGCCGCAGCATTAACCATCACTTTGCAAAGCGGATGCAAGAAAGATTTCCTGGAGAAACAGCCTTTTAACCAGGTAACTGCCGACGTCGCCTTTACTACAGCTGCGGGAGCAGAAAAGTTAATGGCAGGCGCTTATGGTGGCATGTATAACGATTATCATATTTGGGATTATATGGTTAACGGCGATGTAATGGCAGATAATGCCTATGCTGGCGGTGATAACCCGGCCAATATCCAGATTGATTTATTTACCACCAACTCTACCAACGGAAATGTTGGCCGCGATTGGAGCGGACTTTATTCTAATATCAAAAATGCGAATGAAGTCTTAGAGAATGTGCCGAATATTCAAGACCCGGCTTTAGATGCGAGCGGCAGAAGAAATCAGATTTTAGGCGAAGCCTCTACCCTAAGAGCATACTTTTACTTTCACCTTGTGCGGTTATACGGCGGTGTTCCGTTGGTTTTGAAATCGCCAACCTCTTTAGAAGAAATGCAAAAATCGCGTTCTTCTGTAGATGAAGTTTATGCACAGATTATTAAAGATCTGGAATTTGCGCTACCAAACGTGCGTGCTACTGCAGCAAATAAAGGCATTATTACCAAAGGAATTGTGAATGCATTATTGGCAAAAGTTTATGCGTCTAAGCCGAATGTGGACTGGACTAAAGTACAACAATACGCAGATGCAACGATTAATGGTGGTTATAGTCTGATGGGATCATTTGATCAGTTATTTGATGGCGCGCATAAAAATAACAGCGAATCCATCTGGGAAATGCAGTATGATGGTTGGGGTGGCCCGAATGGTCGTGGAAACTGGATGACTGGCGTAATTGTGGGTACTGGCTGGAAACGCTTTTGTACCCCAACAAATGATCTGATTGCCGCATTTGACGCAGAAGGTGATGCCATTCGTAAAAACTCAAGCGTAAGCTTTAAAAATATTAGTACCGAAGGATGGTCTGATGATTATTGGACGAAATCAAACTATCCTTTCATCAATAAATACCGTAACGATGATTTGGCTAACTCGTATATTATCCGTTTGGCCGATATTAAATTGTTAAAAGCAGAAGCATTGAACGAATTAAGCGCTTCGGGATGGTCTGCTGCTGCCGCTGTTGTGAATGAGATTCGCCGTCGTGTAAACCTTGGTGTTACACCAGCAGGCGATCAGGCTTCGATGCGTTTAGCCATTGAGAAAGAACGGAGATTAGAATTAGCTTTTGAAGGTCACCGCTGGTTTGATTTATTAAGAACCAACAGGGCTATACCGGTAATGAATGCGCAAAAGAATGGCAGTGGCACAAACTTAAATTATAACATTAGTGCTGCAAAACTGCTGTTCCCAATTCCGCAAGCTGAATTAGACAGAAATCCAAACATTCGTTAAAAAAGGGAGTGTATAAAGCGTTGATGAATGACCAGGTATCTGGCAAATGGGCAACTCTTCTATGCATTCTCTTAAAAAAGCATACTGCCTTGAGCACGCTCAAGGCAGCTTTACACCAAAATCATGCTCGGAAAAGTATAGATACTTACATCTTTCGAAATGATTTTTGATTTAAAATTCAACTCCCTATGAAATTAATTTACCGTTTATGTCTGGCCACCAGTGTGCTTTTTTCTGCCTGTGCTTCTAAAAAGGAAGTAATCGGCGAGGCAGAAAAAATCGCTTCAGCTAAAACCCCTATCCAAACTGAGGTGGGATTTTGGCTCACCAAAGGTGATCAGTCACAACTCCTGACAAAGCAGAACATTGCATTAAACTTTTCAAATGCTACAAATTCAAATGCCACGATAGAAGTAGATCCAGCTACAAAATTTCAAACCATTGATGGATTTGGCTATACCTTAACTGGTGGAAGTGCATCCTTAATTAATGCATTGCCGGCGGCTGAAAAAGGCAAATTACTAAATGAGCTTTTTGCAAATCAAGAAGATGCAATTCGCGTAAACTATATCAGAATTAGTATTGGAGGTTCTGATTTAAGTGCAATGCCATTCACGTACAATGATTTAGCTGAAGGACAAACGGATGAAACCCTGGCAAAATTTTCTATTGAAAAAGAACAGGCAGATTTAATCCCGATCCTCAAAAAAATTGTAGCGATCAATCCATCGATTAAAATTTTAGGCTCCCCATGGACGGCTCCAACCTGGATGAAAACCAATAAAAGTTTCATCGGCGGCAGCTTAAAACCAGAATATTATCAAACCTATGCGAAATACCTGGTTAAATATATTCAAGCCATGAAGGCGGAGGGGATCACAATTGATGCCATCACTCCGCAAAATGAACCATTACATCCGGGTAATAACCCAAGTATGTATATGCCTGCCTTAGATCAGGCTAATTTTATTAAAACTGCTTTAGGGCCCATCTTCAAAAGCAATGGTATAAACATTAAAATTATCATTTACGATCATAATGCTGATAAACCTGAATATCCAATTACAATTTTGAACGATGCGGAAGCAAAGAAATACATAGACGGCTCTGCTTTTCACTTGTATGCCGGGCCAATTTCAGCCCTTACGAAAGTACATGAGGCACATCCGGATAAAAACATCTATTTCACTGAACAGTGGGTTGGTGGGCCAAGCAACTTCGCAGAGGATTTGAAGTGGCATGTTTCTACCTTAATCATTGGCGCAACCAGAAACTGGAGCAAAAATGTCTTGGAATGGAATTTGGCGGCAGATGAAAAATATAATCCTCATACCGATAAAGGTGGTTGTACCTCTTGTTTGGGTGCCATCACCATATCACCGGCAATCAGCCGCAATGTTGCTTATTATGTAATCGGTCATGCTTCGAAGTTTGTTCCTGCAGGCTCAGTAAGAATCGCATCTAACGTTATAGAAAACCTGGAGAATGTGGCTTTCCTGACCCCTGAAGGCAAACATGTTCTGATTGTTTGCAATAACAACAACAGTGAAACAACTTTCAATATTAAATACAACGGGAAGTTGATTAACAGTAAGCTCGAAAAAGGTGCTGTAGCCACTTATGTTTGGTAAAAACTTAGTTTAATTGTCAGGACTGGCCCCGCAAATGCGGGGCCTTTCCATTTAAGGTAGTTGAGTTGAGATTTTAAGCCATTAGCCTGACACATGGAATATTCTGGCAGGGGCTTTGTAGTTCAGACTAATTAAAACTTACACCATGAAAAACATCATTCCGGCATTTGTTATTTTTACAACCTTTATCATCGCCTGCCAGGGCAACAGCACAAAAACCAATACACCCGATTCCAATGTTGCTAAACAGGAAGCAGGCATAAAACAATGTTTCCAATACATTAGCAAAAAAGATACAGCTTCGTTAAGCCTGACAACTAATAAGGATAAAGTGACTGGTGTGTTGACTTATCGTATTTTTGAAAAGGATAAAAATAATGGCACCCTATCTGGAATTGTTAAGGGTGATACGATTGTTGCTGATTATACCTTCCAATCAGAAGGAACGACCTCTACACGCGAAGTGGTATGGTTAAGAAAAAATGATCAACTGCTTGAGGCTACTGGCGATATTGACGAAGTAAATGGAAAAACGAAATTCAAAAACCTTTCCGCGCTAAGCTTTGGCAAGTCAATAGTTTTTAACAAAACAGCTTGCAAATAGATAACGTGTAAGGCTTTGAGATCAGGAAGCTATATATTCTCGAACCGCTCCCAAAAGCCATCTACAGGCAATTTGGCGAAAATATTTACAGGTTCTTTCTTTACCGGATGGAGAAACTGAAGTCTTCTGGCATGTAAACAGATACTTCCTTTTCTGCTTCCACGAGGATAGCCATATTTATTATCACCCACAATCGGGCATCCCATAGAAGATAACTGTACCCTGATTTGATGTGAGCGACCCGTAAGCGGGTCTACTTCAATCAGGTAATATTCACCTACTTTGGCCAGTAACCGGTAAGATAATTCTGCCCGCTGAGAACCCTGAACTTCTGATGAATAATAGGTTACTACATTCTTTTGAGGATTCTTGATCAACCAGTGAATCAATGTTCCGGATTCATTTTCGGGTTTATTTTTCACCACCGCCCAATACGTTTTTTTAACTTCACGGTTTTTAAAAGCGGCGTTCATCCGCTCTAAAGCTTTGCTCGTTTTAGCGAATAATATCACGCCACTCACCGGTCGATCCAAACGATGCACTACGCCAAGAAATGCACCATTTGGCTTATTATATTTATTGGCAATATACTTCTTTACCTGTTCATCTAAAGGTTCATCGCCGGTTTCATCAACCTGCACAATATCCCCTGCCCTCTTGTTAATGGCAATTAAATGGTTGTCTTCAAAAAGAATATCTTTATCGGTAATGGGCATTTGGAGAGTTGAAGGGGTTAGTGGGTGAGGCGTTTAGCGGGATTAGTTAGCTATTGATAACATAGATTGTCGACTTTAGACTTCGGACTCAGGACTCCAGACTAAAAACTCCATACTCAATACTGTTCCTTTTCGCTCGGAAAATCGTTGCTTTTTACATCACGAATATAAGATTGTGCTGCGCCTAAAATATCATCATATAAGTTGATGTACTGACGTAAAAACCTTGGTTTAAAACCTTTGGTTAATCCGATCATGTCATTTACCACTAAAACCTGTCCGTCGCAACCATTACCGGCACCAATACCAATAGTTGGTATATGCAAACTTTTAGTAACTTCTGTCCCTAATTTCGCCGGAATTTTCTCCAATACAATGGC
Source organism: Pedobacter petrophilus (assembly GCF_009674725.1). GTDB lineage: Bacteria > Bacteroidota > Bacteroidia > Sphingobacteriales > Sphingobacteriaceae > Pedobacter > Pedobacter petrophilus. Next base: position 205,231 of record NZ_WKKH01000001.1, on the reverse strand, counting down.
AAAGCAACCTGCGGCCTGTAAGGCTAAAACATCAGTCTTTAATTTATTGGCTTCCTCTTCTTCTTTTGCACGAACCGTATAGGTGCCAAATTTATAAATAGATTGCGGAGTTAATCCCAGGTGACCCATTACCGGAATGCCAGCAGTAATAATGCGCTGAACAGACTCGATAATTTCCTCACCACCTTCTAATTTCACACCATGCGCACCAGATTCTTTCATAATTCTGATGGCCGAATTTAAAGCTTCTTTAGAATTCCCCTGGTAAGAACCGAAAGGCAAATCAACTACCACAAAAGCACGTTTAACCGCTCTGATTACAGATGCAGCATGGTAAATCATCTGATCGAGGGTAATAGGCAAAGTCGTTTCGTGACCAGCCATTACATTAGAGGCAGAATCGCCAACGAGTAAAACATCCAATCCGGCATCATCTAAAATGGTTGCCATTGAATAATCGTAAGCCGTTAGCATGGATATTTTTTCACCACGTTGTTTCATCTCTTGCAAAATGTGTGTGGTTATTCTTTTGATTTCTTTATGTACCGACATGGGTTTTCTTTTGTTGAGCCAAAAGTATTGTTTTTTCTTTAAAATATAGCCAAAAGGCAAAAGCTGAAAGACTAAAGCCAAAAACACAAATGGTATTGCTCGCAATTTAAGTTTTCGCTTTAAGCTTTAGCCTTTACGCTTCCTATCTTATTTTACATTTTTCTTTACATTTCAATTCATAAACCCTATCTTTGTACCCCGAAATGGAAGGGATATATTCATCTTTTTTTGCACCCTGCAAAAACAGCTTAATTGCTGAGAGAAACCCTTTTTTCAAGTCTTTTTCAACTCAAAATCCATATTGTAATTACCATGACTAACTACACCAAGTTACCTGCGATTTTATTACTGGCCGATGGCACTGTTTTTCACGGCAAAGCTGCCGGAAAAATCGGCACCACTACTGGCGAAATTTGTTTTAATACCGGGATGACAGGTTACCAGGAAATCTTTACCGACCCAAGTTATTTTGGACAAATCATGGTTACAACCAATTCGCATGTTGGCAATTATGGCATCCAGAAAGAAGAAATCGAATCTGATTCGATTAAAATTGCCGGCCTGGTTTGTAAGAATTACAACATTGTTTATAGCCGTAAGCAAGCCACAGAATCTATTCAGGATTATTTCCAGAATGATAATTTGGTTGCTATTTCTGATATTGATACCCGTGCCCTTGTGCGTCATATCAGAGATAAAGGCGCAATGAATGCCATCATCTCTTCCGAAATTACTGATCTTGATGAACTGAAACAAAAACTTGCTGAAGTTCCGTCAATGGAAGGTTTGGAGCTTTCATCGAAAGTAAGTACTACCGAACCATATTTTTATGGAAATCCGGAAGCAAGCTTAAAAGTTGCAGCGCTGGATTTAGGAATCAAGAAAAACATTTTGCGCAGCTTCGAGAACCGCGATATTTATGTTCAGGTTTTCCCTGCAAAAACAAAGTTTGCTGAAATGGAAAAATTCAGTCCTGATGGTTATTTTATTTCAAACGGCCCCGGCGATCCATCGGTAATGCCATACGCCGTTGAAACGATTAAAGAAATTCTGGAAGAAGATAAACCGTTATTCGGAATTTGCTTAGGTCACCAGTTATTGGCTGAAGCAAATGGCATTGGTACCATGAAAATGTTTAATGGCCACCGCGGTTTAAATCATCCGGTAAAAAATATCATCAAAAACCATTGCGAAGTTACTTCCCAAAATCATGGTTTCGGAGTCGTTCCAGATGAGGTTAGAAACTCTGATAAAGTAGAGATTACTCACGTAAACTTAAATGATAAATCTATTGAAGGGATTCGTGTAAAAGGTAAAAAAGCATTTTCGGTTCAATATCACCCGGAATCTTCTCCTGGCCCACATGATTCCCGTTATTTATTCGATGATTTTGTTGATGTAATGACCGGTAAACTGGCCTGGTAATCGGGTTGCGGGTTGTGGGTTACAAGTTGCGAGTTACAGGTTGTGGGTTACAGGCCTAATGTCATACCATAAATCGTATAATTACTGAGTAACTTTTCGCCTCATGCTTCAGCACCCAGACTTTTAACCTGTAACTTTTTAACCTTCAACTTTAATAAAAATGCGAATCCAACCTGATTCGCATTTTTATTTGATCATATTTCCCTTTTACTGATCAAATTCACGCTCAATTCATTTAAAGCTCCTTATCTTCGTTATATGGAAATAAACAAAGCCATTATCAGCGTTAAAAACCTGGTAAAAAAGTACGATGATTTCATTGCTGTTCAGGATTTAAGTTTTGAAGTTTATGAAAATGAAATCTTCGGTCTTTTAGGTCCAAATGGCGCAGGCAAAACCACTACCCTGGAAATTATCGAAACCTTACGTGATAAAACCTCTGGCGAAATTATTGTAGATGGTTTGTCTGTTGATAAACATGCAAATGCAATCAAGCAAATTATCGGAGTGCAATTGCAGGCTGCAGGTTACTATCCAAATTTAAATCTGATTGAGCTGATTGAACTTTTTGCAGGTTTATACGGCGCTGATATTAAGCCAATGGAAATGCTGGAAAAAGTCAATCTTCAGGATAAAGCCAAAGCAAAATATAAGGCGCTTTCCGGAGGACAAAAACAACGGTTTTCCATCGCGACCACGCTGATTAATCAACCAAAAATTATCTTTCTTGATGAGCCAACCACTGGCTTAGATCCACAGGCAAGGAGAAATTTATGGGATTTAATTGTTCAAATCAGAGATGCCGGAACTACCGTTGTAATCACCACACATTACATGGATGAGGCAGAACAACTTTGCGACCGTGTAGCATTTGTAGAACGCGGGAAAATCATTGCTATAGACACGCCTGATAACCTGATCGACCAATTGGTAAACAGCGGCTTCGAACGAAAAAAGGAAGTTAAAAAAGCGAACCTGGAAGATGTGTTTATCAACCTGACAGGAAAAGAATGGCGGGAGTAACCCCCCGGAGGGGAATTAAAAATCCGGGAGGAGATATAAAAAGTAAACTATTGTGCTTCAATAACTCCTGTCTCCCTGAAGAAGAGCCGAAAGCAAGGGAAATAAAAGGATTAACAAAATAAATAACCAGATTCGCCAATCAACCGGCAGATAATACGCTATTAAACAAGGCGACTAAAATATTAAGACTAGATATGAACGATGGACATTCAAGTTCCCCTTTGGGGGCTGAGGGGGCTAACTCCCCAACCAGAACCGTGCGCTATAGCAACACCAAGGCAACATTAGCACTGGCAAAGGCAAGTTTCCGTTCCATTATGCGAAGCCCTTCTGCAGTGGTTTTTACATTGGCTTTCCCGCTAATCTTTATTTTAGTTTTCGGCTTTCTTGGCAACGGCGGAACACGCATTGATGTGGGAATTACCCCCGGATCGGACATAAACAATCCGGTAGTAAGCATGCTGGGAAAAACAGGCATGATCCGTCTGGTAAAAGACAAATCAAAAGAAGAGTTTGATAAATTACTTGAAAAAGGCAATGTAGATGCTATGGTAGATGTGCACAGAAAGGTAAACACCGCAGCATATTCCGTTAATGTGGTCTACACTTCTGCATCCAGAGATAAAGGAGGTATTTTAAAATCGGTTTTGAATAATCTCTTTTACGATAAAACACTCAAACCCACTGTTGCTGAAATAAAAGAAAGTACCGTTACCGGAAGGGAATATAAAACGATCGATTTTATTTTGCCGGGTCAGCTGGGGTTTTCTTTATTAAGCACCGGTGTTTTTGGTACAGCCTTCGTTTTTCTAAGTTTACGCCAAACACTGGTCATTAAACGTTTCTTCGCTACACCGGTAAAGCGCTCCAGCATTGTAATCGGCGAAGGAATTGCCAGGATAGGTTTCGCCCTGATCGGCGCTTTGTTTATCATCCTCATCGGACATTTTTTCTTTAGCTTTACACTCGTTCATGGTGTCGTCACGGTGATTAACATGCTGCTGCTGGCCACTATGGGAATAATTGTTTTTATGGGTTTTGGCTTTATCATTTCAGGTATTGCAAAAAGCGAAAGCATGGTTCCTCCTATTTCCAACATCGTCACTTTACCACAGTTTCTATTGTCGGGAACGTTCTTCTCTATCGAAGCTTTTCCAACATGGCTGCAACCCATTAGCAGGGCATTACCGTTAACTTACCTAAATGATGCAATGCGAAAAGTAGCTTTTGAGGGAATGGGCCTATGGGATGTGAAATTTCAGATTATGATTTTGCTTATCTGGGGAATTGTGATCTACGCAGTTGCAGTAAAGGTTTTTAAATGGGAATAATGGCTCAGTAATTTTATTATAGCCCGGCCAAATGCCGGCTCAAATCATTAACTTTTTTTAACTTTTTACTTGGACCGAATCAGGTACTTTTGTCTAATGAAAAAACTGTTGATCATTTGTGCGGCCTTATTTGTTTCTTTCAACACATTTGCACAATTCAAATTTCTGTCGAATAACACCTCCAACGAATACAATGCAAAGCTATTTGTTGCCGATTGTAATGATGGACATTGTGAAGGGAAAGCTACGGTGATCCTTTATGACAAAATCTCAGGAGACGACATTCAAACCTTTCATTCCGCCGATCTTGATTTTAACTTAACAGCCAAACAAGATGCAAGAATTGGTTGGATAGATCTTGGCAAATACCAAAGTCCACTAATCCTTGGCGACTTTAATTTTGATGGCTTTGAAGACGTTGCAATTAGAAATGGCAACAATGGAGCCTATGCCAGTCCATCTTATGATGTTTACCTGGCGGGCAAAGACAGAAAATTTATATTGGATAAAAACTTGACTAAACTGGCAGGTGAAAACCTGGGCATGTTCGGTATTGACCGCAAAAAGAAAGAAATAAGTACAGAACAAAAAAGCGGATGCTGCTACCATCAAACAACCAGTTATGCTTTTGATGCTAAGAAAGGCTTAATAGAGGTAGGTTCCGTAATTGAAGATTCTAGTATAGGTGACGATGTAACCGTGATTACTCAACGGTTAATTGGAGGCAAAATGCAGAAGAACGTAAAAAAGTTTAAGGCCAAAGATTATTATGCAGAGCAATAAAGTTTAAAGCGCTGCTTTCACCAAAAACGGCAAAATCTCTTTCTGAAAACTTACAAAATTCTTCCTTACATCTGAATCACTTACAGAAGTAAATGCGAATGAAAATACGATGCTTTTACTTGCTTTCAATAAGAATGCTAAACCTTCTCTTCTGGCCGGGTTATTCTTAAAATTATCCAGTTCCAGGTAGGCAGCAAGCAATAAAGCCTCCAGCTGATCAGATAAATGTTTTAGAAACTCTTGCGAGTTGGCGTTTTCACGAACGAAATCCCATCCGATAAATTCATTGCAGGCAGTGAAAGAAAGTCGGCTGGTTTTCATTACCAAAGCTTTTAAATGTTCTTCTTCAGAACCGTAACTCACTTTATTATTAATGATTTCATGCAGGTTTTGATCCAGATAATCCATTAATATACTATCCAAAACCTGTTCCTTGCTTTCGAAATATTTATATATGGTCGCTTTGGCTATCCGCGCCTTTTTAGCAATCTCGTTTACACTGGTTTTGTGGTAGCCGTATTTTCTAAAAAGCTCTTTGGCAGCTTTTTTTACTGTTTCTTTTATTTTTTCAGCTTCCATTAGTTAGTCACATTTAAGAGCACATTCCCTTGTAAGGAAATATTGTAAATTTTTAGATTTTTCTCTGCAGGGGCTTTTTGTGGAGTGCCATCAAGCAGTAAGAACTTTGCGCCTGAACATGGATCAGTAGCAGTTATACTACCCTCATCAGGAACAATGGCACATTTTTTTTCAGGATTAACAGTACTGCAACGATCGAAAGCTACAAAACCACCTGAGGGTGTTCTGACAATCATCAATCCAGCTACACCCTGATTAGGTACCAAAAGTATCCCGTTTTTTGCCTGCAAACTAAACTGCGTCAGGGTAACATTATAATTAACCACTACTTCTGGCACATAGTTTTCCTGCTTCCCGCAACCGGAAAATAATACAAATACAAATAACAGACTATATAGGTACCGCATCATTAAATTAAGGCCGACTTGAACTGTTTTAAGAAACGTGCGTCGTTTTCAGAGAACAAACGTAAATCCTTAATTACATATTTCAGGTTGGCAATACGCTCAATCCCCATACCGAAAGCAAAACCGCTGTATCTTTTAGCATCAATCCCACAGTTTTCTAAAACATTTGGATCTACCATTCCACAACCTAAAATTTCTACCCAACCGCTGTACTTACATAACTGGCAACCTGCACCTTTACAAATGGTACAAGAAATATCCATTTCTGCTGATGGTTCTGTAAACGGGAAATAAGAAGGACGGAAACGTACTTTTGTGCCTTCGCCATAAAGCTCCTGAACGAAATAAAATAAGGTTTGTTTCAGGTCTGCAAAGGAAACATTTTCATCAACATATAAGCCCTCAATCTGGTGGAAAAAACAATGCGCTCTGGCAGAAATGGCTTCGTTACGGTAAACCCGGCCCGGCATAATGGCCCTGAATGGGGGCTGGCCTTGCTCCATCATGCGCACCTGAACAGATGAGGTATGCGTTCTTAATGCGATATCACCTTTTTCTCCGCCTTTTTTAATGAAGAAAGTATCTTGCATATCTCTTGCAGGATGCTCTTCCGGGAAGTTTAAAGCCGAGAAGTTGTGCCAGTCATCTTCAATTTCTGGCCCTTCTGCAACGGTAAACCCAAGCTTTGCAAAAATTTCTACAATCTCGCGGCGAACGAGTGCCAATGGGTGGCGGGAACCAATCTCAAAACCTTCTCCAGGTAGCGTCAGATCCTGTTCATTCACTGTAGCTTGCGACTGATTGTTCTCGGCAATTTCTTTTAAGGTATTATATTTTGATTCGGCAAGTTGTTTAAATTCATTTAAAACCTTACCCAAAGATTTTTTTTCTTCAATAGAAACAGACTTAAATTCGTCAAAAATTTCTTTTATAACGCCTTTACTTCCTAAGTATTTGATACGAAACTGCTCTAATTCATCTGCTTTTTCAGTTACAAAAGCATTAATTTTCTCGGTGTATTGTGTGATTTTATCCTGCAACATGGGTTCAAATATACGGCAAAATATCGTGAAAATTTACACCTGTCGGGTTCAAAAATTCTGTTTACAATATCACCACAAAAGAAAATGAACTCAAAACAAAAAAAAGCCACATAGATGAGCTTTTGAAAAAAAATTAGAGAAAATGGGAGTATAACTTTATTTAGCAAGATAACTATAGCGAACACTCAAGGCTATGATTAAACCTTAATGCCGATTAAGGTAAGCCTCCATCCTGAACTGAATCTGACGATCAAAAAAAGAATATCCTTCCTGGATATTAACATCCATGTATTGTTGCAAATTAGTTTTACCTGCAGGCAAAACATCAAACTCCCTTATAACATAAATCTCATCATCCTTTAACGCGTAAGCAATTTCACCATCAACAATTGTTTCCAGAATTTCATCGTATTCAATTGCGGTTTCAATTTTTCCGGATAGCGAGATCATGCCCCATTTTCCATTAAGTTTTACAGCAAAAAATCCGGAGTAAATCGGCTTAATATCTTCATAAACAGGCTTTAACAACCAGGCTTCAAAATTCGCAATACTGAAATACAAACCCGCAGCTTTATCTTTTATAACCTTAAAAAAAACATACGGTTCAAATTGAATATCAGCCGGTATTGCCGGTATATAGGATTTCAGTGAACCGGTTAAATAAAGTTTTAAATCGATAATTTGATGATATAAAAATTCTAAAACCAGGTGTTTGCCGTATTTAAACAGTCCATACCTTTTCGCTTTATAAATAAGGATACCGCCCGGATAGGCCTGAACTACCTTCTCATATTCCGTTAACAGAACCTCGTTATTGGTAGTGACCAGTTTATTAACTTCCTGATACTGATGTTTACGAATTTGATATACAAAATTTTCAGCCCCGAAAAGCTGCCACGGGTCGATAAACGCAGGATCAAGATTCCCTAAAAACTTAAAAGTATCACTAAAAATCTGTGGACAATTTTTTCCGTTTTCTTCTACCTGGTAAAACCACCCGGTGCCATTATCCGCAATTTCATGATCAAACTGAAAAGGCAAAATAACAATGCCATCAACATTAATAATTCCGTGTTTCCCGTTTATTTCTGCAGAACAAAACTGATCGTATGGCTGTAAGAGTTTGATGTTATCATAATTGCCAAGAAACTTGATCTGCCCGTTTAATGTAATCAAACCTATCTTTCCACCCTTCTGAACCACTGCATAATCACCCTCGAAATCAAATGCATCATCAAATGAAAGGGCAATCGCCACTTCTCCCGCTTTATTTACATAGCCGAATTGATTATTTTTTACCACAACTGCGAGATCGGTGTTGTAATCAAATTCATAGAAATCATCGTATCCAGGCGAAATTAGTACGTCTCCATTTACAGCCTTTAATCCATATAATCCGTTTTCCTCAAATATTTCTACCTGGCCTGGCGCTTTATGTTCTTGATAGATTACCGCCCAGCCAAAATCAAAAGCACTAAAATTTAACAAGGCGGCAAAGTTGTCAAAGCCTCCTGCCGCACCATTGGTAAAAAGTTTAAAATCGAGCAGGGAGATATCATCTGCCTGGATCACATTATTAATTGCCTGATTGTTTTGTTGCAGGCTGGCCAATAATTGTGATGCCTGATATTTATGGGGTGTATCATCCATATTGAAAACGTCCCAGGCATCAATATGAAGGTAGCGGTTTGGTAAGTTTTCAAGATAATTGAACAATTTTGTTTTGGCTTCAAGAAACTTTCCAGTATCAAGAGCCAATTCTAACGGATGCTTTTCAATGAAATGATAAAACCTTCGGAGGTTTTCAATGCCAGGTTTCAGCTCGTAATATAAACCCCAATAATCCGGATCAGTATGCGTGTTGTAAATATTTTTTCCAACCTCACCTCCTTCGATAAATAAAGCTTGCAGGAGCAAGGGAATTTCGTAATTCCACTCCATCACCATTACATCGCTATCTTCAATTTTAGAAGGTGTGGTAATGTTGTAAATGTTAATGCGGTGTGACATTAATTAGAACTTTTGTGGCATGGGCTATATCGGGAGTATAAAAAAGGAAGCACCAATTTAATACTTCCTTCTGGTATAGTTTAAATTACACCCAATTCTTTACCCACTTGGGTAAAGGCGGCAATAGCTTTATCCAAGTGATGTTGCTCATGTGCGGCGGAAAGCTGAACACGGATCCGGGCTTTACCTTGTGGCACAACCGGATAGAAAAATCCAATCACATAAATTCCTTCTTCCAGCATTTTAGCCGCAAAATTCTGCGCTACCTTTGCATCGTATAACATTACCGGAACAATCGGGTGAAAACCAGGTTTAATATCAAAACCTGCTTCCGTCATTTTCTCGCGGAAGTATTTTGTATTGCTTTCCAGTTTATCTCTAAGCGAAGTAGTTTCACTCAACATATCCAACACCGCAATAGATGCGCCTGCAATAGCCGGAGCCAGGGTATTAGAAAATAAGTACGGACGAGACCGTTGACGTAACATATCGATAATTTCTTTTCTGCCAGATGTAAAACCTCCGGATGCACCACCTAAAGCCTTACCTAAAGTACCTGTGATGATATCAATACGATCCATTACGTTGAAGTGTTCGTGTGTTCCGCGACCGGTTTTACCGATAAAACCAGAACAGTGAGATTCATCAATCATAATCAATGCTTCATATTTATCAGCTAAATCTGCTATTTTATCAAGAGGAGCAACTGATCCATCCATTGAAAAAGCACCATCGGTTACAATGATTCTATGGCGACAATCTTTAGCTGCAATCAGCTGTTTTTCTAAATCTTCCATATCCGCATTTTTATAACGGAACCGCTGTGCTTTGCATAAACGAACGCCATCTATAATGGAGGCGTGGTTTAATTCATCAGATATAATGCCATCTTCAGCATTGAACAAAGGCTCAAAAACACCACCATTCGCATCAAATGCAGCGGCATATAAAATGGTATCTTCTGTACCTAAAAATTTAGATATTTTTGCTTCCAGTTCTTTGTGAACATCTTGTGTGCCACAGATAAACCGTACAGATGACATGCCATAACCGTGATCATCAATTGCTTTTTTTGCAGCTTCAATCACCTTTGGATGAGAAGAAAGACCTAAATAATTATTTGCACAAAAGTTGATCACCTCTGCGCCCCCGCTCACTTTAATATCAGCACCCTGAGGCGTAATAATGATGCGTTCGCGTTTAAACAATCCAGCGTTTTCAATTTCTTCAAGTTCTTTTTGAAGAACAGGTTGTAATGTTTTGTACATGGCTATTTTAATAGTTTAATATGGCTTCAAAGTTATGAAAAAAACGATAGTGTGTGCTTTTTCACTAACGCATATTACAATACTAACAGAACTGTTGCCGAACAGAAAATGCCACTTAAAATCTCTTGGGATTAGACGGTGACAGTAAAGCGCATCGGCTGAAACAACTGTTCATCATAAATTTAAATAAACAAAATGAATCACTTATACTTCTGGTTATCAACCTAACTTAGGTTAAATTGACGGCTGACTTACTGTAATTCTGTTACCTCTTGTAATGGGGCAGTCTGGTCGCCATTAGAAACCGAAGATCAGGTTGATCATTTTCCAGGAGTAAATTACCAAAGTTCCCTTTACGCTATCACCACTTACCGAATTTTATGCTTCCACATTGACTGTTGAAATAATTATCGCTAATTTTTTTCCCATCTTAACAAACTTTAACATTGGAAATCTGTATAGTCTTAAAACTTATTCGATATTTATAGCTTACTAATCATTAATATGTTAAAAATCTACGCACTCATTCTGTTTTGCGGTTTTACTAATTTTGCAGTTGCTCAGCAATATACCATTTCAGGCATAATTCGGGATACGGGCGGACAACCGGTACCTTTTGCGTCTGTTTATCTAAAGAATACCACAAACGGTACATCTGCAAATGTTGAGGGTAAATATTCCATTAAGTTAAAGAAAGGTCAATACACGCTTCGTTTTAGGGCAGTTGGTTATAAACAACAGGAGAGCATCATAAATTTAATTACAGATTTATCTCTGGATGTTAAGCTGTCTTCGGAAAGTTATACATTGGATAACGTAACAATCACAGCCCATGCAGAGGATCCGGCTTATGATTTTATCAGGCAAGCCATCAAAAAAAGGAAGGAACACCTTAATGAAGTAAATGAATTTGCTTGCGATGTTTATATCAAAGGGGTACAAAGATTAAAAGGTGCGCCGAAAAAATTCATGGGAAGAGACATCAAAAAGGTGATGGAATTAGATACCAACAGAAAGGGAATTATCTATCTTTCAGAATCTCAAAGCCAATTTAATTTCCGTCGTCCGAATGATGTTCATGAAGAAATGATTTCCTCCAAAATTGCAGGTAATAACAGTGCATTCAGTTTTAATAAAGCTTCGGATTTAATAATTAACTTTTATGACAATTATCTTCTGGAAAATAAGCTGAGTACCCGGGGATTCATCTCACCAATTGCTGATAATGCATTATTTTACTACAAATATAAACTGCTTGGCGAATCAACAGAAAATGGTGTACTCATTCACAAGATTGAAGTAATCCCGCGTCGCAAGTACGACCCTGTTTTTAGGGGAATAATCTACATCACTGATGAAAGCTGGAGAATTTACAATACCGATTTATACTTAACTAAAAATGCTGGTATTAACTTCATCGATACCTTAAATATTAATCAGCAGTTTACTAAAGTTAAAGATGTTTACATGCCAACCAGTGTGAACTTTCAGTTTAACGGCAATGTTTTAGGCTTTAAATTTGCAGGTTATTTTATTGGTATTTACAGCAATTACAACCTGGAGCCAAAATTCCCTAAAAACTTTTTTAATGGAGAAATCCTGAAGGTTACACAAATGGTTAACAAAAAGGATTCCATGTACTGGAGCAACAATCGCCCCATCCCCTTAACGCCGGATGAAAAGCTGAATTATGTTAAAAAAGATAGCATAGCGAAGCTTAAAGAATCCAAAAAATATCTCGATTCGCTTGAACGAGACAATAACAACTTTAGCGTAGGAAAGTTATTAATGCGGGGCCACACGATTAACGACCGTTACGACAAAGAATATTATTCGTTTGATGCCATCCGAAGATCTATTTTCTATAATACTGTTGAAGGCCTTGTGCTCCGGTATGGTGTAACCTATCGAAAAGAGCTGAAAAACAATGTTTCTTATAACATCAGACCAGAAGTGAGGTACGGGTTTGCTAATAAAAAATTAACAGGTAGTTTAACCGGAAATTACTTTTATAATCCAATAAAAAGGGCCAGCATAGGTGCTTCATTTGGAAATGGTATTTTCGACCTTAATAATCTAGGTTCGATGACTGCTATTGGCAACACCATCAACTCACTCCTGTATGAAAAGAACTTTGCAAAGTATTATGAGAAGAGTTTTGTGAACATTAACAGCAGCAGAGAACTTGCTACAGGTTTACAGGCGAGTGTGGCAGTTGACTACAGTAGAAATCATTATTTAACGAATAGTACGGATTTTAAATTCTTTGATAATAAAGAACGTGAATTTACATCGAATAACCCGTTCAGCCCGAACGTGGAAACCCCTTTATTTCCAACATATACATCGGTAAGCGCAACCGCAAGTTTAACTTACGCCATCGGACAACAGTACATTACCCGGCCTGATGGTAAATTTTATACCGAATCGAAATTCCCAAAAATCACTGTACTTTATAAAAAAGGTTTCAATGGTGTGTTGGGAAGTGATATCGATTACGACTTTGTAAAAGCAGAAGTTCAGCAAGAGAGAATTGGATCTGGCCTATGGGGTTATACCTCGTTTATGGCCGGTGCGGGTATGTTTTTAAACAACAGTAAAATGTATTTCCCGGAGTACAAACATTTCTCGGGTAACATTTCAACCATTTTCCCACCTAACATCAGAAAATTTCAATTCCTGGATTTTTATCAGTTCAGCACCAATAAAGAATATTTCGAGGCACACCTTGAGCATAATTTTGCCGGCTTCTTCACCAATAAAATTCCATTATTGCGTAAATTAAAGTTACAGGAATTTGTGGGCGGGAACTACCTTACCCAACCTGATAAGAAAAATTATAAGGAGTTCTATTTCGGATTGGAACGTTTGATTTTAAGAGCAAGCTATGGCTTTTCATATGATGGAAGCCACAAAATTAATCAAGGTTTCAGAATAAGCTACGGTTTTTAAATAGCATCAGCTTGTTGCAATGATCATTACCAAAAGCATTCTTCATAAAATTTAACCATTAATCTGAATACTAAAATTTAAGCGCTTATTAAAGTAAAATTCTTACTATATTTCCTGACAAAGATTTGACATACGGGATGAAGTTATTTTTAAAGCTGCTCTTACTGGCTTTTTTAGGGGGATTTAATGCGCAGGGACAACAATTATTTACATTAACAGGTAAAGTTACGGATGGCAAAGGTATACCGGTTCCCTTTGTTACCATATATGTTAACACCACAACAAAAGGTACTTCCTCCAATATAGAAGGAAATTATAAGTTAAACCTTCCGCCCGGTAAAACGGATTTACTTTTTACCGCTGTGGGTTTTGAGTCTAAACTATTAAGCACTACTTTATTTGATAACAAATCCCTAAACATCGAACTCACATCAAAGGTATTCACTTTAAATGACGTGGTTATTGGACGCAATAATAAAGAACAGAATACTGCAGACGAAATTATTAGAAAAGCCATTAAAAACAGAGAAATTTATCTGAATGAAGTTGAAGCTTTTACCTGTGATGTTTATACCAAGGGCGTGCAGAAATTGCTTTCCTCACCTAAGAAATTTTTTGGCCGTGATGTTAGTAAGATTTTAGACTTAGATGATAAAGGACAGGGTATCATTTACCTTTCTGAAACGGTATCTAAACTGGATTTTCAGCGGGAAAATAAGATTAAAGAAGTGATGGTCTCTTCAAAAGTGGCCGGTAATGATAACGGATTCAGTTTTAATAAAGCATCAGACTTAACCATTAACTTTTATCAAAATGTAGTATTAGAAGATAAGCTGAATGTGAGGGGCTTTATTTCGCCCATTGCTGATAATGCTTTTTCATATTACCGTTTTAAATTACTGGGCACCAACCAGGATGAAGATGGGCAAACCATTAGTAAAATAGAGGTTAAACCCAAGAGGATCAACGACCCGGCATTTACGGGAGAAATTTATATCTCAAACGGCAGCTGGCGGTTAAATTCAGTAAATTTATACCTGACTAAAAAATCAGGAATTGAATTTATAGATACCTTAAACATTAAGCAACAACTTGTTTTAATCAATAAAATAGCTGTTCCATCCTCTGTTCAATTCGATTTGAAGGGTAAAGTGATGGGCTTTAAATTTTCTGGTTATGCAGTGGGTGTTTACAAAAACTATAATGTAGAACCTGCCTTTAACAAACATTTTTTCAGCAATGAAATTTTGCGGATAAATGCCTCATCCAATAAAAAAGATTCCTTATACTGGGTCAAATCCAGACCTGTACCCCTTACCTTTGAAGAAACCGAAAATTACACAAAAAAAGATAGTGTAAGCCGGCTAAAATCTTCTAAAAAATATCTGGATTCTGTTGATAACGTCAAAAACAAATTCAATCTTACCCAAATACTCATTACGCCTTACGTATATTATAACCGTTATAATAAAAAAAGTATCACTTACGATCCTCTTTACAAAAGTATAATGTACAATACCATCGAAGGGATAGCCCTGCGATATGCGGTTTCACTTCGACAGGGCTTTAACGACGGACGCTATTATTCGGTTAGGCCGGAGGTGCGCTATGGCTTTGGTAACAAACATTTTAATGGCAATGTACAGGCAAAATATTTTTACGACCCAATTAAAAATGGGATGATCAGCTTTGGTTTTGGAACAGAGGTAGCCAACCTAAATTCACTAAAACAAGCCAATCTTTTCCGCAACAGCATTAATGCACTGGTATTTGGAAGGAATATTTCGAAGTTTTACGAAAGGCGTTACCTGAACATCCAGGCCAGTCGCGAATTTGCACCAAGTTTTGAGCTTAAAATTACGGCAGACTATGCTGAACGGGAAGCGCTGTTAAATTCAAATTATCTATCTTTCCGTAAAACAAATGATTTTACAGCAAACGATCCGTTTCATCCTACAGATAACGAAAGTCTTCTTTTCCCGAAACATACTGGCTTTATCATAAGCGGAACGCTTGCTTATACTATTGCGCAAAAATACATTACCCGCCCTGACGGACGATTTTATATAGAAAGTAAATATCCCCGACTTGAAATCACCTACAAAAAAGGAATTCCCAATTTTTTTAATTCCGACGTAAATTATGATTTCTTATCTGCAGAAATTTTTCAGAAAGATTTCCATTTTTTACTGCTCGGAAAATCTTCTTTGCTCATCGGCGCCGGAAAATTCTTAAATGCCAAGCAATTGTATTATCCAGACTGGAAACACTTCAGGGCAAACCGTTCATTAATCTTTGATGCAGATGTAAGGAATTTTCACTTTTTAGATTTTTATCTTTTCAGTACCACTAAACAATATTTCGAAGCGCATTATCAACATAATTTTGGTTCGTTCTTTATTAGTAAAATACCACTTCTGCGGAGATTAAAAGTGGAGGAAATTATTGGCGGCGCCTACCTTACCTCACCTGAAAAAAGAAACTACAGTGAATTTTATTTTGGCATTAAAAGATTAAATTTCAGAATTGATTATGGCTATGCTTTCGATTCGAATAAAAGAATAGAAAAAGGTTTTAAATTATCTTATGAGTTTTAAAGATTAATTTAATCAGTAGATTTCAATAACATTTTTGTAAATCCCTGCTTGTCTCAAAACTTGATGTGGAACTAAATATTTAAGGTGTTTTAAGCTTCGGGATTATTTTTTATCTTTGCCACGCTTTAAACGCCGTTTGCAACGGTATCAACAGCGTTATGAAAAGATATCAAACTATACTTTACTACTGCTATAGTCACATAGCAGATGCAGAACAATTTGCTGCAGATCACCTTAAATTTTGTAAATCATTAGATTTAGTTGGCCGTATCATTGTAGCCGATGAGGGTTTAAACGGAACCGTTTCCGGCGTTCCTGAATCTTGTGAGGCCTATATGAAAGCCCTACATACAGATGAGCGTTTTGCAAAAACAGAATTTAAAATTGATGAGGTAGAAGAACCATCTTTCCTGAAAATGCATTGCCGTTACAAGTCTGAAATTGTACATTCTGGCTTGAGAGATACATCGATCATCAATCCAAATGAAAAAACAGGGAAACACCTGGAGCCTGCAGATTTTATGGCCATGAAAGATGATGAAGATGTTGTGATTTTGGATGTTCGTTCAAACTATGAACACAATTTAGGTAAATTTAAAAATGCCATCACTTTAGATATCGAAAATTTCCGCGATTTTCCTGAGCAGATTAATCAGCTTGCCCAATATAAAGACAAAAAGATTTTAACCTACTGTACCGGCGGCATCAAATGCGAAAAGGCATCAGCATTGCTTTTACATCATGGCTTTAATGATGTTTATCAGTTGCACGGTGGAATTATAAAATACGGAAAAGAAGCCGGCGGAAAAGATTTCGAAGGCAAGTGTTATGTTTTCGATAACCGGATCGCGGTTGATGTGAACCAGATAAACCCAACCATTGTATCAGTTTGTTACAACTGTGGCAAAACCACGCCGAAAATGATTAATTGTGCCAATCCGGAATGTAATGAGCACATTACACAATGTGATGATTGTGGCGAAGAATTACAGGGTTGCTGCTCAACTGCATGCACTACAAACCCCAGGAAACGCCAGTATGACGGAACAGGATATTATGTTAAAGTTCCTCAGCCTGTAGCTAAAAAAGTAGCAATAGTGGGCTAATTTCAATTTCAACTATATTAGGGCCTTTTGTAAATGCATGCACATTACAAAAGGCTTTTTACATTTAATTAAATCAGCCAATTGGCAAAGCATAGTTAAATCTATGTTCTGCATCTTCACCTAATTTTGTTTACTTTGTAAGGCAATGGCTTAATCAGAAATCCCTTATATGTTTAGCATATTACGTCTGTTTTTATTACTTTTCCTCCTATCTCACTATACTTTTGCATCCGATATCAAAAGCATTGGGGTTCCTTATATAGAAAATTATTCGAAATCTGTTTACGGGGCCGGTAACCAAAACTGGAGCATAGCGAAAGATAATCAGGGCGTAATGTATTACGGCAATGCCGAAGGTTTACTCACCTTTGATGGAAAGTATTGGCAAAAATATAAAATGCCGAACGGACAGATTGTTAGATCCGTTGCGACAGATAACAAGGGTAAAATTTATACCGGCTGCTTTGGCGAATTTGGCTACTGGGCAATTAAAGAAAATAAACTAACCTATCACTCCCTTACATCATTATTGCCCAAAGGTTCAAAAATTACTGATGAGGTATGGAAAATTTATGTCGATCGTGATCGCGTAATTTTCCAGTCGTTTTCCAGAATATTCGTCTATCAAAACAATAAGGTTTCAATCGTATCTTCCCCGAAATCTTTACTTTTTCTTCATAAGGTAAATAACCGGTTCTTCGTAGAAATTTTAGAAAATGGCTTACACGAACTGATTGGAAATAAATTGGTTTATTTGCCTCAAAGTGATCAATTGGGCAAGCAAGGGATTCTATCTATTCTCCCCTATAAAAATGGAGGCCTTTTAATCGGTACCAGTAAAAATGGCTTGTTTATATATGATGGAAAAACTTTCAGTCCGTTCAATACACCTGCTAATGATTTCTTAAAAACCTATCAGCTCAATAACGGCGTTAAACTGCTTGGAAAGTATTATGCCTTCGGAACCATCCTCAATGGATTAATTATTATTGATGAAAATGGGAACGTCGTCCAGAAAATCAATAAATCCAGCGGACTCCAAAACAATACCGTATTGAGTTTATATGCTGATAATGAACAAAATCTTTGGGCAGGTTTAGATAATGGAATCGACCGGATAGAGTTGAACTCGCCGCTTTATTTCTATTTCGATAAAACCGGCCAGTTTGGAACGGTATATTCAAGCATCATTTTCGGTAATAAAATTTATCTGGGCACCAACCAGGGTTTGTTTTATAGCGATTGGTCTCAAAATACAGCACCAAACTTTAACTTTAAACTTATTCAGGGTTCTGAAGGGCAGGTATGGGAATTAAACATTGTTGATCATGAACTAATCTGCGGTCACAACAGCGGTACATTTAAAGTGCTTGGTGACAAAATAGAATGGATCTCCAGAACAAGTGGTGGCTGGACGATTAAGCAACTGAATTCTAACCCGAATTATTTAATTCAAGGCACTTACGTCGGCCTATCGCTCTATCAAAAAGTTCCGGGATCGGGTTTGAAATTCGTGACACAAATATCGGGTTTTAATGCCCCATCTCGATTTATCGAACAAGATACTAAAGGCGATATATGGATTGGCCACGCCTATAAAGGCCTTTATAAAGTAACATTAAATTCAAACTATACCAAAGTTATCAGTACCAAATATTTCGATGAGCGAAATGGGTTGCCGAGCAATTACAACATCAATATCTTCAATCTGGAAAACAGAATTGTCTTTTCATCAGATAAGGGATTTTATACTTACGATGAGCTAAGTAATAAATTCACCAATTATGAGGTGCTGAATAAAAAATTAGGTTCATTCGCTACTTCAAATAACATCATCAAGGCAGGCGAGAAAAAATATTGGTTCATCAATCATGGAAAAACATCACTGGTTAACTTCTCAGAGCCTGGTAAAATTGAAATAGACTCTAATCAATTTAGTTTGCTCGATGGACGAATGGTTCAATATTATGAAAATATTAATAAGATTAGCAACTCGATTTATTTAATCAGCGTAGATGATGGATTCGTTATTTATAATACTCAGCAAAATCAATCATTATCAAGCAAGCTTCCGTCGGTACTTATCAGGAGGATAGATGATATCACAGATAAATACTATACGCTTAGTGAAACAGGAAATGATACTGAACTCCCTTACAGTAGAAATAACATCCGGATTTCTTTTGCGCTCCCCTATTACAGGCAGGCCAAAGTGAAGTACCAGTATTTTTTGGAAGGTTATTCGAAAGATTGGTCAGACTGGAGTGATGCCGCCGAGAAAGATTTTACAAATCTAAGCAGTGGAAGCTATAAATTTAAATTAAGGGCCAAGTTAAATGATTCATCTGTTACCGATATCACCATATTTAAATTTACCATTCTTCGCCCCTGGTATCTCAATAATTGGTCACTCTTGGTTTATTCTATCCTTTTTGCCGTGGTTTTAATTATGGGTAAGAAAATTTATGAGCAAAAATTAAAAAGGGATAGTCTGAAAATAAGCAACCGTTTAAAAGCGGAACAGGACGAAATTCTGAGGCAAGAGACTGAAGCGAACGAGAAACAGATTATCAAACTCCAAACCGATAAATTGCAGGCTGAACTGGCTTCGAAAAACAGAGAGTTGGCCAACTCTGCCATGACGCTAGTCTATAAAAATGAATTGCTGCAAAAGCTAAGTGATGAAATCATGAAGCTTAAAGATGAAAACGGCAAAAAACTTTCAGATGATCAAACCCGTAAGATTCAAAAAGTAATTAACGACGGCATGAATGATGAGCGGGATTGGCATTTGTTTGAAAACAGTTTTAATGAAGCACATGAAAGTTTCTTCAAAAAGCTAAAAGCCCAGCATCCGGATTTGGTGCCAAATGACCTGAAACTCTGTGCCTACTTAAGGATGAATATGAGCAGTAAGGAAATGTCTTCTTTACTTAATATCAGCCTGAGAGGTGTCGAAATCCGCAGGTACCGGTTACGTAAAAAACTGGAGGTTCCGCATGATAAAAACCTCACCGAATTCTTGATGGAATTGTAAGTTATGCCCTACAAAATGAACCAGGAACGATTGTGTGAAATGGCAATTTCTATTCAAAAGCACTACACACCTCGTTTTTCGACTACATCATTACCTCTCACCAGCTAAAATTAGATCGCACAATAAGCTTCGTGTATTTTTTACACTTAGCCTAATGTTAAAATAATGTTAAAAAGCCAAAAACTGTGTTTTTGGGCTGAATATGCATTTGGTTCTATGCTTCTACGAAACGATCTTCTTCTGGTGATGTAATGATGTTGAGGTAAATTCACTTGCACAAGCGAATAAACAACCTCACATTTATACTAACAATTAAACTAAATATTAATAAAAGCATGAAAAGAATTTTTACAAGAATTTCTGTTCTCGCTGCATTTTGCTTGCTAACCATTAACGTAGCATTTGCGCAAAACATTACCATAAAAGGTAAGGTAACTGATGGAGGTGATAAAACATCTTTGCCTGGCGTAACTATCGTAATCAAAGGTGCACAAGGTGGAACGCAGACCGATACAGACGGAAATTACTCGATCAGCGCACCTGCTGATGCGACCTTGGTATTCAACTTTATTGGATACACTGCACAAGAGCAGCCAATCGCAAATCGTACAACAATTAATGTGGCTTTAGCATCCTCTACACAACAACTCGAGCAGGTTGTGGTAGTGGGTTATGGTACGCAAAGAAAAATTGATGTAACGGGTTCGGTAGCCAATGTTAAAGGAGAAGATATTTCAAAACAAATCTCAACCAATCCGGTTGGCGCATTGCAGGGTAAAGTTGCTGGTGTTTCGATTACCAATACAGGTACACCTGGTGGTTCACCTCAAATCACGATCAGAGGAAGCGGAACCATTTATGGAAAAGCTGGTCCTTTATACGTTGTTGATGGCGTTTGGTATGATGACATCAACTTTTTAAATCCTGCTGATATTGCGAGCATCAGTATTTTAAAAGATGCTTCAAGTCAATCTATTTACGGGATCAGAGCGGCTAATGGTGTGGTTTTGGTAACCACAAATAAAGGAAAAAAAGGTGATGCGGTAATTAACTATAATGGTACTGTCGGTATTCAGACGGTAACCAATATGGTAGAAATGGCCAATGCGACAGAATATGCGACAGCGGTAAATGAGGCTTATGCGCTCCAAAATCCTCCTGTTGCACCATTATTTGCAAATACGAATTTAGGCGAAGGCACTAATTGGTATGATGTGGCACTCAGACAGGCGTTAATTACTAACCATCAACTTTCTATTAGCGGCGGTACCGAGAAATCTACTTACAATCTTTCCTTAGGTTATTTAAATCAGGATGGTATTGTAAAGAACAACAATTATACAAGATACACGGCTCGCTTGTCGAATGATTTTCAGGTTTTTGAACCATTAAAAATCGGCTATAACGTTACGGCAACTTCAAGCAAATCTAAAGATCCGGCCAACGGAATTTTCAGGGCTTTATATGCTGCATCTCCTGTAGTACCAATATTTAATGCGGATGGAAGTTATGGTGATCCGAATGCTTTTAATTTAGGTAACGGAAGTAACATGAATCCTCAGGCAACCCTGGATTTCTTCAACCAGCAAACTACAAATTATAAAATTACAGGAAATGTATTTGCAGAATTAAAATTCCTTAAAAACTTCACTTTCAGAACCAGTTTAGGTGGCGATTTCGGTCAGCAGGAAGTGAGAGGATATATTCCAGTTTACAAAGTAAGTAATACCCAGCAAAATACAAACAGTAAGTTGGATATTGATCGCATTGAAAACAGAAACTGGATCATTGAAAACACTTTAACGTACGATAAAAAGTGGGCAGATCATAGCTTGACGTTATTGGTCGGACAAACTGCTCAAAGAAACAAAATGTACACCCTTAATGCTGATGCATTAAATGTTCCGTTTAATTCGGAAAGTGATTTATATCTCGCACTTGGCGATGCAGCAAGCAGAAGCATTATTGATAAAGGTGAATTGTCTACATTCTCTTCCTACTTTGCAAGAGCAAATTATAGTTACAAAAATAGGTACCTATTAAATGCCTCAATCAGAAGAGATGGAGCATCTCAATTCTTTGGTTCTGATAACGTTTGGGGTAATTTCCCTTCTATCGGAGCTGGCTGGGTAATCAGTAATGAAGAATTTATGAAAGACCAGAAAATCTTCAGCAACTTAAAGTTAAGAGGTAGCTGGGGTAAAGTAGGTAATGCTGGCGTTCCTTTTAATCCGTCTACCCAAACTGTTGATCAGACAGCTGGTTTGATCGCGTTCTTTGGAGGAATCCCTTATACAGGTGCCAGTATTAGATCATTGGTTCCACCAACTTTATTCTGGGAAAGAAGTGCCGGTACCGATGTTGGTTTAGAAATGGGCTTCTTTAAAAATAAACTATCTGTTGAGTTAGATTATTATACCAGAAAAACGGAACAAGCAATCTTTGATATCCCTGTGCTAGGAAGTTTAGGAACTGTTAACAGCTCTATCATTGCAAATCAGGCAGATATCCAGAACAGTGGATTTGAATTCTCAGCAACATGGGCTGATAAAGCCGATAACGGATTTAGTTACTCCATTAGTGGTAACGTAGGTATCAATAATAACAAAGTTCTTAACGTTACCTCTGGAGCAAATCCTATCTATAAAGGTGGTGCAGGCCTTACCAGTGGATACCTTTCTACCAGAACAGTTAACAACCGCCCTATTGGTGAGTTTTTCGGTTACCAGGTTGAAGGAGTTTTCCAAACAACTGATGAAGCAGCTGCCTGGCCAGGTTTCAAAAGAGGTGATTTCAAATATGCTGACATCAATGGTGATGGGGTAATTGATTTAAAGGATAGAGTAGTACTTGGAAATCCGAATCCTAAGTTTACTTATGGTTTAAATACCAATTTTGCTTACAAAAGCTTTGACCTAACCTTAGATATTCAGGGCGTTGCGGATGTTGATGTTTACAATGCAAACTTAAGTAGCCGTTTTGGTAACGAGAACTTCACAAAAGATTTCATTAACAATCGCTGGACAGGTGCAGGAACATCTAATTCTTATCCGTCTGCCGATTTAGCTGGTGGCTTAAATAATGCGCCTAATTCATTCTATGTAGAAAAGGGCGACTATATCAGGTTAAGAAATATTCAATTGGGATATACGCTTCCTCAGGCAATCAGCAGCAAAATGAAAATGCAACGCTTAAGGGTATTCTTAAATGCGCAGAATGCAGTAAATATTTTTGGTTACAAAGGTTTCAGTCCTGAAGTTGGTGGAACACCAACAAATGCGGGAATAGATACCAACGTTTATCCATTATTTGCTACCTATAATTTCGGAGTTAACGTAACTTTCTAATCGAGATCAAAATGAAAAAAAATATAAATATACGGTCTTGTGTTACCGCTGCAGTTTTAGGCATGATACTCTTTACGTCATCATGTAAAAAAGACTTTTTAAATGTACCACCTCAGGCACAACAGCCTTCTGTAACTTTCTGGCAAAACCAGGATGATGCGCTGAAAGGCGTAAACGCAATTTATGCAAACTTACGCAGTTGGAATAATGTAGGGTTTAATACCATTGCTATTGAAAGTACAGGGTCTGATGAGGCTGATAAAGGTAGTACACCTACAGATGCAACTTTCTTTAACCTGTATGACCAATTTACAGTAACATCTACACATGGAACCCTGCAAGATTTCTGGACAGGTCAGTATCAGAATATCAATCTTTGCAATCAGGTATTGGATAATGTGCCAAACATTACGATGGATGAATCATTAAAAGCGAGATACCTGGCCGAAGCAAAATTCATCCGTGCATATTCTTATTTTAGATTAGTTAGGGCATACGGAAGAGTTCCACTTAGATTAAATATACCTAAAGACAATACCGAGTACAATATTCCACAAGCTGAACGATCTGCTGTTTATGCTCAGATAGAAAAAGATTTGACTGAAGCTGCTGCTGCATTGCCCCAATCTTATGGCGGTGCAGATTTAGGTAGAGCAACTAAGGGCGCAGCATTAGGTATGAAGGCGAAAGTTGCCATGTATCAAAATAAGTGGGCAGATGTACTTGCACTTACCAATCAGGTAATGGGCTTAGGCTATGATTTATTTCCTGATTTTGAAAAAGGATTTAGAACACAGAATGAAAACAGTGTAGAGTCACTTTTCGAAGTTCAGGCTGAATTATTACAGAGTAATGCAGATGCATCAAATTCGCAATACAGCCAAATTCAAGGCGTTGCAGGTGTAATGGGGTGGGGGTTTAATACGCCGTCAGCGGAATTGGCCTCAGCTTTTGAAACGGGTGATCCAAGAAGAGATGCAACGATTTTATTTAGAGGCGAAACTACTCCACAAGGTGATCTTGTTCCAACTTCCGTTCCAAACGAACACTATAATCAAAAATCATATGTGCCTTTCAATACCAGAGTTTCAGGCTTTAATGAAGGTGCGCAACAAAACTTCAGGGTTTTAAGATTTGCAGATGTATTGTTAATGAATGCGGAAGCAGCTAATGAATTGGGAAATCCATCGCAAGCATTAACCTCTTTAAACAGAGTGCGTAGAAGGGCCAGAGGCACCAATACGGCAATTCTGCCAGATGTTACTACTACAGACCAAACCGCATTGAGAAATGCTATATGGAAAGAAAGACAGGTAGAATTAGCCATGGAAAATGATCGTTATTTCGATGTGATCCGTCAAGGAAGAGCAGCTCAGGTTTTCGGTCCTAAGGGATGGAAAGCGAACAAAAATGAAGTTTGGCCAATTCCCCAAACCGAAATTGATTTAAGTGGAGGTTTGCTTACGCAAAATCCTGGTTACTAAAAATAATAAATTTGCTAAAGGTTGCCAGTCCATCTGGCAGCCTTTTTTCTTTTCTTAGCTATGTTAAAAATCAATCACATTCTCTTTTCTACGCTGCTTTTAATTTCTCTTTCGTCTTGTGCGCAAAAAGAAAAACCAGCCCAAACAACCAGTCTTTCCATAAAAAAAGGCTTGTCTGACGATGAGTTACTTGATGTTGTTCAAAAACAAACCTTTCAGTATTTTTGGGATGGTGCAGAACCCACATCAGGCGCCGGAAGAGAGCGCTTTCATGTGGATAACGTTTATCCGGAAAATGATAAAAGTACTGTAGCAACTGGTGCAACCGGCTTTGGTTTAATGGCACTATTGAGTGGAATTGACAGAGGTTATGTAACTAAAAAAGATGGTTTAGCCCGTTTAAATAAGATTCTTGATTTTCTTGCCAGGGCTGATCGCTTTCATGGGGCATGGCCACACTGGATTTATGGAGAAACAGGCAAAGTTCGTCCCTTCGGACAAAAAGATAACGGCGGAGATTTAGTGGAAACCTCATTCGTTGCACAGGCGCTAATCTGTATTGATGCCTATTATAAAAACGGTTCAACAGCAGAAAAGGCCTTAGCTAAAAAAGCAGATAGTCTTTGGAGAGGAATTGATTTTAACTGGTATAGAAATGGAAACCAAAATGTACTCTACTGGCACTGGTCGCCGGAATATAAATGGGAAATGAACTTTCCGGTTAAAGGCTATAACGAATGTTTGATTATGTATGTTTTAGCAGCCTCGTCTCCTACCCATACTGTTCCTGCTGAAGTTTACCATGAAGGTTGGGCAAACAACGGTGCAATAAAAACCAATTTCGAAGTTTATGGCCATCCGTTTACCATGAAATATCAAGGCCAGGAAAATGGTGTAGGTCCTTTATTCTGGGCACATTATTCTTATTTAGGCTTAAATCCGAAGGGTTTAAAAGACCGATACGCCAACTACTGGGAAAATAATGTAAATCACACATTGGCCATCCACGATTATTGCGTGGCTAACCCAAAAAAATTTAAAGGTTACAGTGAAAATAGCTGGGGATTAACGGCAAGTTATTCAGTAAAGGGATACGCAGCACACAATCCACAAGAAGATTTCGGCGTCATCTCCCCTACCGCAGCAATTTCTTCCATTCCATACACACCAAAAGAATCAATGAAAGTGATCCGTCATCTTTATGAAGATTTAGGAGATAAAGTTTGGGGAAAATATGGTTTTTATGATGCTTTTTCTGAAACAGACAACTGGTATCCTCAAAGATACTTAGGGATTGATCAGGGACCAATGGTGGTCATGATTGAAAATTATAGATCTGGTTTATTGTGGAAATTATTCATGAGCAATACCGATGTACAAATGGGCTTGAAGAAATTAGACTTTCAGATTACCCAATAATTTTAAGTTGCTTATAAATGTTTAGCCATTATATATTTTAATCATTTCAAATTAAATCTAAAGAACCATGAAAAGAGCAATTTTAATATTAACAGCAGTCATCGGAATCACATTACTAAATTCCAGTTTCACAACCATTTCGATAAATAAGCCACTTGTAAAAAAAAATAAGTTTACCAACATAAATGTAACCGCTACCAACTCAACTAATGATGGGGTATATGTAAGCTTAGAAAACAATACCAGTGGTGGCTCCTACAGCTTTTTTATTCAGCCTAATACCCCGGACGGAGCCGTTATTGGCCAAATACCAGAAAGTAGCGATAGCTATACCGTAAAACTAACTTCAACCGGGGGTGCACATAATATGTGGGTGTACTGGGAACATCAATCGAATGTTACCAGATTAAGTGTAAGTGGAATGTCTATCGCTTGCCAAAGCTGCGCCAGAATCCAAATTTTTTAATCAAAAATAACACCTAATGGCTAAGCATTTATTCAAAATATTTTTCTTTTCATTCATGTTGTTGTGCACAAATCGCTCATTTGCACAACAGAAAACCTACTGCAATCCCATCAATGTAGATTACGGTTATACGCCTATAGAATCTTTTACCGAATGGGGTAAACACCGTGCAACTGCCGATCCGGTAATTGTAAACTACAAAGGCGATTTTTACCTGTTCAGCACTAATCAATGGGGATACTGGCATAGTCCGGATATGCTGAACTGGAAATTCGAGGAACGCAAATTTCTTCGCCCATGGAATAAAACGAAAGATGAACTTTGTGCACCGGGGGTTGGTATTATAGGTGATACCATGGTGGTTTTCGGCAGTACTTATACTAAAAATTTCACCTTGTGGGGAAGTACGGATCCAAAAGGCAATAAATGGTTTCCGCTGGTTGATTCACTTGAAATTGGAGGCTGGGATCCTTCATTCTTTACTGATGATGATGGCAAATTTTATATGTACAATGGCAGCAGCAACAATTATCCCATGTATGGGGTAGAGTTAGACCGTAAAACTTTTAAACCAAAAGGCACAAGAATGCCAATGTATTTACTCGAAAGCTGGCGTTATGGCTGGCAACGTTTTGGAGAATACATGGATAATACTTTTCTTGATCCTTTTGCAGAAGGTGCCTGGATGACCAAGCATAATGGCAAGTATTACTTTCAATATGGTGCACCCGGTACCGAATTTAGCGGCTATTCTGATGGTGTGGTAGTAGGGACAAAACCTTTATTTTATGATACACAATTTACACCGCAATCTGATCCGCTCAGTTATAAAGGCGGTGGATTTTCCAGAGGTGCAGGTCATGGGGCTACCTTTCAGGATAATTCAAAAAATTACTGGCACATTTCTACCAGCATCATTTGTGTAAAAAACACCTGGGAACGGAGAATGGGCATCTGGCCAACTGGCTTTGATCAAGATGATGTAATGTGGACCAACACGGCCTTTGGCGATTACCCGCTTTATCTTCCTGCGGAAAGAAAAGAAAACGGACCTGCCGGACCAGGATGGATGCTGATCAATTATAAAAAGCCCGTTACGGTTTCCTCAACACTTGGTGGTTTCTATGCCAACAATGCGGTTGATGAAAGCATTAAAACTTATTGGAGCGCAAAAACCGGAAACAGTGGAGAGTGGATTCAAACCGACCTCGGAAGTTTAGCTACGGTGAATGCGATTCAGATTAATTATGCTGATCAGGATGCTGAATTTTTAGGTAAGCAAACCGGAATTTATCACCAGTATCAAATTCTGTCTTCAGCAGATGGGAAGAAATGGACAATCTTGGTTGATAAAAGCAAAAACAAAACTGATGTTCCTCACGATTATATTGAACTGGAAAAGCCAGTGAAAACGAGATTTATCAAGATGATTAACCTGCACATGCCAACCGGAAAATTTGCCATTAGCGGCTTACGGGTTTTTGGGAATGGAAATGGGGATAAACCATCAGCAGTTAAAAACCTGATTGTACTCAGAACAGAGAAAGATAAGCGCAGCGCCTACATCAAATGGCAACCTGTTGATAATGCTTTCGCTTACAATTTATATTACGGCACAGCGCCCGGTAAATTATATAACTGCATCATGATTCACGATTTCAACGAACACTGGTTTAAGGCGATGGACAGTCAAAAACCTTACTATTTCGCCATTGAAGCAATAAACGAAAACGGTGTCTCCGCGAAAACCGCAGTTAAAAAAGTAGATTAAATTTTAAAGAATAAAACACACAAATAATGAATAGAGCGAAAATCCTGATTATCTTATTAACATCCTTTGCGCTGAACGCATCAGCACAAACCAAAAAAACAGTCTCTCCGGAAGAGGCCAAGATGAATACCTTCATTGATAAACTGATGGCCAGAATGACTGTCGATGAGAAAATCGGCCAGTTAAATTTGCCAAGTTCTGGTGATATCACCACCGGACAAGCAAACAGCAGCGATATCGGTAAAAAAATCGAAGCCGGACAGGTTGGTGGTTTATTCAACATTAAAGGTGTAGAGAAAATTAAGGCCGTACAGAAGGTTGCAGTAGAGCAAAGCAGATTGAAAATTCCTTTGCTTTTTGGAATGGATGTTATCCATGGCTACAATACTGTTTTCCCAATTCCATTAGGGGTAAGTTGTATCTGGGACATGAGCCTGGTACAAAAAACAGCCAGAGTTGCAGCCATAGAGGCAAGTGCAAGCGGCATCAACTGGACCTTTTCTCCTATGGTTGATATCTCCCGCGATCCACGTTGGGGAAGAATTTCTGAAGGAAGCGGCGAAGACACCTACCTCGGCTCGCAAATTGCTGCTGCCATGGTTAAAGGTTACCAGGGTAAACTGCAGGCTAACAACGAAATTTTGGCCTGTGTTAAACACTACGCTTTATATGGTGCAGCCGAAGCTGGCAGAGATTACAATACAACAGATATGAGCAAGGTGCGGATGTATAATGAATATTTCCCGCCCTATAAAGCGGCTGTAGATGCAGGTGCGGCAAGTATTATGGCTTCTTTTAATGAAGTGGATGGCATCCCGGCAACCGGAAGTAAATGGTTAATGACTGATGTTTTAAGAAATCAATGGGGTTTCAAAGGTTTCGTAGTAACAGATTATACAGGGATTCCTGAAATGATTGCGCATGGAATGGGCGATTTGCAAACCGTTTCTGCTTTGGCAATGAATGCAGGTATCGACATGGATATGGTTGGTGAAGGTTTTCTTGGTAATTTAAAAAAATCATTGGCAGAGAAAAAAGTAAGTATCAATGAAATCAACAGGGCTTGTCGCTTAATTCTGCAGGCAAAATATAAATTGGGTTTGTTTACAGATCCTTATAAATTCTTAAGTACCGAAAGAGCTGAAAAAGAAGTTTTCAATGCAGAAAATCGTCAGGTAGCACGTGAAATTTCAGCAGAGAGTTTTGTACTACTTAAAAATAAAAACAATATTCTTCCACTAAAAAAATCAGGAACGATCGGTTTGATCGGTCCGTTGGCAGATAATACCGCTAATATGTATGGCACCTGGAGCGTTGCAGCCTTGTTTGATAAATCGGTTACGGTTTTACAAGGTTTAAAAAACGCTTTAGGAAACGACGCTAAAATTTTAACGGCACGTGGCGCTAACTTCCTGGCAGATTCTGCAATGGAACAACGTTATGTAAATGTTCACAACCCAACTTACAAACGTAATCCGCGCAGTGAAGAGGAAATGATAAAAGAGGCTTTGAAAGTTGCCGAAAAATCGGATGTGATTGTAGCCACGGTAGGTGAAGGTTCTGAATTTACGGGAGAAAGCAGCAGTGTTACTGATATTCAAATTCCGGAAACACAGAAAAATCTGCTAAAAGCTTTGGCTAAAACTGGCAAACCGGTTGTTTTAGTATTATTTACGGGTCGCCCGTTGGCTTTGAAATGGGAAGAAGAAAATATTCCAGCCATTTTAAATGTATGGTTTCCTGGTAGTGAAGCAGGAAATTCAATTGCCGATGTATTATTTGGCAAGGTTAATCCATCAGGAAAACTGAGTACAACTTTTCCTCAAAATGTGGGTCAGGTACCAATTTACTATGCACATAAAAATACTGGCCGTCCGCTGGCTGAAGGAAAATGGTTTGAGAAATTTCGCTCAAATTATTTAGATGTAAGTAATGATCCATTATATCCATTTGGTTTCGGCTTAAGCTATACTTCGTT
Organism: Pedobacter petrophilus; assembly: GCF_009674725.1. Taxonomy (GTDB): domain Bacteria; phylum Bacteroidota; class Bacteroidia; order Sphingobacteriales; family Sphingobacteriaceae; genus Pedobacter; species Pedobacter petrophilus. The sequence continues at coordinate 174,653 of NZ_WKKH01000001.1, read as the reverse complement.
CAGTTATAGCGATATCAAATTAAGCTCGAACACTTTAACCAAAGGAAAAACAATTACTGCATCCGTTACCTTAAGTAATACAGGCAAATACGACGGTAAAGAAGTAGTTCAATTATACACCAGGGACTTGGCAGGAAGCATTACCCGCCCGGTTAAAGAACTGAAAGGTTTCCAAAAAGTGAGTTTAAAGGCTGGCGAAAGTAAAACAATTACCTTCGCCATCTCAGAAAATGACCTTAAGTTTTATAACTCAGATTTAAAGTTTGTGGCTGAACCTGGAGATTTTCAGGTATTTATCGGAACAAATTCAAGAGATGTAAAAGAAGCATCATTCTCATTGAAATAACACAACACACATACAGTAACCCTACCCTGATCTATTGCAAAATGGTCAGGGTTTTTTATTTTTGTGCCATGAATAAGATATTCTTCACGCTTGTTTTCCTTTTTTCCGGATTGATAATAAATGCTCAGGATTTAAAAAAATATGATCGCGGAAGCTTTATTAAAGGTCAAGATTCCATTTATTACAGAATTCTTTTTCCGGAAAACTTTGATCCAAATCAAAAATATCCTATTGTATTCGTTCTGCATGGCCGCGGAGAAAGTGGGAGTGATAACGAGAAGCAGTTAACACATGGTGCTAAGTTATTTTTGAAAGATGAAGTCCGAAAAAACTTCCCTGCGATAATAGTATTTCCACAATGCCCCCTTGAAAGTTATTGGGCAAATGTAAACATCACCACAAATGACAAAGGCAAGCGGCACTTTAGCTTTACAGAAGGCGGGAAACCAACCAAAGCGATGCATGCGTTGAAAAATATGGTAAAAAATTTCCTTAAAAAACCATTTGTAGATAAAAAACAAGTCTATGTTGGCGGCCTTTCCATGGGCGGAATGGGTACTTATGAATTACTAAGAAGAAAACGTAAAACTTTTGCTGCAGCATTTGCCATTTGTGGTGGCGATAACACCAATAACATTAAAAAATACCAAACCGTTCCGCTTTGGATTTTTCATGGTGGCAAGGATGATATTGTTGATCCGGCATTTTCAATGGCTATCGCTGAAAGACTAAAAACCGTAGGCAGCGAAGTGAAATTTACACTTTATCCTGACGCCAATCATAACAGCTGGGATAGTGCTTTTGCAGAACCGGCGTTATTGCCCTGGTTGTTCGGGCATAAAAGGGACTAATTGCAATTTCTAAACCTTGTAGGTTTTAAAAACCTACGAGGTCTGTTAAGAGAAAAAACCTACGAGGTTTATTAAAATGAAAAAAAGATAAAATCATCACCAACTTTTAAAAGATGAAAATATCAAACACACTGGAAGAAGGTTGCTTTTATCACATTTACAATCGTGGTAATAACAGCGAAATTCTGTTTAAAGAAGATGGAAATTATTTTTATTTCTTAAAGTTAATGCGCAAGTATATTCTACCCGTTGCCGATGTTTACACCTATTGCCTGCTCAACAATCATTTTCATATTTTAATCAGAATTAAAGAAAATGTACTTCATGCAAATGAAATCAATCAGAAAACGGCAGAACAAATGTTTTCCAATTTATTTAATTCTTACGCGAAAGCATTTAACAAAAAATATGGCAGAACTGGTAAATTGTTTGAAGAAAGGTTTAAAAAGAAAAAAGTTAAAGATGAATTCTATTTAACAGAACTAATCTATTACATACATGCGAACCCACAAAACCATGGTTTTCTAGCAGATTTTAGAACCTATCGATATTCTTCCTATCTGAGTTTAATATCGGATAAAGCAACGGATTTAAAACGACCAGAAGTTTGGGATTGGTTCGGTGGAAAAAAGTATTTTGAAAAATATCACGCAGACAAGCATCATCAGTTAAACGATACAGAAGAATTTGGTGCATTCTAATTTAATGGCAAAAACGCACAAATTTTCAAAATTTTAAACCTCGTTGGTTTTAAAAACCAACGAGGTTTGTTAGCTGCCTTATTCAGCCATATTGTGATAAACCGCTTGCACGTCATCGTCCTCTTCTAACTTATCAATCAGTTTCAATACGTCAGCAGCCTGCTCTTCAGTAACTTCGTGATGTGATAAAGCGATGCGTTCTAATTTTGAGCTTTTTAATTCAATTCCTTTTTCTTCCAATGCTTTTTGCAACGGACCAAAATTCTCGAAGGCACCTTGTGCAACGGCAACATCATTGCCATCTTCATCAGCCTCTACATAAAGTTCCTCTAAACCAGCGTCAATTAATTCGAATTCCAGCTCTTCCAAATCCAGGCCTTCTGCAGGTGTAAAACGAAAAACAGATTTACGGTTGAAAACGAAGTCTAATGATCCGGTTTTACCTAAAGATCCATCCGTTTTGTTAAAATAACTACGAACATTGGCAACAGTACGGTTAGTATTATCAGTAGCCGTCTCAATTAAAACAGCTACACCATGAGGCGCGTAACCTTCATATACAATTTCCTCATAATTAGCCATAGATTTATCAGAAGCACGTTTAATCGCAGCTTCTACCCTATCTTTTGGCATATTTACGGCTTTTGCATTCTGCATTGCCGTTCGCAAACGGGAGTTGGTTTCCGGATGAGGCCCTGCATCCTTAACTGCCATTACAATGTCTTTTCCAATACGCGTAAACTGAACCGCCATTTTGGCCCAGCGCTTAAATTTTCTTTCTTTTCTAAATTCGAATGCTCTTCCCATTTTGTAGTATCAAGTATTTGGTATCAAGTATCCAGATTAGGCGCTATACCCTAAGCCTTTTACCTTCTACCCTACACCTTATTTTTTTAAATTATTTAACATATCTGTCGTCATTTTAGCCAAGTCAAACTCGGGTTTCCATCCCCAGTCATTAGTCGCAAAACGATCATCTATAGACCGGGGCCAGCTATTTGCAATTTGCTGACGCGGATCATTATCTGCGTAAGTTAAGGTAAAATCCGGAATATGTTTCCTGATTTCAGCCGCCAATACTTCAGGAGTGAAACTCATTCCTCCAAAGTTGTAACTGCTGCGAACAGAGATCTGATCTGCAGGTGCATCCATCAATTCAATTGTACCCCTAATGGCATCGTCCATATACATCATAGGAAGTTCTGTTTCTGCGTTTAAGAAACTCTGATAACTTCCTTTTTTCAGCGCCTCATGAAAAATATGAATCGCGTAATCTGTTGTTCCACCACCTGGAGCAGCTTTCCAGCTAATTAAACCTGGATAACGGATACTGCGAACGTCCAATCCATATTTCTGATGATAATATTCGCACCAACGCTCACCAGCCAATTTACTGATCCCATAAACCGTGTTTGGATCCATTACGCAAAATTGCGAAGTATTATCTTTTGGTGAATTTGGTCCGAAAACAGCAATCGAACTCGGCCAGTAAACTTTCGCCACCTTATACTCCAGCGCTAAATCTAAAACATTCAAAAGCCCGTTCATGTTTAGATCCCAGGCCAGCTTTGGATTTTGTTCTCCTGTTGCCGATAGTAAAGCAGCCAGGAGATAAACCTGAGTGGGTTTGTATTTTTTGAAGATACCATTGATCATCTCCTTATCTAGAACATTTACAAATTCAAAAGGCGCAGAATTCTTAATGTCGTAATCAGGTCGGCGAATGTCGCAGGCAACCACATGATCATCACCATATATTTTACGTAACATGGTTACCAACTCAGTACCAATCTGCCCATTTGAGCCCAGCACAATAATTTTTTCCTGCATATTTTTTTTCGAGAATGTGCAAAGGTAAAAAAATGAGACAAAAAGGGCTACAAAAATTTAACGTAACTCGAAGTAAAGGCTTACGATTATTGAAGCAAGCCTGAGGTTATCAAACCACTCTTTACATCTTCCTTTACCTTCAATATTTTTTATCCAAAATCATATATAAATGGTTGTAACTGAAAAGATAAACCTGTAAGTTTGATACTCATCATCCATAAAGTGTTTAAAATGACACAAAGTAAAAGTAATCAAAATTAAAAAAAAGCTTTCAAAACGTTCTGGACTTTACATTTATTAGCAAAAGTTCAATTTACAGATGGTTAATGTAAATAGTACACGAAGTAATCAGCAGGTAAAAACAAATAATAAACGTATTTAAGACGATAATTCACGTATTATTTAGAATTATTCTACTTAGTAACAATCGCGTTGCGAATGCTTATTTAAAGCTTTCATATTTGATTAATATGCCAATTATTTCTAATATTACTTATTCAACGCATAAATAACCAATATATAAAATACAAAAACGATGCACAGAAGAGAAGCACTCAAAAACGTTGCATTTTTACTGGGAGGAGCAATCTCAGCGAGCACAATGGGCGTTCTATTTGAAAGTTTTACACTCCCTGAAAATGAAAAGAATTTTGTTTCATTTTCGGTTCAGGATCAAAAAATTTTCGCCGAATTTGCTGACATTATTGTCCCGACAACCAAATCATCAGCTGGCGCTAAAGCCGCAGGTTTAGGCAAATTCATTCCAATGATGATGCAGGATTGTTATCCGAAGGAAATGCAAACCTCGTTTGCGAGAGGTTTCAAACAACTTCAGGACAAGTCTATGCAAGATTTCAAAAAAAATTATGTAGCCTTAACTGTTCCTGAACGAACCAAATTGATGGTCGATTTAAGGCTAATGTCTATCGCAGACAAAGAAACTAAATCAGAAGAAAACAAAGATCTGATTTACTTTTTCACTACAGCAAGGGATTTAACCTTACTAGGCTACTACTCTTCGGAAATTGGATGCACAAAAGCACGTGAATATGTTCTTGTTCCGGGACGATTCGACGGAAACACCAAGCTTAAACCTGGACAAAAATCCTGGGCTACCTAATTTCTAAACTACAACTACAAAACATCATGAATTTAAATACAAATTTAAAAGAAGAAAATACTTACGATGCTATTGTAATAGGATCGGGGATTAGTGGCGGCTGGGCTGCAAAAGAACTTACAGAGAAGGGTTTACGTGTTTTAATGCTCGAGAGAGGAATGAACATCGAGCACATTACCGGCTATGAAACGGCAATGAAAAGCCCCTGGGAGTTTGAACACGCAGGTAGATTAACTGAAGAACAAAAAAGGACCCACCCTGTTCAAAAAAGAGATTACCCTTATCAGGAAGCCAATGAAAAATGGTGGGTAAATGATTTGGATTGTCCTTATACGGAAGATAAAAGATTCGATTGGTACCGTGGTTTCCATGTTGGTGGTAAATCCTTAATGTGGGGCCGTCAGAGCTACCGGTTTAGTGACCATAATTTTGAAGACAATAAAAAAGATGGTCATGGAAGTGATTGGCCAATTCGCTATGCTGATCTTACAAAATGGTACGATCACGCAGAGCGATTTGCTGGTATCAGTGGTTCTAAAGAAAATTGGGATCTATGCCCTGACGGAGAATTTTTGCCTCCTATGGATTTAAATATCGTAGAAAAATCTGTTAAGGCCCGCATAGAAGAACATTATAAACGAGAACGGATCATGATGATTGGCCGGGTTGCAAATCTAACCGTTCCTCACAAGGGACGTGGGAATTGCCAATACCGTAACCTATGTAGCCGTGGTTGCCCGTTTGGAGCATATTTTAGCACACAATCATCTACCCTACCTGCTGCGATGGCTACAAAAAGATTAACCGTTAGGCCATACTCTATCGTTAACCATATCATTTATGATAAAGACACCAAAAAAGCAAAAGGTGTAATGGTTATTGATGCCGAAACAAACAAAACAATGGAGTTCTATGCAAAGATTGTATTTGTTAATGGATCAACGCTGGGTACTACCTTCGTTTTGTTGAACTCTACTTCGGAAGCGCATCCAAATGGATTAGGAAATGGAAGCGGACAATTAGGACATAACCTAATGGATCACCATTTCCGTTGCGGTGCATCTGGAGAAGCAGAAGGCTTTGATGATAGATACACTTACGGACGTCGTGCAAATGGAATTTACATTCCTAGATATCAGAATGTTAGGAATGACAAACGTGATTACCTACGCGGTTTCGGTTATCAGGGTGGTGCAAGCCGCGCAAACTGGCAGGATGATGTTGCAGAACTTTCATTTGGTTCTGGACTTAAAGAAAAAATGACCAAACCAGGTAAATGGAGCATGGGTTTAGGTGGTTTCGGAGAAATGTTACCTTATTACGAAAACAGGGTTTATATTGATAAAACCAAAAAAGATAAATGGGGTCAACCTGTATTGGCAATAGATTGCGAATACAAAGAGAACGAGAAGAAAATGCGTGTAGATATGATGAATGATGCAGCTGAAATGTTAGAAGCATCGGGTATGAAAAACGTTAAGACCTATGATGGTGGCTGCTATCCGGGTATGGCCATTCATGAACAGGGAACAGCTAGAATGGGTAATGATCCTAAAACTTCTGTTCTTAACAAATGGAACCAGATGCATGAGGTAAGCAATGTATTTGTTACCGATGGTGCCTGTATGCCTTCAATCGCATGTCAGAATCCTTCACTTACCTTTATGGCTTTAACCGCACGTGCTGCTGATTATGCCGTAAAAGAATTAAAGAAAAACAACATTTAAATAGATAGGTTAAAGGTGTAAGGGTTAAGGTATAGGGTGAGTCCAAAGCCTTAAACCTCACACCTTACACCCTAAACCTTTATGAAAAGAAAACTAAGAATGGGCATGATAGGAGGCGGTAAAGACGCCTTTATCGGTGCCGTACATCGCCTTGCGGCAAACATGGATGGTTTAATAGAACTATCTGCGGGTGCTTTAAGTGTAAATCCTGAAGTGGGATATGAATCTGGTAAATTATTATTCCTGCCAGATGATAGAATTTACAAAACTTACGAAGAAATGCTAAAGGCAGAAAGTGAATTGCCGGCAGATCAAAAAATAGACTTCGTTACTATTGTTACGCCTAATTTTGCTCACTTTGCTCCTGCAATGATGGCGCTTGAACTGGGTTTTAACGTGGTAATTGAAAAACCAATGACCCTTACCTTAGACGAGGCTAAGCAGCTGCATGCTAAAGTAGAAGAAACCGGTTTAACACTTTGTTTAACCCATACTTATTCGGGTTATCCAATGGTTAAACAAGCTAAACAAATGATTAGTGAAGGTGCAATCGGAGCGGTTAGAAAAATTATAGTAGAATATCCGCAAGGTTGGTTAAGTACCTTATCCGAACGTGAAGGAAACGCACAGGCGGCATGGCGCACCGATCCATCTAAAACCGGCAAAAGCGGAAGCATGGGGGATATTGGTACGCACGCAGCGCACTTAGCTGAATATATTTCGGGATTAAAAATTTCCAAAATATGTGCTGATTTAAATATTGTTGTTCCTGGAAGAGCAATTGATGATGATGGAAACGTACTATTAAAATTTGATAACGGGTCTAACGGTGTACTCATTGCATCGCAAATTGCAGCTGGTGAAGAAAATGCCTTAAAAATAAAAGTTTATGGTGAAAAAGGTGGTTTAGAATGGCATCAAATGGAACCAAACACCCTGTTGGTAAAATGGAGTAATGCACCTGCGCAAATTTATAGAACTGGAAATGGTTACATGGGTAGTTTTGCAAAACACAATACCCGTACCCCGGGAGGTCATCCCGAAGGCTATTTAGAAGCTTTTGCAAATATTTACAAAAACTTCGCCCTTACAGTAAACGCTAAGTTAAATAACGAGGAACCTACTGCAGAAATGCTGGATTTTCCAACAACTGAAGACGGTGTTCGTGGAATGGCCTTTATAGAAAACGTGGTGAGCTCCAGCCAATCAGACCAGAAATGGTGGGATTATAAAATTTAAAATCAGCATGACAACAATAAAAGGACCAGCAGTATTTTTAGCGCAGTTTATTAGTGATGAAGCACCATTTAATTCTTTAGAGAACATTTGTAAATGGGCAGCAGATTTAGGATTCAAAGGCATTCAAATGCCAACTTTGGATAATCGGTTTATCGATTTACAAAAGGCTGCAGAGAGTAAAACCTATGCAGATGAGTTAAAAGGCACCATCGCTTCTTACGGACTTGAAATCACTGAACTTTCCACACATTTACAAGGTCAGCTGGTTGCTGTTCATCCGGCTTATGATGATTTATTTGATGCATTTGCACCAAAGGAATTACACAAAAATCCAAAAGCCAGAACAGAATGGGCGGTACAGCAAATGAAATATGCGGCAAAAGCATCGCAAAACTTAGGTTTAAATGCACATGCCACTTTCAGTGGCTCTTTGCTTTGGCAATATTTTCATCCATGGCCTCAGCGCCCTGCAGGTTTGGTGGAAGAAGGTTTCGCTGAACTTGGAAAACGCTGGATGCCTATTTTAGATGAATTTGACAGTTGTGGTGTGGATGTTTGCTATGAAATCCATCCGGGCGAAGATTTATTTGATGGAGAAACTTATGAAATGTTCCTGGCCGCGGTGAATAATCACAACAGGGCATGCTTATTGTATGATCCATCACACTTTGTGTTACAGCAATTGGATTATATTCAATACATCGATATTTACCATGAGCGAATTAAAGCGTTCCACGTAAAGGATGCAGAGTTTAATCCGACTGGTAAGCAAGGTACTTTTGGTGGTTACCAGAGCTGGGCAAATCGTGCAGGCAGATACCGTTCGCCGGGAGATGGCCAGGTAGATTTTAAAACCATTTTTAGCAAACTTGCACAATACGACTTTAAAGGTTGGGCCGTAATGGAATGGGAATGTTGTATTAAAAACCAGGAAGACGGTGCCCGTGAAGGCGCTGAATTTATAAAAAATCACATTATTAAAGTAACCGATAAAGCATTTGATGATTTTGCAGCATCGGGTAGTGATAGCGCTTTCAATAAAAAAATATTAGGATTATAAGACTAACACACAAGCATGATAACCATATTTTAATCATTTGAAAATAAGGTTGCATGCGAGTAAAACAACACACACACATGAAAAAAACATTATTAGGTTTAGGCGCTGTAGTAATTTTTATGGCCTCTTTTACCAAAGCAGATCTAGAGAAAGAGAAAACGGTAGTGGCAACGGCAACATTATCGAACCATGCTATGCAAATGAGTGCAGGCGAAAAATTAATTAACAAATCAGATTGTATCGGTTGCCATAATAAGGTGAATAAAATCATCGGCCCTGCATACGTGGATATTGCTAAAAAATATCCTGCAACAGAAAAAAACATCAACTACCTGGCAGATAAAATTATTAAGGGTGGTACAGGCGTTTGGGGTACAATGCCAATGTCTGCACATGCATCCTTAAAACCTGCTGATGCTAAATTGATGGTGAAATATATTTTATCCCTAAAAAAGAAGTAATAAAACCGGAATCAAACTTCAAAACATCCCAATGAAAACAGAGCAAGAAAATAAAAACACGAGTAACCGCCGTGACTTTATTAAAACCAGCGCCATCGCCGCAGCTGCATTTATGATCGTTCCACGCCATGTATTGGGTGGGCCAGGCTTTATAGCCCCTAGCGATCGTTTACTTATTGCAGGTATCGGTGTTGGCGGAAAAGGACAAAGTGATATTGCCGGGTTCGCAAAAAGTGGCAAAGCAGATATTGCCTTCCTGTGCGACGTAGATGATCGCCGTGCAGCTGGTAGTGTAAAGGCATTTCCAAAAGCGAAATACTACAAAGATTATCGTGAAATGCTTGATAAAGAGCACAAAAATTTTGATGCTGTTTCCATTTCAACACCAGATCATAACCATGCCATCCAAGCACTTGCTGCCATGCAGTTGGGTAAACATGTTTATGTACAAAAGCCACTTACGCACGATATTCACGAAGCCCGTATTCTAACCGCTGCCGCAAAAAAATACAAAGTAGTAACGCAGATGGGTAACCAGGGTGCCTCAAATAACGGTCCACGCCAAATGAAAGAATGGTATGAAGCAGGATTAATTGGCGATGTACATACAGTTTATGCCTGGACTAACCGTCCGGTTTGGCCTCAGGGGATTCCATGGCCTGATAAGAAATCAGAAATTCCAAAAGAATTAGACTGGAACCTTTGGTTAGGTACCGCCCCCGAAAAAGATTATGTAGATAAATTAGTGCCATTTAACTGGCGCGGCTGGTGGGATTATGGAACCGGTGCATTAGGAGATATGGGTTGCCACCTGATTGAAGCTCCATTTAGTGTATTAAACCTGAAATATGCCAAAGAAGTGGAAGCCAGTGTTGGCTCTGTTTATGTAGATGAATTTAAACGCGGATATTTCCCGGAAAGTTGTCCTCCATCAAGTCATGTAACCTTGAAATTCCCTAAAACGGAGAAAACTAAAGGTGATGTAACTTTACACTGGATGGATGGTGGTATTCAGCCGGAGCGCCCTGCTGAGTTAGAAGCCAATGAAACTTTTGGTGATGGTGGTAACGGTACATTGTTTGTTGGAACAAAAGGTAAAATGATGTCTGAAACCTATAGTGCCAATCCGAAATTATTGCCTTTAAGTAGAAACAAAGACCTCAACGTAAAAGAAAAATATGCCCGTGTAAAAGGTGGTGCAGATGGTCACTATGCCCAATGGGTTGAAGCTTCAATTGCTGGTTACGGCAAGCAGGAAGTAAGTTCTCCATTCGAAATCGCCGGCCCTTTGACTGAAGCTTTATTAATGGCAAATCTGGCAATCAGAAGCTTTGATATTCAAAAAAATGTGAATGGAAAGGTAACTTATCCAGGCAGATACATGAAAATGCTTTGGGATAATGATAATATGAAAATTACCAATTTTGACGAAGCCAACCAATTCGTGAAACGCGAATACCGTAAAGGCTGGAATGATTTAACTCTTTAATGAATAACAGAACCTCGTAGATTTAAAACCTACGGGGTTTATTTATAAAACACAATGAAAAAACTTATTCTTTCTGCCTGTATCTTATTGGCAGTAACGCAAATAACAAAAGCCCAAAAAGGTTTTAAACCTTTGTTTGATGGAAAGACCACTACAGGCTGGCATACTTATAACAAAACAAATGTAGGTAGCGGCTGGCAAGTTCAGGATGGGACCTTACACCTTGATCCAAAAACTAAAGGTACTGATGGTGGTGGTGATCTGGTTACCAACAAAGAATACAAAGATTTTCACTTAAAGTACGACTGGAAAGTAGCACCAAAAGCAAACAGTGGCTTGATTTTCTATGTACATGAAGAGCCAAAATATCATGCTACCTACTCCACCGGATTAGAGCAACAGGTATTGGATAATGATGGTCACCCGGATGGAAAGATTACCAAACACCGTTCTGGCGATCTTTATGATTTAATTAAAAGCTCATCAGAGCCCGTTAAGCCGGTTGGCGAATGGAACAAAGCAGAAATTATTAGCAAAAAAGGAAATTTAACCTTAATTTTAAATGGTGTTGAAGTAGTGAAAACTACCTTATGGGATGAGAACTGGAAAAAAGTGGTTGCAGGAAGTAAGTTTGCAAACTGGGAGAATTGGGGAACATACAAGTCTGGAAAAATTGCATTGCAAGATCATGGTGACGAAGTTTGGTACAAAAACATCACGATAAAAGAACTATAAATTGATAGAAATGTAGGAAGAGAAATATAATGTGAATATTTTTTTCTCTCCTCACATTTCTTTTTTACCCATTTAAATAATAAATGTGTAGGTTGGATATAGATTTTATTATCCACTTCACACGCCATATAACTACTGACCAAATGAATAGCACTACCCGCTTTAAACTCTCCACAATGATGTTCCTCGAATTTTTTATCTGGGGATCATGGTTTGTAACGCTAGGAACATTTTTAGGCAATAACTTAAAAGCAACAGGATCTGAATCTGCATCCGTTTTCGGCACACAATCCTGGGGAGCAATTATTGCCCCGTTTATCGTTGGTTTAATCGCCGATAGATATTTCAATGCCGAAAAAATATTGGGTGTATTACACCTTGTTGGCGCAATATTAATGTATCAAATGTATAACGCCACTGATGTAAGCGTATTTTACCCTTACGTTCTCGGTTATATGATCTTATTTATGCCAACACTCGCTTTGGTAAATTCTGTTTCCTTTAACCAAATGCAAGATCCTGAAAAAGAATTTTCAAAAATCCGGGTTTGGGGAACCATTGGTTGGATTATCGCTGGGTTACTAATTAGCTTTGTTTTCCACTGGGATTCTCCGGAAGGTATTCAATCAGGCTTATTAAAAAGCACATTTTTAATGGCAGGTATAGTCTCCTTAGCCCTTGGACTTTTCAGTTTTACCCTTCCTAAAACACCGCCGAAAGTTTCTTCAACAGAAAAAATTAAAGTAGGTGATTTAATTGGTTTAGATGCACTTAAGCTTTTAAAAGATAAAAACTTCGCGATTTTCTTTATTTCCGCGATCTTAATCTGTATTCCACTTGCTTTTTATTATCAGAATGCTGGCTTATTCCTGGCAGATATTAAAGTGTCAAACCCTACAGGGAAAATGGCTATTGGCCAAATTTCTGAGGCATTATTCTTATTGGCTATTCCCGTTTTCTTTTCTAAATATGGTTTTAAGAAAACGATATTAGTAGGAATGCTCGCCTGGGCCTTAAGATATGTATTATTTGCCTTCGGTAATGCTGGCGACCTAAGTTTTATGCTCATTATTGGTATTGCATTACATGGTGTTTGCTATGACTTCTTTTTCGTATCAGGACAAATTTATACCAACTCAAAAGCTGGTGAGAAATATAAAAGTTCTGCACAAGGTTTAATTACGCTAGCCACTTATGGGGTAGGAATGCTAATCGGCTTTGAAGTTGCAGGGATGATTACTGATACTTATAAAGCCGCTAACGGCGCTGTTGATTGGAAAATGGTTTGGATTATTCCTGCAGGTATTGCTGCGGCAGTCTTTTTACTTTTCGCCGTGCTCTTTAATGATAAAACAAAATCTGAAATAGAAGCTAAAGCCCTTTAAAAAATGTCTTCAAAATTAAATAGAAGAAATGCATTAAAAAACATCATTGCCGGCACTGCTGCAATTGGTGTATCATCAGGCATTTCATCATTTGCAATGGATAAACCAGAACAACCTAACAGGCTTAAAGGCAACATTAATCATTCGGTTTGCCGATGGTGTTTCAGCACGCTTGATGTAGATACGTTATGTGTAGAGGCCAAAAAAATCGGCATTAAAGGCATTGACCTTGTTGGCCCGAAAGACTGGCCAGTTTTGAAAAAACATGGGCTGCAATCGACCATGTGTAATGGCGCAGAAATTAATTTAGTTGATGGTTTTAATGATAAAAAGTTTCATGAAACACTAATCAAAAATTACTCCGCTATGATCCCTCTGGTTGCTGCTGCAGGTTATAAAAACTTAATTTGCTTTAGCGGAAACAGACGTGGAAAAGATGATGAAACCGGATGGAATAATTGCGTTGAAGGATTAAAACAACTGATACCACTGGCAGAAAAACATGGGGTGGTACTGGTGATGGAGTTACTTAACAGTAAAATAAACCATGCCGATTATCAATGTGATAAAACAGCATGGGGTGCAGAACTTTGCAAGCGTTTGGGATCAGAAAACTTCAAATTGCTTTATGATATTTACCACATGCAAATTGATGAAGGTGATGTGATCCGCACAATAAAAGATAATCATCAATACATTGCGCACTACCATACCGCTGGTGTTCCCGGCCGTAATGAAATTGATGAAACACAGGAATTATACTATCCTGCAATTATGAAGGCCATTTTAGAAACCGGCTTTAAAGGTTTCGTTGCTCAAGAATTTATACCAAAAAATGCAGATAAAATTGGCTCGTTGAAAAAGGCTGTTGAAATCTGCGATATTTAAATCTACCATTATGTTATCAAGAAAAAGTTTTATCATCAACGGTTGCTTAGCTATAGCAACCTTACTTTTGGCTCCGTCGTTTGCTTGCGTAGCTCAGAAAAAAGCAGTTGGCCTACAACTCTATTCACTTAGAACTGATTTGCCTAAAGATTTAAAAGGCACTATTGAAAAGGTTGCAAAAGCAGGCTTTACAGAAGTTGAAACTTATGGCTTTTCTGTTAAAGATCAATTTTGGGGATTAACACCAGTTGAATTTAAGAAATTACTGAGTTCAAACGGATTAAAAGCAGTTAGTGGTCACTATGGTTTAGGTTCTTATCTTGTAGATGGGAATACCGATGAGTTGAAAGCCGCTATCGCTGCCGCAAAAGTTTTAGGCAGTGAGTATATTACTATTCCCTATTTAGATGCCAGCATCAGAAAAAATGCTGAAGACTACAAAAAACTTGCTGCGAAAATAAACATCGCTGGCAAAATGTGTAAAGATGCAGGTTTGAGATTAGCTTATCACAACCATGATTTTGAGTTTCAAAAACAAGGAGAGACTACAGGTTATCAAATTCTATTAAATGAAACGGATAAAAAATTAGTTGATTTTGAATTAGATTTATACTGGGTAGTTCGCTCCGGAAATGATCCGATTAAATTATTTACAGATAACCCTGGACGTTTCACAATGTGGCATGTAAAAGACATGGACAAAGCAAACCCTGCGCTAAATGCAGAAGTTGGAACGGGAAGTATCGATTGGAAACCTATTTTTGCTGATGCCAAATTATCAGGAATGAAACATTTCTTTGTTGAGCATGAAACCAACTATAAGCCTAATCCGATTGAGTCAGTGGCAGCAAGTTGTGCATACATTAAGGCAAATATTTTGAAATAAATCTCTTTATCAATCATCTGATGAATAGGTCAACTCGCCATATTCATCAGATGATTTCATCAGTTTAACTTCCCAGCCAAAGCACAAGTGTTTTTAAAACGCTTTGTATTTCCCTGCAAATCGAAAATATCAAACAGAATAACATAGATACCTATAGCAGAAATGCTTCCATTATCATCTAAGCCATCCCAGGTTAAAACGCCCTTTGCTCCGATCGTTTGATTTTTAACCAGCTTTCGCACTAATTTTCCTTTATCCGAATAAATATTCACAGTTGCCAAACTAGAATTTTGAGCAACCTGATAATTCAAACTAAGGAGGTCTTCAAAATTATCTCCATCTGGCGAAAAAGTTTTAGACAGTAAAATAACATCGTCTTCACCACTGATCTCCCGTTGAGAATTTTGATAGGTTGGAGTAGCAAATCCAGCTAAAGCAGCAGCAGATTTGAAATTGCCCGGTTCATTTGTAGCTACCGTGAAGGAAACCCTTTCAATTGAAATTCCATCTTCATCCCGAATTAAAGGATGATGAATTTTCGCATCGTAATTGAGCCGATCCAATACCTGACCATTACTTCGCAGAATTACGGTGCCTTTATCATTATTAAATGCAGGCAAGCTACTGATCTGGACAAAATGGGTTGGAAATGTAGTCTGATAATATTGTTTAACATTGTTGTGGTTCGTGGTAATTACCCAGTATGAGCCCGGAGCAATCATCAGCTGTTTTGTTGAAACGTTTTTAACATTAGCAATAGTCCCGGCAGCATTTACATTGGCCAGTTGCAACTCCTTTAAATCAACCTCGTGATTAGAATTGTTGTAAATCTCTACAAAATCTACTCCTCCTGTTCGGGGATTAAATAATACCTCGGATATCAACAGATCGCCCTGGCTAATAATTGAATTTGCATCACAAGGCTTTCCCTTATTTCTATGAGATTCAGCAGTGATATCTTTTGTTGGGATGGATACAGTTTGATTTTTAATCAACTTATCTTTTATTAGATAAGGATTAAAAATAAACACTGCAAATTTTATGGGTAGCAATAGGGATATAAGCTTAATTTTTAGCATATTTGGACTTATATCAAATGTTTTATAAATATAATAATTAAAATCTAAAATGAAAGTAGCAGTTGTAGGTGCAACCGGATTGGTTGGAACCGTAATGTTAAAAGTATTGGAGGAAAGAAATTTCCCTTTAACAGAGTTAATTCCCGTAGCATCAGAAAAGAGTGTTGGTAAGGAAATTACTTTTAAGGGTAAGAAGTTTCCAATCGTTAGCATGGACACTGCAATTGGCATGAGACCAGATATTGCGCTGTTTTCTGCTGGTGGAAATACTTCATTAGAGCATGCGCCACGTTTTAAAGAAGCCGGAACTACAGTAATTGATAACTCATCAGCCTGGAGAATGGACCCTGCGATTAAATTGATCGTACCTGAAGTTAATGCCCATGAGCTTTCTATCGATAACAAAATCATTGCTAACCCCAATTGCTCTACCATTCAAATGGTAGTGGTATTGAAACCATTGCATGATAAATATAAAATTAAACGGGTTGTTGTTTCTACTTACCAATCAGTTACTGGTACAGGTGTTAAAGCTGTAGAACAATTGATGAATGAGCGTAAAGGTATCTTTGATGGACCAAAAGCTTATCCTTACGAAATTGATTTAAATGTTCTTCCTCATATTGATGTGTTCATGGACAATGGATACACGAAAGAAGAGATGAAAATGGTTAAGGAAACCAATAAAATTATGAGCGATGATACCATCAAAGTTACGGCGACTACTGTTCGTATTCCGGTAATGGGTGGCCATTCAGAATCGGTAAATATTGAGTTTGAAAACGATTTTGATTTAGCTGAAGTTCGCAGTATTTTAGAAAAATCGCCAGGCATTATAGTTGTAGATGATGTAGCAAACTTAAAGTACCCAATGCCTAAAGATGCACACGAAAAAGACGAGGTTTTTGTTGGTCGTATTCGTAGAGATGAATCAGCACCTAAAGCTTTAAACCTTTGGATTGTTGCTGATAACTTACGCAAAGGTGCCGCTACAAATGCTGTTCAGATTGCAGAATACCTTATTCGAAAAGAATTAGTTTAAAAATAATTTAAGCCCGTGCAAAAAACACGGGCTTTTTTATGCGCACTCCGTAACAAATTTTTCTCTTGCCTTAATCTACTCACGCTATTCATCTTAAATGGTTTTCGGGTTGATTATATTCTTTTTTAGCGACTATCTCTTATATGTTTTTGACCGGAATGTAATCACGATACTAAATTATGCAAGAACAGCAGTTTAAATGTGCTAAATCTTTAACAGCTATCTCATCCGCCAAAAGCTCCTAATCACCAAATTATATATTAACATATGAAAGTAAGTGGAACGAAAACCAGAAAGTTAAATTTCCAACAACGTTTATCAATCTGTACAAACAAACGTGATCAATAAAAAAATTATATCGATTTTTTAATTAAGACCGACTAACCTTTATATGAAAAAGCATTTACTAATCTTTTCCTTTCTCCTGTGTTGCATCAATAGTTTTGGTCAAAATAAAATACAAAATCTCGAGAAAGCGTTTAATATTCTCCTGGCGGATGAACAGGCGAAACATGCCATTATCTCACTTTGTGTCCTCGATGCGAATACTGGCAAAGTACTCTTCGCAAAAAATGATCAGATTGGATTGTCAACAGCCTCTACGCTAAAAACCATTACGGCGGCATCGGCATTTAGCATTTTAGGTAAAGATTTTCAGTTTCAGACTACACTGGGATATTCGGGAAATATTACGGCTGACGGAACGCTGAAAGGAAACATCATTATTACTGGCAGTGGCGATCCAACTCTAGGATCGTGGCGTTATCAGAATAAAGAAAATGTAATTTTATCACAATGGGTAGCGGCAATAAAAACAGCGGGAATTAAAAAAATTGAAGGCTCGATTATCGGTGACGATCGTATTTTTGGCACGCAAACTACACCAGAGGGTTGGGTGTGGCAAGATATCGGTAATTACTATGGTGCCGGAACTTCTGGATTAGCCTGGAGAGAGAATCAGTTCGATATCCATTTACGTCCTGGATCCAGTACATCAGCAGATGTAGCAGTGGTAAAAACTGTGCCGTTTACCCCCTATATTCAAATTAAAAATGAACTAAAAACTGGTGCATCAGGCACCGGCGACAGAACTTATGCCTTCCTCCCACCCTTTTCAAATCTTGCTTATTTGCGGGGCAGCTGGGGTATGGGCATAGGTAAATCAAGTATTTCTGTGGCTTTGCCAGATCCAGCTTTCGACTGCGCCTACCGTTTACAGGATACACTCAAAAGATTAGGAATAGAGACCAGTCAGCAAGTTACAACCGCAAGGTTAATGGAGTTAAATAATTCCTTAATTCCAGCCATTTCGCAAAAAATCAGTACAATCACTTCGCCAACTTTAAGCGAGATAACCTATTGGTTTCTTAAAAAAAGCGTGAATCTATATGGCGAAACTTTATTAAAAACGATGGCTTTAAAGTCTGGCAAACCAGCCACCACCGCTCAGGGTGCGGAAACCGAAATTAATTTGTGGGCGGGTAAAGGCATTGATAAATCAGCATTAAATATTATTGACGGTAGCGGGCTTTCGCCCGGAAATAGAATTACCACTTCGGCAATGGCAGACATTCTGTTTCAGATCCAAAAAGAGAACTGGTTCGAAGATTTCTCTAAGGCCTTGCCAGACTACAATGGAATGAAAATAAAAAGTGGCACTATAAATGATGTTTCAGCATTTGCCGGATACCACGCTGATACTGCAGGAAATAAATACGTAATTGTGATTAATATTAACAACTACAGCGGAGGTGGAATTAATAAAAAATTATTCAGGGTACTCGATGAACTAAAATAAACACAATCTAAAAATTAAACGCTATGCCACATTTTGTTAAAAACCTCCAAACGGTTGATGGTTTGATCTCTAATTTGTATCAGGATGTTTCTATTGCTGAAATGACTGAACAAATCAAGCAGTTATTTGAACAACAAGGTTATAAAGTTACCGATCAACAATTCGGAAATTTACTTTTAGAACATGGAAACAGAGTTATGAGAATTTTATTTGGTGCTTTTGTAAAGTATTATAAATTCAGTGTAACTATGGTTCAATCTGCAGAAAATGAGCTTACAGTAAACGTCTTTCAGCAATCAAGCGGCATGTCTGGCGGTTTAATTGGTATGAAACAGATCAAAACAGAACTCACCAGATTGAATTTTCTCTTCTCCAATATTTAAAATCAGGGGATCAGGTGATGATTAATTTGCAGATTTATATCTGCATTTTTTTTGATGAGTTTATCAGGATTTAAAAAAACATTTTCAAAATCCTTTTCCCATCTTAATTTCAAAAATCCGGAACGGTTTGAATTATAAATGAATGTCTTTTCCTTAAAACCGGACATTCATTTGTAATGTTAATTTAGCATGGATATAAGAATTGAAAACTGGAACGATACCCTTAAAGAACCAAAGCCAGACTACCAGTTCGGCGACCATGTTCATATAGTCGACAAGGAGTTTTACCTGCCACAGTTAGATAAACATCGGCAGGTTTGGATTTATCTTCCGAAAAGCTATAAAGATTCAGAAAAGAAATATCCTGTTTTATATATGCAGGATGGCCAAAATTTATTTCATGCGAAACCTGCCAGAAATAATGAGTGGGCTGTTGATACAACCGTAGATAATCTAATCCGTGAGGGTTCGCAAGAAATGATTATTGTTGGGATTGATCACGGCGAAGATGAGCGATTAAAAGAATATAATCCTTATGATAGTGAAAATGGAAAAGGGGAAGGAAAAGCTTATGCAAAATTCCTTGCGGAAACGCTAAAACCATTTATTGACCAGCACTACCGTACCTTACCCGATGTTAACAATACTGCTATTGCTGGCAGTTCAATGGGTGGTTTAATTACGCTTTTTGCCATAGCAGCATACGCAGATACCTTCGGATCAGCAGGCGTATTTAGTCCGGCCTTATGGTTGGCACCACAGATATACGATCATATTGCTGAACGACTATCGGGATTGCAAAACCATAAATTATTTTTCGTTGCCGGAGATAAAGAAGGCAATGAAATGATTAATAACATTAAAAAAGTTTATTCGCTGTTAAATCCCGATGGTAAAAATGAGCGTATTGTTTTCTTCGAAAGAGAAGACGGGAAACATACAGAATGGTTCTGGCATCGAGAATTTGAACCCTTTTATAAGTTTATAGCTGGATAATTATAAGTGCGTTTGATTAAAGTCAAACGCAATAAAATGCAAGTGTTCGTTCTTTCATTGCCATCAGTTTCAACTCACGGGATATAATTTTAGAAGAAGCCATGTCGCAATCGCTATTCCTAAGGATTCCGGACCGGCGTAAATTAAACCCGATTGAAATGGAAACCAAAAGCTTTTTCTGCTTTTGTTGGAATGTAAAGCGGGACTGATTTATCCGAAGAACCACCGAATTTGCTTTTCGAAAACCAGATATTAATACGAATTTAACATGAGAAATTCATCGCAATGATGATCGTAACATTAACCCTGAAAACACTTTATTTATTTAAAAAATATACTAACTTTGATTTAAGCTTAGTAATTGTACTTTATACACTAAGCAGGTAAAAAAATCAACAAAAAATCAAATAAAAATGAGCATAATCGTTAATGTCCATGCCAGACAAATCCTCGATTCGAGAGGCAATCCAACAGTAGAAGTTGAAGTAGTTACAGAAGCAGGCGCTTTTGGCCGTGCAGCTGTACCAAGTGGTGCATCTACCGGACAATATGAGGCTGTTGAATTACGTGACGGTGATAAATCTACATACTTAGGTAAAGGCGTTTTAAAAGCGGTAGAAAATGTAAATACTAAAATTGCTGATGCATTAAGAGGTATTGATGTTTTTGAGCAAAATGCTATTGATAAATTAATGTTAGCGCTTGATGGTACGGAGAACAAAGGTAACTTAGGTGCTAATGCAATTTTAGGTGTTTCTTTGGCTGTTGCCAAAGCTGCTGCCGACGAAATTGGACAGCCTTTATACCGTTACATTGGTGGTGTTAACGCGAATACTTTACCCATTCCAATGATGAACATCATCAATGGCGGTTCTCATTCTGATGCGCCAATCGCTTTCCAGGAGTTTATGATCATGCCGGTTGGTGCACCATCTTTCTCTGAGGCTTTACGTTGGGGAACTGAAGTTTTCCATAGCTTGAAAAAAATTCTTCATGATAGAGGTTTATCTACTGCTGTAGGTGATGAAGGTGGTTTTGCGCCAACTTTCGACGGTACTGAAGATGCAATTGAAACCGTATTAAAAGCAATTGAAACTGCTGGTTACCAACCTGGTTCTCAAATCTGTTTAGCATTAGATTGTGCTTCTTCTGAGTTCTACAAAGATGGAAAGTATGACTATACTAAATTTGAAGGTGCTACTGGCGTGATTCGCTCCAGCGAAGAGCAAGCTCAATATCTAGCTGACCTTTCTGCAAAATATCCAATTATCTCAATTGAAGATGGTATGGATGAAAACGATTGGACCGGCTGGAAAAGCTTAACAGATAAAATCGGCGACCATGTTCAATTGGTTGGTGATGATTTATTTGTAACAAACGTTACGCGTTTACAACGTGGTATCGACGAAGATACAGCTAACTCTATCCTGGTAAAAGTTAACCAGATTGGTTCTTTAACAGAAACAATTAACGCGGTAACTTTAGCTCAAAACAGTGGCTATACTTCGGTAATGAGTCACCGTTCTGGTGAAACTGAAGATGTTACGATCGCAGATTTAGCTGTTGCGTTAAACTGTGGCCAGATTAAAACCGGTTCTGCATCTCGTTCAGACAGAATTGCGAAATACAATCAACTATTACGTATTGAGGAAGAATTGGGTGAGAATGCCCGTTTCATTGGTTCAAAATTCAAATACGCTAAAAAATAATTTATTGTGATGGGTTTAAAAAAATCCCTGGCATTGGGTTTAAACCCAATGCTAACAAACAATCCCTTGCATTGGGTTTAAACCCAATGCAAATATTCACCCATTGCAAAAACATCCGGAGATTTAAATCTTCGGATGTTTTTATTTTAATACTATATTTGTAAGCAAGGAGATGATTTTGCTTCAAATCAAATCTCCATACTCATATCTCAAACTATGAAACGTTTAATAGACCTTTTCCGCAATAAATATTTCCTGGCAACTGTTGCATTTGCCATGTGGATGCTGTTTTTCGATAAAAATGATATGATGTCGCAATACGAATACCGCAGTCAGGCGAATAAATTACAGGAAGAAAAGGAGTATTTTGAAAAAGAGACTGCCCAGGTTAAAAAGGATTTGAACGAATTAAATACCAATCTGAGTACTGCCGAGAAGTTTGCACGAGAAAAATACTTCATGAAAAAAGACAATGAAGATGTTTTTGTAATTATCCACGAAGAGAAAAAAGATTAGTTTTCAATGCGGAACTGACAAAATGGAGTTCGAAAATAACTAAACATTTTTCTTGGTATAAAGCTCAGAAATTTATCTAAGTTCATCCATGCTTCATATTTTATACATCATCGCTATTACTGCAGAAGCCATGACTGCTGCCCTGTCTGCCGGCCGCAGAGATATGGATTGGGTTGGCGTATGTATCATTGCATGGGTTACAGCCCTTGGTGGTGGAACCGTTCGGAATTTATTATTTGGTCATTATCCAATGAGCTGGGTTGAACATCCTGAATATTTAGTGATTACCGCTGTTGCTGCGCTACTAGCTGCATTTATCGCTTCCATCATGACCAAACTTAAGCGACTCTTTCTCTATCTGGATGCTTTAGGTTTAGTCGTTTTCACCATTATTGGTTGCCAGGTTGCACAACAAATGCACCTTTCTCCTTTGATTGTTTTGTTTAGCGGAATGATTACAGGTTGTGCTGGCGGTGTACTGCGTGATGTGCTTTGCAATGAAGTTCCATTCCTGTTTCGTAAGGAGATTTATGCCAGTGCTTCTATTGTAACGGGTATGGTTTACATTGGAATTGAACATTTTCAGGGCTCAGAAATGCTGGCGACTCTTTTTGCTGCTATTGTTGGTTTAACCTTGAGATTGCTTTCTATAAAATACGAATGGCATATGCCAAAATTTGTTTATAGAGATGAATGGCACTAATTAAGTTCGGAGTTTAGTTTAGAGTTTTCAGTTAACCGCAAAGACTGCTAAGTTTAGTTAGCAGTATTCAATTGGCAATTTTCAATTTACCGCAAAGGCCGCTAAGTTTTTCGCAAAGCAAAAGAAGTGATAGCAAATTAAGGCAGTTACTTGGTGTACTCTGCGCCTTTTCTCTGCGTACGCTGTGGTTAAACCGACACCCAATACTCTCCAAGCTAGAAAGACTCAACTCGCAGCTTATAACTCTCCATTTCTCTTCCTTAAAAACCACTCTACACTCAGTAAAGCCAAAATCAATCCGAATAACCATTTCATGTTAATCAGCTCGTTGTATTTACGGTCTTCGTAACTGATGGTTTTAATATTATCATTTTTAAGAATCTCATCAGCAATTTTTAGCAAATCAACAGGCATGAAAAGTTTTCCGTTGCTCTGTTTCGCAATTGTATTCAGCAATTGATGATTGGCCGTGGTTTGTTGATATTCTGCAATCAAGCTATTCACATAAAAACTTCCAGAAGCAGTGAATTTCTTTCCACCCACTGTAGTGTTGGCGACATAAGAATAATTGCCTGCAACCATGTTTCCTGCATCTAGCTGATAAGCATTATCCGTTTTTGAAAAAGTATAATTGAATATTTTTCCAGCTTCATTTTTGATCTGCAAATTCACTTCAGGTTCATTTATAGCCTGATAACTATCATTGTAAAGGGTTGCATTAAATTGAATGGACTCATTCTCATCGTATGCTGATTTAGAAGTAAATACCCTGAATTTTCTTTTATCATCTTTAACAGAAAGATATTGAACCGTTTTTGAGATTAAATCATTCAGGCTAGACTGACCAATTTCATTCTTAGCTTCAGATAATTTCCAGCGCCATAGCCCTTCGCCCATTAAATAACCATTTTTTAAACCATTCTCATTGGTAAAAAACAATAGCGGTTGTTGTGTACTCACCTTTCCGATACGTTGATTAAAAACAGGTAATACACTGGCATTTACAGTTAATCTGCCAAAAGGAGCCAATAGAGGATCAAATGAAGAAAAGTTTTTTTTATCCTCTTCTGTTAAGTTAAAACTTGTAAAACCATTGGCTATGTCGGGATAAGCCTCTTGCAGGGAACCATCAGATGAACTTATGTTAACCTGACTCTGGATTTTATTAAAGGCATTTACTCCACTTTGAGCACCTAAGATATACCAAATCGGTTTCTTCAATGCAGAAACCTTTTGTAAGAATGAACTCGATATATTTTGTGCATCCGGCAACTGGTACAAAACAACAAGATCATATTTTGAAGGGTCTGTAGTACTTAAATCGTCAGCTAACGCCAGCTTGACTTCATAATGTTTGTTGTTGGATATAGCTTCTTTTAAAACGCTTAAATCCGGATGCGGCGAAACAGCCGCAAGTAATACCTTCTGCCGGCCATCAATTACCTCTACATAGAATGTTTGAAAATTATTTCTGGTTGTGATTTCATTTGTGAGCGCAGCAACCTGAACCGTATATTTTTGAAGCCCGGTCTTACCCGCGTGTAACTTAACCGGAATAGTTTTAATAAAAGATGGTCCATTAATAGCAATAGCTTGTTGCGAAACTTTAGCGCCGTTCTGACTCACTGTTAAAGTGGTATTCTCATTATCGCTTTGAAAAGCCTCAATCTGAACTTCTACAGTAAAATCATCATCGAGGTAAACGATGTTATTATAGTTTACATTGCCAATCAATACATCCCTCTTCGGAATGCTATCCCCTAACGCAATGGTATAAACCGGTGCATTAATCTGGTTGATGTTATACAACGGATTGCCCCCATGATTGAAGATCCCATCAGTTGCCAGAATAACGGCGCCAATATTTCTGTTGGTATATTCATCTTTGACCTTTTGGAAAAAACCTGATGCGTCAGTTAATTTTCCCTGATTTTTAAAATTGAAGCCGTTTGCTATTGAATCTGCAAAATTATAAACTTTCACCTCGAACTTCTCCGATAACTTATCCTGTAACGTTTTGAGGTGTTCTTCGTATAGCTTTTGATTAAAACCAGCTGCTTTGATTTGTCCAACGGAAAGAGAATTATCTTGTCCGATGATGATAACCGGTTTATCGAGTGTATAATTTAGCGTTTTAATTAATGGAGCAAATAATAGCCATGCGATAGCTGTAACAACGATTATTCTAATTACTGTTAAGCCAAATTGTAGTTTTTTGTCGAGATTTTTATTCCCCCTGTATAACAACCAGGCATATAAAAAACCTAATGCAAGGCAACCAAGGAAATATAAAATAGGAGTACCGGCAAAAAAACTATTCATATTTTATAAAGATGCTAATTTTGTTATTAACCGCAAAGGAAGCGGAGAATTAACCAAACCAAAGGAGAACTAATTCTACCAGAGAAACGAAACCTATGCATAGAGATTTTCGATGTCAGGTATAAGTATAAATTATCTGGTGTTCTCAGTGCCTGATGTTATTAATTCCCGATATTCCTGTGGTTAAATTACTAGCTTTGATGAAATCTAATTTTATGAAATTAACCTGTTTAATGTTTTTATTGATTATCAGCACAATGGTTAATGCGCAGACCAATTTCAAGACAAACCAACTAACATTTGAGAGGGTTAAACAGGCATACAACGAAAAGTGGGAGCCCCTAAATAAATCTTTGAAAGCAAAGGGCTATGGTGGTAGTTACACAATGTTAATTAATGCTTATAAAGCTGAGGGAAAACTGGAAATCTGGTTAAAAAACAATTCAGATAAAAAATATAAACTATTTAGAACTTACGATTTCTGTTCAAATTCTGGAGTATTAGGGCCAAAAGTAATGGAAGGCGACAAACAAACTCCTGAAGGCTTTTATTACATCAATGTTTTCAATCCGATGAGTAACTTCCATTTGTCGTTGGGAGTAAATTATCCAAATGCCGTCGATTTAGCCCGGACCGGTAAAGATAAAAAACCAGGTAGTGATATTTACATCCATGGCAATTGCGTAACCGTTGGCTGCATTCCGCTAACTGATGAAAAGATTAAAGAGGTTTACATTTTAGGTGTCGAGGCCAAAAATTCAGGGCAAGAGAAAATCCCTGTTAACATTTACCCGTTCAAAATGACGGATGAGAATATGAAAAAGTATGCAACTCAATTTTCATTACAAGTGAATTTCTGGAAAACACTACAACCAGGTTATCTGGCTTTTGAGAAGAATAAAAACTTAGCAGATATTAAGGAAATCAAGGGGAAATATGTTATGAAGTAGTTGTGAGGTTGAAGGTTAGAATGTTGTAAAGTTCTGAGCGCAAAACCTTTCAACATTCCAACTTTATAAAATCAAAACCTCATTTATTTTTTTTACGCCGAATAAAAGATGTTATGGCAAATGTACTCCCAAATACTATTAATATATCTATTATAAGAGCTAAAACAATAAAAGAATGTCTATTTTCTGGCTCTGGATATTTCCTTCCACCTGAATAACTGTAAAAAGCGAATGGGAAACCCATTGAATTATTTCCATCAGATGCACTGTTAAAACTAAACGATATAAAAAAAATGAGTATTGTAACACCAATGCAAATTATAATTTTTTTTCTCATGGCGATCTTGTAAATTAAAAAGGTGGAAATAAGAACTTTCCACCTTTCAACTTTTAGTATTTCTTAGTTTACAGAAAGGAAATCCTCTACCCTCGACCTTTAAAAACCCTCAACCTTACTTTAAAGCATTCCGCCACAAACAGAAAGCGTTTGCCCGGTTACGTAAGCACTCATATCTGACGCCAAGAACACGCAAACATTGGCAATATCTTCTGTTTCGCCAGCACGTTTCAGGGGAATATCTTTTTCCCAACCCGCAACAACCGCAGGGTCTAAAACTTCTGTCATTTCAGTACGGATAAAACCTGGTGCAACCACGTTAGCACGAATATTTCTAGAACCCAATTCTTTAGCAACAGATTTTGTAAAGCCGATAATACCTGCTTTTGATGCAGCATAATTTGCTTGTCCGGCGTTACCCGTAACACCAACAACCGAACTCATATTGATAAAAACACCTTTACGTGCTTTCATCATTACTTTAGATGCCGCTTTAGTCACGTTGAAGATTGATTTTAAGTTAATGTTGATCACATCATCCCAATTTTCTTCGCTCATCCGCATCAACAAACCATCTTTCGTAATACCAGCATTATTAACAACGATATCAATCGTTCCAAATTCAGCTACAACATCAGTAATCAATTGCTCAGCCTGATCAAACTTTGACGCATCAGACCTATAACCCTTAACTTTTGTGCCGAAGCTTTGTAATTCCTGCTCTAAAGCTTCCCCTTTTTCTACTGATGATAAGTATGTAAAAGCAACATTAGCACCTTGCTCAGCAAATTTTTCAGCTATTTTACGACCGATACCTTTCGATGCGCCTGTAATTAATGCTGTTTTTCCTTCTAGTAATTTCATTATGAAATGTTGTAAAGTTGAAATATTTTAATGTTGTAAAGTTAATACTTAAAACCAAATTGACTAATGACTTTCGACTCCAGACTATTTACTTAAACAGCCGGTTCCTGCTGGCTTAAACAGTGAAAACTTCCTAATCCCCAGATAATATCAACTGAGTTGATCCCAATAACTTTCCTATCGGGGAAACAACTTTGAATAATATCTAAAGCTTTTTGGTCATTTACATCATTAAAAACCGGAACAATTACCGCTGAATTAGCGATATAAAAATTGGCATAAGATGCCGGTAAACGGGTGTCTTCATGAATCACGGGAGATGGCATAGGCAATTGAACAATATTCAATGATCTACCATCTTTCAGCTTCATAGCTTTTAAGGCCTCCAGATTCTCTTGTAACAAGATATAATTTTCATCCAGCGGATTGCTTTCTACAACCGTCAAAACAGTATCTTCATTCACAAATCGGGTAATATCATCGATGTGGCCATCGGTATCATCGCCAACAATTCCATCACCTAACCACAAAACCTGCTCTTGTCCATAGTATTCAAGCAAATATTTTTCGATTTGTTCTTTAGTTAAATGTGGATTACGGTTTTCATTTAATAAACAAGCAGTAGTGGTTAAAACCGTCCCGGCACCATTAAATTCAACAGAACCACCTTCCATCACGATATCAGGATTAAATAAGGGTAAGTCAAAGTGTTTTGCAATTTTAGTGGGAACCACATCGTCCAAATCAAACGGAGGATATTTTCCACCCCATGCATTGTAACCCCAATCTATGACTGCTTTTTCATTTTCTTTCAACACAAAAGCCGGACCGTGGTCGCGGCACCAGGCATCGTTCGTTTCATTAAAATAAAATTCAACCTGATTTAAATCTGCATCAATTTTTCTAAGTTCAGCAAGCGCAAAAGCCTTCATTTCTTCATCTTTTACATTGATGCGAACTTTTTCTCCCTCAGCAACCACTTTTATAAATTGGCAATATGGCTTATAAATTGAGTCTATTTTCCCTGGCCAACTTGCCTCTTTATGTGGCCAGCTTAACCAGGTGGCTTCATGTTTTTCCCATTCAGCAGGAAAAGAATATCCTTGCTGCTTTGGTGAATAATCGAATTGATTTAAATTCAGTTCTTTTCTTGGAGGAAAATTTGACATATATTTTTAGTCCGAAAGTCGGGTGTCCGAAGTCCGATGATTTAGTTTTATAATTAGTCCGAAAGTCGGGTGCCCGAAGTCGGATGATAAATTGTTTTTATATTTTAACTGCCAAAATAACATTCGACTAGTTTAATGACTTGATTAAAGCAGAAATCATGATCAAAATTTCTTCGCAAGATTGATAATGTTTCTGAAAATTTCTTTTGAGATATAGCCACGTCTAATAGATAAATGCAGGCAATTCACCACTTCAATATTAGACCTTAAAGCATAACTTAAAAACCCTTAAACTCTGGATTACTTTGCCCTGTACTTCCTTCGGCAATATTCATCGAAATAGAATCTGCTGCTCTTTTAACTTGAGAGGTAAGAACATACATTTCCTCTCTTGGAAAAGCCTTAGTCATTTTATCAATTTCATCTGCAAGGTCTAAAGCCTTTTGCCAAACTTTAAGTTTTTCGAATTTGAAAGCCATTTTTAGTCGAAGATTAAATTTATTAAGTATGAAGATACTAATTTTCGAACTCCTCCTTAACCATCCAAACCTCCGACTTCGGTCTCCTGACTTCCGACTAAATTTTAATCTTCGTCAATATATCTTTTCGTAATTGGCTGGTAAGAATCGATTCTTCTATCCCTCAAAAACGGCCAGTGTTTACGCATAAAATCACTTTGATCAAGGTCTAACTCCACTACGTGGGTCTCCTCCTGATCATGCGAAGCTAAATAAAGCAACTTACCTTGAGCATTCGTTGCGAAACTTCCACCCCAGAATTTCATGGCACCATCCTGCTCAAAACCAACGCGGTTAACACTCACTACCGGAACCCCATTGGCTACCGAATGCGAACGCTGGATAGTTTGCCAGGCATTGTATTGATCTTGATTCGTTTCCTCATCTTGCGTAGTATCCCAACCGATAGCCGTTGGATAGAACATAATATCAGCACCCATTAAAGCAGTAATTCTTGAAGCTTCCGGATACCATTGATCCCAGCAAATTAAGATCCCGATTTTGGCGAATTTCGTTTCAAAAACCTTATAGCCTAAATCGCCCGGCGTGAAATAGAACTTTTCGTAATAAGCCGGATCATCAGGAATGTGCATTTTACGATACTTACCTAAGTAAGCACCATCCGCATCTAAAACAGCAGTGGTATTGTGGTAAATCCCGGCAGCACGCTTCTCAAATAAAGAAGCAATAATCACCACACCCAATTCTTTAGCAACCAATTGCAAAGCATCAGTAGATGGGCCAGGAATAGCCTCTGCTAAATCGAAGTTGGCATAATCCTCTACATCGCAGAAATACAACGAAGTAAAAAGCTCTTGCAAACACACAATTTGTGCGCCTTTTGCTGCTGCCTCTCTAACCTTAGCGATCGCTTTGTCTAAATTTTCTTGTTTATCTTTAGTACAACTCATCTGTACCAAGCCAACGTTTACTTTCTTCATCTTATAAATTATTGGATGAGAGAATGATAAAATGAGTGATTTGCACACCATTCAATCAGTCAAAATTCATTCATTCAAAATTAGGTTGCAAAGTTACTATTTTGTTTAAAAGTAGAACGGCATAATGATGTAATTGTTTTTTAGAAAAGCAAATGCAGCAGTCAAGTTCGTGTTAGCTGGGCTTTCCGTTAAATCTTTAATTTATAACTTTGACACCTTTCTGAACAACCTGGTTAGTAAAGTTGTCAAAGCTGACAATAAACTAAACGAATGTTACTTCAATCCCATTTAAAAACCTTGGAAATTGTGGCTATTTAAGGTTGTAACATGTATAAACTAATTGCTCCTAAAAAAGGAGCAAAACTACAATCCTAATTATAGCGAAATCTTTTATAAGTCTGAGCCTTTTGAAGACCTTTTTATGGTCGAAAACAAAAGAAGCCCCGATTTTCATCGAGGCTTACTTTAAAAAAATTAAATTAAGGGCTTATATTATCCCCTTTTAGTTTGAGTTTCAATAATCTCTGCGACTGCTACAACCTCTTTTCGCTGTTGAGGATCCATTAACTCCATCAATTTCAAACCTAGCAAACCATCCATTGCCGAGCCTCCGTTATTCCCATTTCCACCAATCAACACATCAGGAATCAACTTTACATTACCTTTCGATAATTCTTCGGTAATTTTATAACGGGTAAAGTTTTCGCCACCCAATGCTTTAACGGCGAGTTCATAAGCTTCGGCAGTAGATTTACCAATAGCTAAAATTTTACCAGCTTCAGCACCACCTGTTAGCGAAATTTGTTCAGCTTCTGCTGAGGCTCTCAATTTAATTGCTTCCGAATCTGCCTGCGCTCTCGCTTTAGTTGCTTCAGCTTCTGCATGGGCCCTCATTTTTGTTGCTTCAGCCTCTGCACCAACCGCTAATTTTACACCTGCTGCATCACCTTCCGATTTTTTAACTGTTGCACTTGCTGTGCGCTCGGCAATCTCTACACTTTGTTGGGCTTTCACAATATCCTTTTGCATATCGGCAATGGCTGTTTCTTTTTCCATCCCCTGACGTGTTTCCTGCGCCTGCTTTTGTGTTTCGTAAGTCACCTTTTGCTCTTCCGCAATTTTACGGTCTGTTAGGGTTTTCATTAAACTTTCTGGCGGAACAATGTCACCAATCAAAGTATCAACGGCGTTTACGTTATATTCATCAAGCACTTTGCGAATATGCTCTTTAGCCGATTCCTGACGTTCTTTACGCGTGCTTAAGAAAGCAATTACATCACTTCCTTGTGCGGAGTTACGGAAATAGTTACCAATGGTTGGCTCCAAAACCTGCGAAACCAGGTTAACCATATTACCGAAACGGGCAATTACTTTTGGTGCTTCAGTTGTAGGCACATGAATAATTTGTGCCACATCCAGATTGAAAGGAAAACCATCTTTAGAACGCACGGTAATGGTTGACAGGTTTTTATCCAAATTATGGGCTTCACTACGTGCCGATGCCCAATTCAGAACTAAATTGGTTGTTGGCACCAATTCCACTTTCATAATATATTTGTTAATGGGGTATTTACCCGGGCCAAGCGGCTCTAACCAAACACCTTTCGAACCCTTGCCAACAATGTTACCATGTTTAAAGTCAGCACCTGTTAAATCGTTTCCATCTGTACCAATAAAAGAAATCACAACCCCAACGTAGCCAATGGCAATTTCTGTCATTGGGATTTCTTCCAATTGAATGGCCCAGGGATTTAAATTGTAAGACCCCGCCAGAATAACCTGCGGCTGCAAACCACGATTACCACCTTGTTTAATAAAGGCATCGAAATTCTGAAAGTTATTGTGTCCCTCTACCAGTTTACCGGCAATCTGATTGGCTTCAATTGGCAAACCATCCAGCGTAGTTACAATACCAACCATGCTTTCCTGAATCCGGATCATATCGGTTACCGAAACCTGAAATAGCATCGTGTTGATCCGATAGGAACCAGAAGTAATGTACGACGTTTGCCGACCACGCTGCCCACCGTTATCAAGAAACTTTACCGCATCCTGGTAGTTGTCTGATTCTACTCTTTGCCCTAAAATGTTTCCGGTTGGAATCTCTGAGCCATCTTTGGCCATAATCAATCCGATTTTACCTTCGGGGATGATGGTAAATTGCTCCATATTAACACTGTATTGCCAAAACCACATACCAAAATACAACCCTGGCGCAAGTGTTTTTCCCTGGAAACCAGCTTCGCCTTTTACGGCAATAATTCGTCCATCGGGCAATTCCCTATCAGAGCCAAAGAGCACGAATTTTTTGGTAATTAAGCCAATTCTGTCTTCGGGAACGATAACCATCCCGAATAAGAAACGCAAAATATATTTGTATAAAACTGCACACAACAGTGCCACTAAAACCCACCAATAATTAGAAATGAGCGCTTCCATAATAATATGTATTTTCTATTTTTTTAGCCTGATAAACCATTTACCAAGCGCTATATTGACAGTAAATTAAATGCTTTGTTACGACATTTAACACCTATTTCGCACATATATTTTCATCGATTTTAAGACCTGAAATATCATTTAAGGACGATTATCGTAGAAATACCATCTGCACTTGACATTTCCCGAAATCGCTTAACCGGTGTCAGAAAAAGACTTAAAACGGCTATTTTAGTTAAAGCACATTCGTAAAGAAATAAAAAAAACGTTTTTTGTTAATAACTCTATAGAAGTCCGCTTTAGTGATACCGGATTTTCAGGGAGAAGTGTGGCTAAGTAAATGCCTTTTCTTTAATTAATCAGGCAGCCATTTTTGTTGTATTTATACCATGTATATCGTGATCAAATACTAAGGGAGATTATTTAATATTTATAAACTGAATAATACAAATAATCATTATTTTCTGACAAATAACAGTTCAGTTTGTGCAAATATTAATTAAAAGGTAAATGTTCAGTAAACAAACGTATTTTAATAAAATAATTTAGCTGTTGTTTTTTGGTTAATTAATTTGATTTAAACCAAGCTCACATTATGAAAATAAAAACTGCATTATCCATTTCCCTATTATTTATATTTTTTTCAATTGCCTTGCTTATTGTTTCTTGTAATCAATCTACCTTAACCAATAAAGATTTACAAGACATCAACGTAATTAGCGCCGTAATAGATATTCACCAAAGTTTAGAAAAGCAAAATGAAAATAATGCAACGGTAGAATTATACGATAGTGAACGCCATGAAATAAGGAACGATACTATTAAAGTTTTTATTAACGGGAGTAAATTTGATTATACCGTAGAAAATGGGCTTTATTACACAAAAGATTATTACTACTACAACCAAAATTTTGAACCCATTGATAATAAATACAAATTGGAGATAGAATTACCAAACGGAAAAAGATTCTTTTTAGCTGAAATAATGGTACTAAAACCTGTAAAAGCACAAGATGTTCTATGTGCTAAAAATGGTAATTTAGACAAAGATTTTGCTTTTAGCTGGAAAAACATGGGCGATGTTAACCAATTAATTATTGAAAAATCAATTAAAACTACTAACCCTAAAGAACCTACTGTAACAACTTATAATAGTGATATGGATACCCTAAAAATAAGCAATGCGGGAAGTTTTGTGATACCAAAAGCTGGTAAAAATGAACAAGTAAGTATCTTGAATTTTATTGCAAATCAAATAGGTACATTAAACCCCAAGTTATTAAAGAATAGTCAAATAGCCATAACCGGAGAACTTGAAATACGATTGGAAACTGGATTATAATCATATTTTTTTTTGAAAAAACCTTGCACACATACTTAAGACATCGCGTGATTGCTATAACCGTTAACATTGCAATGAAAAATATAATCCTGTTTTTTTTGTTATATAAATTTATTAAGGTGCTTGGAAATACGTATCCCGGCTGTTGCCATAGAATATGGTACCCAAACGCCACATCATTAATTACAAATCGACATTTGAACAGTTTCTAAATTTATTTGGATTTTTTAAGAAAATTAGGTTAAATCCGATGTCCTTTCCTTTAATTATTCAGGTAGCTAAACCGGCCCGCAATAAATAGCGAACTGCATAAACATATCGCATTTTATCGCCATTTGGCTCCAACCAGCGGAATAATGTAAACTCAGGAGGGATTTTTACTTTCCTAAAAACATCGAAAGAAGTTTTCCAAACCCGACAGTAATGGAAATACTTTAATTGCAGCAACCCTAAATATACTGTAATGCTGAGGAAAGAAGAACCTGCAACCGATGGAACCGATTCTTCGTTCCTCCGAATTACAGGAGTTGTTTAAAGATTGAAATGAATGGCGGGGCTGCAGCAACCGAAAGGCACAGAAACTTGCTTTTCAGGTTATTTTAAAAGACTTGTAGCATGTTATCTGAGCAATAAAACACCTTAGTTTCAAACCCCAATTTCCTCCCGATATTCTTGTTGCAATTCGAACAGACACTTCGCACAGAGGCAACCATCATACAATTCTGAAATATATTGCACTTCGTTAATGCTTAACTGAACCACACTACATTGACATTTGGTATAAGAATTCGCCTTGCACTCAATAGCCGTTCCACATCTTTCGCAAGGAATGATTTCGTGTTTGCTATGTTTTAAGGTTGAAGGCATAAGATGAAAGGTTTAAGGTAAACCTATGTATTACAAAAGTATAAACAAAAAATAAGGTTTTGAGCGTTTGCCCAAAACCTTATCTATATTATTGCTTTATGATGAACTAATGCTTTCCGCTTTAGTCTTTCAGCTTTGCTCCTTAATCTTTGTTCCTGCTAACCCGAACAGCTAATGCAACCTTCTTCCATAGAACAAACTGGTCCGTCTACGATTTCTTCTGCAACCTGGTCTTGCGGAATATTTGCAGGAATTACAGCTTCGATTGCTTTGCCGCCCTGGTTTTCTACTGTAAATTTAACGGCTTGAGATGCTGCTTGGGTACGTAAGTAATACATACCGGTTTTCAATCCTTTCTCCCATGCGTAGAAGTGCATTGAAGTTAATTTTGAAGTATTTGGTGCATTTACGAACAAGTTTAACGATTGCGATTGGCAGATATAAGCACCACGATCGGCAGCCATATCGATGATGTTACGCATTTTAATTTCCCAAACCGTTTTGTACAATTCTTTGATATAATCTGGAATTGATGGAATAGCCTGGATGGAACCATTAGCCAATATGATTTGGTTTTTCATATCGTTATTCCATAAACCTAGGGCTACCAAGTCTTTTAATAAGTGTTTATTTACCACTACAAACTCTCCACTTAATACACGACGGGTGTAGATATTGGAAGTATATGGCTCGAAACATTCGTTATTACCCAAGATTTGAGAAGTAGATGCAGTTGGCATTGGTGCAACCAATAAAGAGTTATAAACCCCATCTTTCACTACTTTCGTACGTAATACATCCCAATCCCATCTTCCGCTATCTGGCGTTACATTCCATAAATCAAACTGGAACTGGCCTTTAGATAATGGAGAACCTTTGAAAGTTTGGTAAGGACCATTTTTCACTGCTAAATCGTGAGATGCAGTCATCGATGCGAAATAAATCGTTTCGAAAATATCTTTATTTAAACGTTTTGCTTCATCACTTTCGAACGGTAAACGCAATAAAATAAAGGCATCAGCTAAACCTTGCACACCTAATCCAACCGGACGGTGACGCATGTTTGAATTTTCAGCTTCCTGAACCGGATAATAGTTATGATCGATGATTTTATTCAGGTTTAAAGTAGCCTGATAGGTTACATCATATAATTTATCATGGTCAAATTTTCCATTAATGACAAATCGAGGTAATGCTAATGAAGCTAAGTTACAAACCGCAACTTCATCTTTCGACGTATATTCAATAATCTCAGTACACAGGTTAGAACTCTTAATTGTACCTAAATTTTGTTGATTAGATTTGCTGTTCGCAGCATCTTTAAACAACATGTAAGGTGTACCGGTTTCAATTTGCGAATCTAAAATAGCAAACCAAAGTTCTTGTGCTTTAATTGTTCTTCTGCCACGTCCTTCTGCTTCATATTTAGCATACAAAGCTTCGAACTCAGCACCAAAACAATCTGCTAAACCTGGTGCTTCATGTGGACAGAATAATGTCCATTCGCCATTGTCTTTAACCCGTTGCATAAACAAATCGTTTATCCAAAGTGCATAAAACAAATCACGTGCACGCATTTCCTCTTTACCATGATTTTTACGTAAATCAAGGAATTCGAAAACATCGGCATGCCAAGGCTCTAAATAAATTGCAAAAGCACCTTTACGCTTACCTCCACCCTGATCTACATAACGTGCAGTATCATTAAATACGCGTAACATCGGGATAATCCCGTTACTTGTACCATTCGTTCCACCAATATAAGAACCTGTTGCGCGGATGTTGTGGATGCTTAATCCAATCCCACCAGCACTTTGAGAAATTTTTGCAGTTTGCTTCAAGGTATCATAAATACCATCAATGCTATCATCCTGCATGGTTAACAGGAAACATGATGACATTTGTGGTTTTGGTGTAGCTGCGTTGAATAAAGTTGGTGTAGCATGAGTAAACCAACGCTCACTCATGAGGTTATAGGTTTTGATTGCACTCTCAATATCCTCTTTGTGAATACCCACAGATACACGCATAAACAAATGCTGAGGACGTTCCACAATCTGGCCGTTTACTTTCAGCAAATAAGATTTTTCTAAAGTTTTGAAACCGAAATAGTCGAAACCAAAATCGCGATCGTAAATGATTGAACTATCTAAAATGTCTTTATTTTTTTCAATAATTTCAAAAACATCATCAGCGATAAGCGGTGCCGCTTTTTGTGCTTTCGGGTCGTAATATTCGTACAACATTTTCATTGTACCTGAGAATGATTTTATGGTGTTTTTGTGCAAGTTAGAAACCGCGATACGCGATGCCAGCAATGCATAATCAGGGTGTTTTGTAGTTAACGATGCAGCCGTTTCAGCAGCAAGGTTATCTAACTCTGATGTGGTTACGCCATCATATAAACCTTCAATTACCTTTTTTGCAACATCAATTGGATCTACAAGGTCTGAGTTTAGACTGTAGCACAACTTTTGAATACGAGCTGTGATTTTATCAAATTGCACCGGCTCTTTGCGGCCATCTCTTTTTAGTACGAACATATGTGATGAGATTTTAATTTTGTATCAAGTAGCGAGTATCAAGTATCAAGACTTGTTTATCGCGTTAAAAATTTTATTGTTGTATCTGTTGAATTAAGATTGCTTCGTGCCTCGCAATGACGACAAGGGCAAACTTTCTGCTTTAAGCACCCTTAAAAGTCTTCGTCTAACGAAAATGCCTGTTTGTTATTATCAGCAGATGTTAATACACCACTTTTTTGATAATCACCTACACGTTTCTCGAAGAAATTGGTTTTACCCTGCAATGAAATCATTTCCATAAAATCGAAAGGATTAGTTGCATTGTAGATTTTTGTATAACCTAATTCCTGTAACCACCTGTCGGCTACGAACTCAATATACTGGCTCATTAGTTTTGCATTCATGCCAATTAACGCAACAGGCAATGCCTCAGTAATAAATTCTTTTTCGATTTCTACTGCATCGCTGATGATGCCATGAACTTGCTCTTCACTCAGTCTGTTGCTTAACATACCGTACAATAAACAGGCAAACTCACAGTGCGAACCTTCATCTCTCGAAATTAACTCATTACTGAAAGTTAATCCCGGCATCAAACCACGTTTTTTTAACCAGAAGATCGAGCAGAAACTTCCGCTAAAGAAAATACCTTCAACCGCAGCAAATGCAACTAATCTTTCTGCAAACGTTCCGTTTTCTATCCAGCGAAGTGCCCATTCTGCTTTTCTCTTTACTGCAGGAACAGTATCGATAGCATGGAACAAACGATCTTTTTCTTCCGGATCTTTAATGTAAGTATCAATCAACAACGCATAGGTTTCAGCATGAATATTTTCCATCATAATCTGGAAACCATAAAAGCAACGCGCTTCTGGCAGCTGAACCTCACTCATGAAGTTTACCGCAAGGTTTTCATTTACAATACCATCACTAGCAGAAAAGAAAGCAAGGATATGAGAAATGAAGTGTCTTTCCCCGTCATTTAAATTATCCCAGTGTTTTTGGTCGTCAGAAAGATCAATCTCCTCTGCAGTCCAAAAACTAGCTTCGGTTTTTTTATACATTTCCCAAATTGCCGGATATTTAATCGGCAAAAGCACAAACCTATCTTTGTTTTCTTGTAGCAATAATTCCTGTTCCATAGCTGATACTTTATTTTTTACTATTTTAATCAGAGCCGACAAAAGCACGCATCCGCCAATTTTAAATGGTGGTTGTAATGTCTTTTATCAAAACGCTGTTGTGAAAGTGCTAACCCTTTTACCTGACGAACAACTAAGGTTTTAGCTAGGAAAATTTAAATTTGTAATCAGAGAGATATACCTATAAATTACTAAAAACTAAGCTTTTATATTTGTTTTCAAGTGCAAGAAGTTAAAGAACTTTGTAGCAACAAATATAGATACGGACGGCCTGTTTAGTGAATCAAAGTTGTTAACATCACTTTGATTTTAGTTGATAAACGCATCAGCTAAATATCATTTTCGGGCGAAAAAAAAGCTAATTGTTTAATTTTAAGGGTTTAGTAAACAAAAATGAGTGTTAATAACTTAAATTTATACTAGATTTTGAGGTAAAAAGAGGGGTTATTCGAGGGTGTAATTCAGGTTTACGGAAGCGATGCCTTTATGGTAGATACCAATCTGTTTAGCAGCACTTTCTGAAAGGTCTATGGCTAATTTTTTGGAGAATGGGCCACGATCATTAACCTTTACAATGACTGATTTTCCATTGTCGGGATTGGTTACCGTGATTAAGGTTCCCATGGGTAAGGTGCGGTGTGCGGCGGTTAATTGCTTGGCCCTGTATTTTACACCGCTACTGGTGCGCCGACCTTCGAATTTTCTGTGATAATAAG
The DNA here is from genome assembly GCF_009674725.1 of Pedobacter petrophilus. Taxonomy (GTDB): domain Bacteria; phylum Bacteroidota; class Bacteroidia; order Sphingobacteriales; family Sphingobacteriaceae; genus Pedobacter; species Pedobacter petrophilus. The sequence continues at coordinate 135,577 of NZ_WKKH01000001.1, read as the reverse complement.
TTGCGAGAACTGTTTTTTCGATGTTATCCGGATCATTTGAGGGTCCGGATCGCTGTGCTTTAACTTGTGTAAAAACGAGACAAAAACTTAATAACAGAAAATACTTCATAGGCTAAAATTTCTTTATCGAGTCTGCAAATATAAGCATTTAGTTTATAATCAGCAATTTGTGGAAAACTTGATGGGTTAACCGAGTGAAAACCATCAAGATACAACCCGCAAAAAATACAACTTTTGCCGCTCTTTCAGGCTGAAACGCAAGAAAACAGTTACGAAATGAAACGCATAAAAAAAAGCGTACAACTTTCGCTATACGCCTTTACCTAACCCTACTATACCCACCTTATTTTTGATCTGGCACGAAGTTCATAGAGATAGAATTTACACAATGACGGGTGTCTTTATTGGTAAATCCTTCGCCTACGAAAACGTGACCTAGATGTGCTTTACAATTTGTACAAACAATTTCTGTACGTGATCCATCTGCATCAGGAATACGGGTTACAGCGCCTTTGATTTCATCATCAAATGCCGGCCAGCCACAGTGTGCATCAAATTTTGCTTCAGACCTGTAAAGGGCAGCATTACAACGTTTACAAGTATATGTACCCTTATCCGTGGTGTGTTCGTACTTACCTGTACCAGGATATTCCGTTCCTTTATTTACAATTACTCTCTCTTCTTCGGGTGTTAATGGATTCCAGTTCATTTTCTTTTTCGGTATAATATTTTCTGATTGCTGTACCTGCTTCTTTTCTTTCTTTTCCTGCTTCTGAGCACATGCAGAAAGACCTGTTATTAAAACAACAGCAGAGATCAAAAATAGTTTATTTAACATCGTTTTCATGTATCAATATACGCTATAGATTTGATTTTGGTTTGATGGTTTAGGGGTTTGCGATAGTGTTTACAAAGTGATGATAAATGAACTTAAATCTTTATTTTCCTCTTAAACACCGAAGACATGGAATGTAGCGATGAAGTTGATTTGCAAAAAAAGCTTTTGCCACGGAAATAAAGAAAACACGGAATGTAGCGCTGAAGTTGATTTGCTAAAAAAATCTTTTGCCACGGAAACACGGAAGGCACGGAATGTAGGTACTAAATGCGATTTGCTAAAGACATATTTTCCCACTGAAACACTAAATACTTGGGATTAATTTCTTACAGAATAACACGTCGAATTTCTAAAGTTGGTTTACCGAAATTTAAAATTAACCCTACTTTACATTCAGAACATTTCAAATAATTAATGGTCTGAGCCAAATCCTCATTTGCAATTCCACTTTTAGATTTAATTTCTAATATAACCGAATCAAAAATCACGAAATCAGCATAAAAACTATGCGGTAATAAAATTTCTTTATAATAAACAGCATAACGCTTCTCTCGTTCGTAATGATGACCTCTGCTTTCTAATTCGATACAAAGTGCATCTTTATAAACAATCTCCAGAAAACCACAACCTAAATCTTTGTGAACATCTATCGCCGCATTAATAATTAAATCAGTTTCATTTTTATAGGGAAAATTATCTTGTTTTATTCTATAATCCATATTGATAATTTTGAAACTAATCTAATCAAAATTCTAAAATTCTTTCCCTTTTCTTTACCATAATTTCTATATTTACCTGGCAATTTATTTTCAGTTATTACAAAAAAAGCGTCCCGAACTTAATCGAGACGCTTTTCTATATTGAGATTTTTAAATCTTATTTTGCTAATTCTTCTGCCATTGCAGCACCAATTTCAGCAGGACTCTCTACCACACGAATACCACACTCACGCATGATTTTCATTTTAGCAGCAGCTGTATCGTCAGCACCACCTACAATTGCACCAGCATGACCCATTCTACGTCCCGGAGGCGCAGTTTGACCAGCGATGAAACCAACAACCGGTTTAGTACCATGTTCTTTAATCCAAAGCGCAGCTTCAGCTTCCATTCCACCACCAATTTCACCAATCATGATGATACCGTGAGTTTCAGGATCGTTCATTAATAATTTTACCGCTTCAACAGTTGGCGTACCAATAATTGGGTCACCACCGATTCCGATCGCTGTAGTGATACCCAAACCGGCTTTAACAACCTGATCTACCGCTTCGTAAGTTAAAGTTCCTGATTTAGAAACTACACCTACATTACCTTTTTTGAAGATAAATCCTGGCATGATACCAATTTTAGCTTCATCAGCAGTGATAATACCCGGGCAGTTAGGGCCAATCAAAGTAACATCACGGTCAGAAATATATTCTTTTACCTGAATCATATCCTTAGTTGGAATACCTTCAGTAATACAAACAATTACTTTAATACCACCTTCGGCAGCTTCCATAATTGCGTCAGCAGCAAAAGCCGGTGGCACAAAAATGATAGATACATTCGCTCCTGTTTGATCAACAGCATCTTTAACAGTATTAAAAACAGGCTTCTCTAAATGTAATTGCCCACCTTTGCCAGGAGTTACACCACCAACTACGTTTGTACCATAGGCCAGCATCTGCTCAGCATGGTAAGTTCCTTCGTTTCCGGTAAAACCCTGAACGATAACCTTAGAATCTTTATTTACTAAAACGCTCATGTATCAATTTTTTTTGTGCAAATCTAATATTTTGGAGTGGAAAGTCCAACCCAAAACCATATTATTTGCCGCGTTTTTTCAGTAAAATGTAAGGAACTGCATTATGACCACTGCAATCTGTCTTATCCCTTATCTTTTTCATACCAAAGTTACCAGCACTGTAATCCTGGTATGCTAATGCGATATGATTAGGTTTGTAATCCGAAATCATTACATTGATTAAAAATTGAAGTCCGTTCCTCAAAGAGTGAACTGGACAAAAGAGTTTGTAACTTTAATCCAAACCATTAATCAGCCCATGAAAGTTAAACTTATAACAGCTTCAGTTTTGATGATTCTATCGACAATCTGTGTAAAGGCACAAGATGTTGATACGAGTAAATACATTTTACAGAATGACGTAGACGTTACTAAGAAAGAACCTGGAACCCATCAGGGCGGCGGGGAAACGGTTGGATTCAATTTTTTCAGCGGAGCTAAAAACCTCAAAACTGTATTTAAAAAGCGAATTTTAAAACCGGGATCTTCCATCGGCTACCACCTGCAGCAAGAAGATGAAATATATTATGTAGTTAGCGGTAGCGGAAAAATGCAAATGAATGGTAAGACCTTTCCTGTTAAACCTGGAGATGCCATATTAACCCGCCCCGGAAGTTCGCATGGCATTGCGCCAAGTGCTGACGATGATTTAGTAATTATAATCGTTTACGAAAAGAAATAAAAAAGCCGGACTAACTTTACGTTAATCCGGCTTTGCTTTCTAATCATTTGTTTATTTAGCTTCTGATTTTTCCGTTTTTTCAACTTTAGGTTTCGGCTCAGTTCTCCATCCCTTTGCCCATTCAGCCTGTGCTTCATCATCCTTAAAAGTCCAGGCTACAAAACGACTGATTTTTTGGCCCTGGCTCATTTGTACGGTGCGTACTTCGAAAGCATCTGATTTTACCAATGCATTATAAATACTTTTCAAATTTGCACTTTTAGACACCAATGAAGTAAACCACAACACCTGGTCTTTTATTTGAGCACTTTGGATAATCATTTGCTCTACAAATGCACGTTCACCGCCAGGGCACCAAAGTTCTGCTTTGTTACCACCAAAATTTAATACGTGTTTTACTTCTTTTTCATTGCCTCCCAGGTTGCGCCATTTCTGACGGGTTCCCTGCTCAGCTTCTTTTAACGAGGAATGGAATGGTGGGTTACAAACCACGGCATCAAACCGTTCTCTTGCGCCAACAATACCTCTAAAAATACCTAGTTTTGATGATTGCTGGCGAATTTCTACTGCACCCTGCAGTTCTTTGTTCGCTTCTACAATACGTTTGGCAGAATCTACCGAAAGCGGATCAATCTCAGAACCAACAAAGGTCCATCCGTATTCCTGGTGACCAACAATTGGATAGATGCAATTTGCGCCAACACCAATATCAAGCACGTTTATTTTGTTTCCTTTTGGGATTTTGCCCTTTGCGCTTGAACCTAAAAGATCGGCAACGTAATGGATGTAATCAGCCCTGCCCGGAATAGGCGGACAAAGGAAATCCTGGGGAATATCCCACTGGGAAATGTTGTAAAAATATTTTAATAACGCCCTATTTAATGCTTTAACTGCATTTTGATCTGCAAAATCGATAGAATCATCGTTGTGTTCATTTTTGAAAACGAAACGTTTTAATTCTTTGGAGGTGGAGATAAGTTGTTTGAAATTGTAACGCGAACGGTGTTTGTTGCGTGGGTGTAACTCGCTTTTTTCTTTGCGGTTGTTTTGTTCTTCTTGAGCCAATGTGATCTGGTTTTAATTAAACAAGCTGTGTGCATGTTTCTGGTACAAAGGTAGGTAAAAGAGTTGGGTTATGGGTTATGGGTTATGGGTTATGGGTTATGGGTTATGGGTTATGGGTTTAGAAGTTGTTTTGAGGAAAGGTTTAATAATAGGATCTTTTTTTCGCAAATCGTTGCGGAAAAACAATACTTACCCTTTAACTTCCTTTATTGCCTGCTGATACTTTGTCTCATCAAACTGATTTTCACTTTTGGCAATTACAAGTGTTGCAATTCCATTGCCGATTACATTGGTAATGGCCCTGGCTTCACTCATAAACCGATCTACCCCAATTAAAATAGAAATGTGCTCAACCGGCATAATCTTTAGTGCTGTTAACGTAGAAACTAAAACAATAAAGCCACTTCCGGTAATGCCAGCAGCCATAGTAACACGGGTTAAAACTATGCATTTAAATAACTGCGGGCTGAAGAATTAAGTTTAATAATTTCTAGGGCTTAATATCAATCACATCTCCAGAAGTAAAAACACCAAATTCAGCTTGTTTAAATTTCAGCAATCCGCGCTCAGTTTTCATCAGGTATTTTGGATCAGCAATTCGAATCACCTGGCTCTCGCCTGCAACGGTTGCTTTATTGCCATGTACAATAATTGCCGTACCCTCATCTATACCAACACCCACCAAATCCGGATGCGCAGCCAATGCAGAGATTAAACGGTTATAACGATTGCGCTTCAAAAAATGCTGATCGATAATTGTATTTTCGAGCAAGCCCAGGCCTTCGGCAAATTCTATGTTTTTATCCCAGAGTTTGTTGAATGTTTCTTTATAGACCGTATCTAAAAGCTGCGTACCGGTAATCATAAATTTACTCATTACCGCAGCCCCGGCACTGGTACCGGCGATGGTTGAACCGTCTTTATAAGCTTTATGAATGGCTGCATAAACTGGTGTGTTCAGTACAGCTTTCATAAATCTACTCTGGTCGCCACCTAATATGTAGATGAGTTTAGCGCCAGCAAGCGAATCAATCCATTGTTTATCGTTTACATCATGCTTACTAAAATTGAAGTTTCTAATTAAACGATGATCCAACTTTTGTATTTGTGTAAGAAATGTTTTAAAGCCAACATCTGGAATTTCACTCGCCATCGGCAAAACAACAATATAATCACTGGCCTTGAGACTGGCAGTAGTCAGCAGTTGTTTCATCAGTTCATCTGAACGATTCCCACCTCCAATGATGAATAAATTGCCTTTGCTTTGTGCATTTAACCAAAACGAGAAGCAAACAAAAGCGATAACCAGATTTAGCTTCTTCATTATTTATAGATGTTCACTTCAATCTTGCCATCGGCCGTAATTGCGCCCCTATACATGCCCTCAGTGTTGAATGGCATAGTCATATTTCCTTTCCTGTCTAAAGCAATTAAACCACCATCACCCCCCATTTTACCCACTTTATCTAAGGCTGCTTTAGCCGCTTCGGCAACTGATAAACCTTTATATTCCATTAAATCGGAAATGGTTTTGGCCACTACATTGCGGATATAAAACTCTCCCCACCCCGTGCAGGAAATGCCGGCAGTTTCGTTGTTACAATAAGTTCCGGAGCCAATAATCGGCGCATCTCCTACGCGACCATATTTTTTATTGGTCATGCCACCGGTAGAAGTTCCGGCAGCCAGGTTTCCGGCCTTATCCAGTGCAACGCAACCAACCGTACCAAACTTATAATCATGATTTTTAGCTCCTAAAAGTTCAGATTTTTTACTGCCATGATCTAAAACTGCCTTTGTAGAATCGTCTTTAATGGCTTGTTGCAAACCATCCCAACGCTCTTTTGTCCAGAAATATTTAGGATCTACGATTTCTAAACCTGCATCTTTTGCAAACTGATCTGCACCGGCGCCAACCATCATTACATGCTCAGATTTTTCCATCACCGCACGAGCTGCGGAAATTGGATTTTTGACGGTTGTTACCCCTGCAACAGCCCCAGCCATTAGATTTTTTCCATCCATAATGGCTGCATCGAGTTCATTTTTACCTTCGTGAGTAAAAACAGCACCTTTACCGGCATTAAAATGCGGATCATTCTCTAACACATTAATGGTGGCCTCTACAGCATCCAAACTGGTTTTTCCATCCTTAATTTTTGCGTATCCAGCTTTTAATGCCTGGGTTAAAACGGCAATGTAGGCGGCTTCCTTTTCAGGCGTCATGTTCTTTTTTAAAATGGTTCCGGCACCGCCGTGAATCACCATAACATATTTTTTCTGCTGTGCAGAAACGTTTAAAGCGATTAACGAGATCAGCATGATCGCAGATAACTTAAGTAATTTCATCTTTCAGGTTTGAAGATGTTAAATTAAGAAATTCTATGGGAAAATGGTAAAATTAAGCTTTAGCTATCCCGCCGGATGAGAATTGCAAGTCGTAAAGTTTTTTGTAATAGCCGTTTAATTTTAACAACTGCTGATGCGTTCCCTTTTCCTTGATCTCGCCTTTATCCAATACAATAATCTGATTGGCCTTTTGAATGGTAGACAAACGATGGGCAATAACAATCGAAGTTCTGCCCTCCATTAAGTTATCAATAGCTTTTTGAATCAGCAGTTCTGTTTCTGTATCAACTGATGAGGTGGCTTCATCCAAAACCAGGATAGCCGGATTGTGAACCAAAGCACGGATAAAAGAAATCAATTGCGCCTGGCCGGCAGAAAGTGTTGCGCCCCTTTCCATCACATTATACTGATAACCTCCAGGTAAACGTTCGATAAATTCATGTGCACCTACTTTTTTAGCTGCGTCAACCACTTCCTCTATTGTAATTTCCGGGTTATTTAAGGTAATGTTATTTAATATTGTATCCGAAAACAGAAAAACATCTTGTAAAACGGTTGCAATATGGCTCCTCAGATAGTCTAAATCAAAATCCTCAATTTCGATCCCATCTACCGTAACTTTACCTTTTCCTATTTCATAAAAGCGATTTAAAATATTAATGGTTGATGATTTCCCCGCGCCGGTTGCACCCACAAGGGCTACAGTTTCGCCGGCTTTCACTTCAAAAGAGAGGTCTTTTAAAACATAGTTGTCTTCATTGTAGGCAAACCAAACATTTTTGAATTCGATATCCCCTGCCAATTTCCCTGGTTTGAATTGCCCGTTATTCGGGGTTGTTTCTTTGGTATCGAGCACTTTAAATACACGTTCTGCGCCTACCATTCCCATTTGCAGGGTGTTAAATTTATCCGCCAGTTGGCGAATGGGCGTAAAAACCATTCCCAGATAAATAATGAATTGGGTAATTGTTCCAGGAGTTACGTCCATCGGTTTGGCTAAAATACTTTTGGCACCATACCAAACCAGCAGACCTAAAGACATTGCAGAGATTAATTCCACCACCGGAAAGAAAATAGAATAATACCAGTTTGAGCGGATGTTTGCATCGCGATAGCGTTTATTTATGGCATAGAACTTTTTATATTCTTGTCTTTCTCTGGCAAAATATTGCACAATGGAAACGCCTGTAATATGCTCCTGAAGGAAAGTATTAAGATTCGAAACTTCATTTCTGATCTCCTGAAAAGACACCTTAATGGCTTTTTGAAACTTCCTGGTGGCGATAATCAATAACGGGATCGGTAAAAGTACCACCAGGCTTAATTCCCAGTCGGTATAAAGCATTACTCCAATTATTACCACTACTTGCAATGAATCTCCGATCATGGAAATCAGCCCTTCGGAGAAAATATCGGCGATGGTTTCCAAATCTGATACCGTTCTGGTGATTAATTGGCCAATAGGTGTCTGATCAAAAAACTTTAGCCGAAGTTTGGTAATGTGGTTAAACACATTGATTCTTAAATCGCGAATAACCGATTGCCCAAGTGTATTGGTTAAAAGCGTGTGGTTATATTGTATAAGGGTTTGCAGTAGCAGCATAAAAATCATCAGCATAGTCATATTGACCAGACCGCTGTATTCACCTGCAAGAATATAATGATCAAGCGTATATTTAATTAAAAAAGGCCTGACAGGAGAAATCGCAGCTAGTAAAACAGTCAAAATTACCGACCAAACAAAAATAGCACGGTAAGGCTTTACGTATTGAAAAATACGTTTCAGCAATCCTGTGTTATATACTTCGCCTGTTACTGCCATTTTTAGGGTTTAGGGTGTAAGGTAGAAGGTTTAAGGCGCTTCTCAGGTTACACAAAATTTCAAAAATCAAATTCTTAATTAAGGCGATTGTCAACCTTTTAGCTTACGCCTTTTACCCTCTACCTTAAATAAGGGTATTCTACTTTAACTAAATATAAACCGCAAGCAGCTACTGACTGTCCGGCGCTGCTTCGATTTTTACTTTCTATAATGGCTTCAAAATCCGTTAAACTGATTTCATTTTTTCCGATGCGGACCAAAGTACCCATAATTGCCCTCACCATATTCCGCAAAAAACGATCGGCCTCAATAGTAAAAACTAAACCACCATCAATTTCTTCGAAGATGGCTTGAACAACTTTGCAGTTATTGGTGAATGTTTGGGTATTAGACTTACTGAAACAGGAGAAATCTGTATAATTTAACAACAATGCTGCTGCCTCATTCATCGCCACTACATTCAGTTTATCTTTAAGCAACCAGGACCGGTTAAGCTTGAAAGGATCTTTTTCAAAATGAACATAATACTGATAAGCACGGGCCGTGGCATCAAACCGGGCATGGGCATCATCGTGAACCGGAATAATTTGTTTTGCTGCAATTTGATACGGTAAAAGTGCATTGATCCCTGCAATGGAATTTAACACTTTCTTTTCCTCAGCATCTACGAGATCGAAATGTGCATAAAAGTCTTTAGCATGCACACCTGCATCGGTTCTACCACAACCCAAAGTTTCTACAGGCTGCCTCAAAACCGTCGACATGGCCCGGTCTAACAATTCTTGTACAGTAATTGCATTGGGTTGAATTTGCCAGCCATGATATAAGCTGCCATCGTAAGCGATTTGGATGAAGTACCTTTTTTTGTTCAAAACGCTGCAAAAATACTTTTTTCCTTTTAATTAGCAGGAATAGTATAGCGCAATTAAATATATTTCAACTGTAACGATTTTATTTGCAAGTTAATTTATAATATTAGCAGATCTAAGGACTATGCAAAAAAACTCATGAAATTTCACCCCCTCTTCGCGATCTTATTTCTAACCGTTTTTTCAATGATGCTAGCTTGCTCCTCACGAAAGCTTTATTTGACTAATAACCGGCTTTCTGGCACTTTCACACGGGGCAAGGCGGATAGTATCAGAAATTATCTTACCCAAATATCAAATGAAAAGATACAGGACACCGTATTTATAAAATATGAATTTAATGGAGAGACGTGCTGGAGTATACTTGATGGAGAAAGCGATAAATATATAGCGGGAGTAATTCAAAGTGCAAATGATTACACGCAGCGATATAAAAATGCCCATCCAAATGTTACCGTGTTACGAATTAAAGAAAGTGGAAAAAACTTTAATAAACTGGTGCTTCGCAATCCTAAAATGATTGTCGACAGTGGCTATTTACGCCAAAATGTGTTTTTAAACACCGCAACGTGCGGAACATCGATGAAATTGTACCCTAACGGTAATTATGAATTCATGCTTTCTGATGCTCATTTCAAAATACTTGATTCAAAATAAAAAATGGCTTCAAGGTGATTTGCAAAACCTTACTTTGCAAGCAAATGCATTTTTAGGTAAGTTTGTGAAAATTTTATTTTCAGCATGATACAACGCATACAATCTATCTGGCTTTTCTTAGCAACCCTTTCTTTAATACTGATGCTATTTTTACCCCTTGCTACGAAGGTAGCTAATGGCTCAGAATCGGAAATTTATACCAATGGACTACATCATATTTTTGAAGGAAAAAATGGAAAAGCACTTAAGGCTGAGGTATTTCTACCCCTAATTATTGCGAATGTTATTGTTATTCTAATGTGCTTCATCAATATTTTCAACTTCAAAAGACGAACCTTACAAAAACGCGTGGCAATTTTTACCATCATCGCCATTATCGGCTTTGCTTTTTGGTGCAGTATCTATGCAAAAGAACTTCCTGGCGGTATAGAAGGTGCAAGTTTTGGTATTGGCGCTTATTTACCAGCTTTAGCCATCTTGTTTATTGTATTGGCTATATTCGGCATTAATAAAGATGAACGTTTAATTCGTTCGGCTGAAAGATTAAGATAGCTATATACTAAGCCTGACCTAATGCCACATAAATTTAACCATTGCTTTTATCTTCTGATGATGGCCTGGCTTTTGTTTGCTTCTTCATGTAGCAGCAGAATCTCAACCTTCGGAAGGGTAAAAATTGCGAAACGTTCAGATTCGCTTCGGCTTAAAGAAAGAATAGCAACCATAAAAAGTATTAAAAATGAGCGTTTTGAAAAGGGTTTATTTAAAGGCACTTCTGACACAACAATTGTTTATCGCCTATTTAAACCCTTAAATTCCAGGAACCAGAAACTGCCATTAATTGTCTTCTTTCATGGCTCCAACGCCGTCGGTACAGACAACGTTAGTCAGCTTGGAATTTTAGCTAAGCTGTTTGCAATGGATAAGACGCAGGCAAAGTATCCGGCCTACGTGTTGGCACCGCAGTTTCCTTCCAGGTCATCAAATTATTCATTAGATCAGCAAAGAAATCTGCTCACTTCAAGTCCTCAACCTTGTTTAACAGTTGCATTACAGTTAGTAGACAGCTTGAAAACAGCTCTAAATATTGATCAGAATAGAATTTATGTTGTTGGATTTTCAATGGGTGCATCAACAGCAATCAATGCGCTGGCATTAAGACCTGATTTATTTGCGGCAGGAATTAGTGTTTCCGGCATCCCTCAATTTAATCAGATAGCTATGCTATCGAAGATTCCCTTGTGGATTATCCATGGAAATGCGGACACTGAAAATCCCTTTGCCAGCGATGAACAATTCTATAAGGAAGTGAGCCATGAACATAAAATCCGTTTTTGGGAAATGGATAATTTGTCGCATAATGATATTTTTTCTACTCCTTTTTTAGGCAACGAACTTCCAAACTGGCTGTTCAAAAACACAATAAGTAAAGCGAATAATTAAATTGAGTAGTTCATGGCCGAAATTTCTATAGATCCATATTTCACACCTTTCGATGAAGTGATCTCAACGGAAATTGTTTCTGCAAAATTTAGTTTGATGATTACCAAACCGCATCCACTTTGTTTGCTGGCGGCCAAACAACTGCAAGCTTATTTATCAAACCAAACCGATTGGATTCACAATTTCGGATTATCTGATCAGAATGAAGGCACAGTGATTGGCAAAATGTTCGGCGTTTTGGTGGTTCAAAACCCACTCGGCGAAATCGGGTATCTTTCTGCCTTCTCAGGAAAGTTAGCAGGCAGTAATCAACATGCCAAATTCGTACCACCGGTGTTCGATTTACTTACCGAGAATAGTTTTCTTAATATAGGAATGGAAGAGCTCACCGTGATGAATCAAATGATCAGCGCGCTGGAAGACCAGAATCATCCCGCACAAAAAAATGAAATTATCCGGTTAAAAGAAAAACGAAAAGCCCATTCTGTCGCATTGCAGGATCAGATTTTTGAACATTATCATTTTTTTAATCTGGCTGGTGAGGAAAAAAGCCTGACGGAGATTTTCGCCAATGCAGGCTACAAAAAACCCCCTGCAGGCGCAGGTGAATGTGCCGCACCGAAACTTTTACAGTACGCTTTTCAACATAAAATGAGGCCAATTGCCCTGGCAGAATTCTGGTGGGGACAATCGCCAAAGTCAAATTTCTGGAAACATGGTCATTTTTATGCATGCTGCAAAGAAAAATGTGAACCTATTTTCGGGCACACCTTAACTGGTATTGAGATCGAAAAACACTAATTAAACCTTCGAATCGAAGTTATCCGTCTGCTAAAACGCTTATCGCCTTATTCTCAATTCATTACAACAAAAACTATTTAACCTTCTACCCGTAAAATACCAATAATTAAGCTTACCTTTGCGGCTCAATTAAAAATAAAAGACGAATGACAAACCCATTTCAATTATTGGGGATAAGTGATGACGTCGTTAATGCCGTAAAGGACCTTGGATTTGAAACTCCAACGCCTATTCAGGAGCAAAGTATTCCTGTACTGTTAGAAGGCACTAATGATTTTGTTGGTTTGGCCCAAACAGGAACAGGAAAAACAGCCGCATTTGGTTTGCCGCTGTTAGAACTAATCGATTTCAAAGTTAATAAACCACAGGCATTGATTTTATGCCCTACCCGTGAGTTATGCTTGCAGATCGCTAACGACCTTAAAAACTTTTCTAAAAACGTTGCTAATGCCCACGTTGTTGCCGTTTACGGTGGCGCGAACATTATGCAACAGCTACGTGAAATACGCCAAGGCGTTCAAATCGTAGTGGCCACGCCCGGCCGTATGTTGGATATCATTGGCCGTAAGGCGATTGATTTTTCTTCAGTTAAATATGTTGTGCTTGATGAAGCTGACGAAATGTTAAACATGGGTTTCCAGGATGACATTAACGACATTTTATCAACTACTCCTGATGACAAAAAAACCTGGTTATTCTCGGCTACCATGCCGGCAGAAGTTCGCCGTATTGCTAAAAAATACATGAACGAGCCTGTTGAATTAACCATGGGCACCAAAAACACTGGTAACGTAAACATCGAACACGAATATTATATTGTTCGTGCCCGTGATAAATACGCTGCCTTAAAACGTATTGTAGATTTCAACCCTGAAATTTTTGCTGTAGTATTTTGTAAAACCAAACTGGATACACAAGATGTTGCTGAGCATTTAATCAAAGATGGTTACAATGCCGACGCTTTACACGGCGATTTATCGCAACAACAACGTGATAAAGTAATGCAACGTTTCCGTGAGCGTAACATGCAGTTGTTAATTGCTACTGATGTTGCTGCCCGTGGTATCGATGTAAGTGGTGTTACTCACGTAATTAACTACTCTTTACCTGACGAAATTGAAAGTTATACCCACCGTTCAGGCCGTACCGGCCGTGCTGGTAAAACCGGTATTTCCATCTGTATCATCAACTCTAAAGAGGTTGGAAAAATCCGTTCATTGGAGCGCATCATTGGTAAACAATTTACCAAAGCTGAGTTACCAACAGGATTTGATGTTTGTGAAAAACAATTGTTCTCTTTAGTACATAAAGTACATAACGTAGAAGTTAATGTAGAGCAAATTGATCAATACATTCCTCGTATTATGGATGAATTTAAAGATTTATCTAAAGAGGATGTAATCAAACGTTTTGCTTCATTAGAATTTAACCGTTTCTTAGATTACTATTCTAAAGCGCCGGATTTAAATGCTGCAGCTGGCGAAGATCGTGGCGAAAGAGGCGAACGTAGTGCTGGTCGCGGACGTGGTAGCGAAGGTTACACCCGTTTGTTCATCAACTTAGGTTCTGTAGATGAATTTACCCGTGGCGATATGTTATCATTTATCTGTAACAACGGTAAAATTGGTGGTAAGAGCGTTGGTAAAATTGATTTAAAAGGTGTTTTCTCTTTCTTTGAAGTAGAAGATGCTGTTGCTGATACGGTGTTTGAAGGCTTTAAATCTGTTGAATTTAATGGTCGCCAGGTTCGCATTGAAAAAAGCGGAGATGGTGGTCGTGGTGAAGGTGCAGGCGAAAGACGCGGTGGCGGTGAAAGACGTAGCGGTGGTTTCGGTGGCGGCGGAGAACGCAGAAGTGGCGGAGGCGGTGGTTTCCGTGGCGGTAGCGGCGGCGGTGAGCGTAGAAGTTCTGGCGGTAGCGGCAGACGTGAAGGTGGAAGTCGTGAAGGCGGTGGTTTCAAAGATTTCTCGGGACGTAGTCGCGATGAAAAAGGTGGAAACACTGGCGGAAGCGGACGCAGAGAAGGTGGAAGTCGTGAAGGTGGAAGCGGCGAACGCAAAAAAAAATGGTAAATCATTAACACAAAATATTTACAAGCCCTCCCGAAAAATCGGGAGGGCTTTTTTGTTTAGAAATCCTTAAGTTTATTGAGTTCTTAGTTTTATACCAGCCCAAAATAATTTTAATTTATCTAAAAGATTTTAAACGTTTATATTCGTTTTAAGTGTTTAAAAACGAAACTTGGTTGCGTATATTTGGGAGTTAGCTGTATTTTTTAGAAACCAAGTATGCTGTCAAACTTCTTAATTAAGCACATTTTTAGACAAGAACCAGAAATTGGAATATTTTTAGGTACTGTAAAACAAAAAGGTTCAACAATTGCTTATGTAAACTCTGCTAATATTTGGAGAAAGGAAACTTTAAATACTAAGATTAAAAGTATTTTCACTTTTAATTGGATACCATCGGAAGATTTAATTCAAACGGCAAGTAAAGAAACTCTTAATCAAGCAATATATGGTTATGAAACAGATTATAATGAAGGTCTTTTTAAAATAAATTCTTGGCACAATTCTCAACATTGGAATTTAGAAGATTTGACAGAATTTGATAAGAAAAAATCAGAAAGCCTTGATGCACTTACTATATTAATTAGGACAAGTCACAGAAGACTAACTTCAAATTCACTTCATATAAGTATTGCAAAAAGGGCCGAATTTATATGTGTTTTATTACATCCAATGGTTGTAAAAATACCTGTAACTTCAGTTATACATTACGTGGATATTCATTCTGCATTTGCTTTTAATGAAATTAGAAAAGCAAATTTTCCTAATGCTGACGATTTGATTTCATACATATATGAGCTTCAATTTATTCAACAAAAAATTGCACTATCTCTTCACGAACTCGTATATCTAATTGATTATGCAGAAAAGAACAAGTCAAATTCTTTATTAATTAAAGCAGAACTTTCATCAATAAGTGAAGTAGAAACAATATTTGCATATTTAAAAGCCTCAATTGAAAAAACTATTGTAATAATTGGCTTGACCTTTGGAATTAAAAATCTAGAAACAAAAAAAACTCACAAATCAAAAATTGATGCATTAATAAAAGATATTCCGCAACGAGTAAAGGAGTTATTTTATTACGAATTTGTGTTTAACTTTATTAGCTCAGAGAGTTTGGATAGTTTAAATAACCATAGAACAGGAATTTTACACAAGAAAGGAATTTCAGATTTGCAACCGCACTCATATCTTGGAAAAAAATCAGAGGAAAATCCTCTAAAGAAAATGTTTTCAGTTATTATGCAACAACACGCTATTAATAGTGCTGTTTTAATTGGAACTTACGCTATGTTGACTGACGAATTAGTGAGATTAGTACCACCTGACATTTCGCCGTTTGATATACCATATTAAAAATAAAACTATAGCTAACAACAGCTTGGCAAAATGGCGGTTTTAGTGCTAAATTCAACGGCAGTTCTTCGATTGAACTTTTGTGCAAAACTGAACGATTTCCGCCACATCGCCAAGCCGTAAACTGTTAGCAGATATAATATGACGACACAAAACGACATAATTAAAATTGGAAAATATTTACCTTGCTTTGACCATTCTGACCAACTAAAGTGTTTTAACTTTTGTTCAAGACGTGTTGTAGATGACAGTAGAATCGAAGAGAATTACAGCTGCTAACAGCACATTTGCAATAGGCGGGGTTTCGTGCTACGCAGACAGTTTGTGGTTAAAGAAAGCGTAGTGCTCCGAATGAACATTTAGCCCAGTAACAAACCGTTAGCGATCATGTTTCACATACACTCACCAAAGTGTATACCCTATTAGCAAAAGACAAATAGCACTTGATTAAACCTTAATTTTTCGTAAATTAGTGTATTGAAAGAGCAGCAGACAACGGAATTCGATTTTGTAATTGACAAGCTTACAAATTCTATTGAAAATGCAATTTCAGGTGAAGTGTTTGATACGTCAATTATGAAATTGACGGCATCTGATACCAAGATTATTAAGAAGAGCGAGTGGGCATTTGACTGGCAGAATGAGTTAAAGAATGAAGCTAAGCAGGTTTCTAAATTGACAACAGTTAACAATTTAGCCATCATCCAGGGACTTATAAGCTTTACCGACACTGGCGACCATATTTTTATGAACCTAATTGAGAGTGCAAAGTTCAACAAAGGAAAGAACAAGCTTTATAAAGGGGTTGCCGGAAATCTAATTGCCTTTTGCTGTAAAACCGCATTCGAACTAAATTACGACGGAGTTGTTTCCTTTGTAGCCAAAACCCAACTCGTTTCCCATTACCAGGAGACATTGGGTGCCAAGATTTATGGTGGGAACAGAATGTTTATCGATACTAAAGAAGCATTTATTTTGGCTACTAGATATTTTAAAGATTTTAAGTTATGATAAATTTCAAAAAGATGGACGACAAAGACTTTGTATTCGTAAACAAAACTTTGACAGAAAAAGAAGAAAAAGAATTCAGCGATTTTCTAAAAATACGTAAGAAAAAATCTGTGACACCTAATGTAAGGACAAATCCTAAGCCTTATATGGGTAATAGCACGAACCGCTAAAAGGAGGTTTGTCAAAAATCTTCTATGACTTACCAAATTGCATAAAGGTTTATCCCGGGCTGCCACCATCGCTAAGCTCCGGAGCATTGGGGGTCACTTTTATTGGCCTTATATTAGAAAATTTTAAAATCAAAGATAAGTATTAAACCTTAAATG
Source organism: Pedobacter petrophilus (assembly GCF_009674725.1). Lineage (GTDB taxonomy): Bacteria > Bacteroidota > Bacteroidia > Sphingobacteriales > Sphingobacteriaceae > Pedobacter > Pedobacter petrophilus. The sequence continues at coordinate 118,498 of NZ_WKKH01000001.1, read as the reverse complement.
CAACATGAATATTGGAAAGGAATTTGAGGAATACATAAGATATATTTTTTTTCATATTTTAAACATAAAAGATGAAGGCATTGAAATCAAGGAAAGACATAAACTACAAGGACTCAGTGGAGAAATGCACGAATTTGACTTATTTTACGAATTTGACAAATCTGGCATTAAACATCAGGTAGGAATAGAGTGTAAAAATACTAACCGCCCCATTGAAAGAGCAGAAATACAAATTTTTGTCGATACGCTTAATAATTTTAGAAATATTGTAGGTATTTTTATTTCTAAAAGCGGGTTTCAATCGGGGGCAAAAGAGTATGGTAAAAAACACGGACTTATCTTAATGGATAATGACGACTTGCCAACATTTTCTCAAATGTTTGCTGATAGAATAAAAATGGTTTCTATACCCGAAGAATCCTATATAGGAGAACCATTTTGGGCAATTATGGAAATAAATGATAAAAATAGGGCTACCGGCTCTTACTATGGCACAAGCAAACCATTCCCACACATCCCTATTTATTTCTCAAAACGTCATGCGGAATCAATGCTTGAAGTTTTAAATAAAAATGGCACAGCAAAATATGCGGTTAGAGGGCTACCTCAATATGCATTAAGAGCATTTATTATTACAACCAAACTTATGAATATTCGCATTATGATTTGCCTAAAAGACAGAAATACGATTAAGGCGACAGACTTTTTTGCTTTTTAAATTTCAAATGATGAACTTCAGAAACAATATTATTATGGAGAGCAAATAGACTTTTCTCTGTAATTTTATCCAAAGAAAAGCGAACGTCCAACATCGGTTTTGTGCAAGTTGGCGGTGCCTGAAGAAATAATTGAGCATTTGTAATTCTACCCTGCTTTTGTACGAAATTTCAATTGACGCGATTCTAATCCCAACAAGCACAAAGCCGTTCTCCATTGCCGTCAATCTTCACTGATATCTACTAAGACAGTCACAATATTTGTTCCCCAATTGAGATCTTATATCTTTAACCAAATCGTTAATGAAGCCAAACTTCGACATCGAATTATTGCCCGAAAACTAGAACCATAGAATGTGACTATTAATTATTTAACAATTGTAAAATAGTTATTCAGCTTTATGAATATCCCTAAATTGCAGTACTTTCGCTAATTATGCAGGCAAAATACATTTCCTATCAGGAAACCGGTTCTTTCTCCAAATTGGTTTTAGATTATATCAATAACGAAGAAGCGCTACAGCCTTTTTATAGTTATCGCCCGGACATGGAAGGCCTCGCAGAAGCAATCAAAAACAGGAACTTTTCTGGTGATCGAAAAGTACTTGTTGACGTTTTAAAATCACAGTATGAACCCCTCAAAACCAATAAGTCGGTAACCAAAAATATTGAATTATTAGGCGATCAAAATACTTTCACAGTCACCACAGGGCATCAGCTGAATCTTTTTACCGGTCCGCTTTATTTTATTTATAAGATTGTAACGGCAATAAACCTGGCAATAGAGCTGAAGATTGCCCATCCCGATCAAAATTTTGTTCCGGTATATTGGATGGCCACAGAAGACCATGATTTTGAAGAAATCAACCATGTCAGTGTTGATGAAAAAAACATCAGCTGGATTCAAAAAACCAATGGCGCAACAGGCAGGTTAAGCACCAAAACAGTTGCAGCCGCTGTTACTGCTTACAAAGGTTACCTAGGTATCTCCAGGAATGGTAAACACCTTGCAAAACTCGTTGAAAAGGCCTATCTCGAACATGATAACCTGGCAGATGCTACGCGGTATTTAGTCAATAAATTATTTGAAAAATATGGGTTAGTTATTGTTAATGCTGATGATGCAGCTTTAAAAAATCACTTTAAAAACATCATCACGGCTGATATCATTGAACACAACAGTGCGAAGAACATTGATAAAAGTTCAAAGGAACTGGAAGATTTAGGCTATAAAACGCAGGTAAATGGTCGGGATATCAACTTTTTTTATTTAAAGGATGATCTGCGTGAACGTTTACTTTTTGAAAAAGGAAAGTATACGGTCAACAATACAGATCTTCATTTTTCAGAAGAAGCCCTCCGTGCAGAGATTAATGCTCACCCCGAAAGATTCAGTCCAAATGTAGTGATGCGGCCTATGTACCAGGAAGTTATCTTGCCAAACATTGCCTACATTGGCGGTGGTGCTGAAGTAGCCTACTGGATGCAGCTAAAAGCTAATTTTGATTATTACCAGATAGATTTTCCAGTGCTATTACTTCGTAACTCGGCTTTATTAATTGATAAAAGAAGTGCTGAAAATATTTATAAACTGGGTTTCTCGCTGGAAGATGTTTTTCTTCCGATCGAAGAACTAAAAAATCTTTGGGTAAGAAAAAATTCGACAGCTCAACTGAGTTTAGCTGATGAAACCCGGGCGATAAACAGCATCTTCGATCAGATTAAACTTAACGCCTACAAAATAGATAAGACACTTTCGGTATCTACAGATACGGCCAAGCAAAAAACCAACCACCTGCTGGCAAACCTCGAAAAGAAACTATTCAGGGCCGAAAAACGCAAGCATGAAATGGCTTTGATCCAAATTGAAAACGTTAAGAAGAGGCTTTTCCCCAACGGAACTATGCAGGAAAGAACTTTAAACATTGCGCCCATGTATGTAAATTACGGAGAAGATTTTCTTTCTACGTGCATTGAAAATTTTGAACCTTTAGGTGGAGATTTTACTTTGTTGCTTCCATAAAGAGCAAGGATAAAAGAGCAAAGACCAAAGAATAAAAACCAAAGAGCAAGGAATAAAGACTAAAGGGCAAAAGAATCGATAGATAGCAAAAAATAAAAAATGGAAACCGGTTTAAAGGAATAAATCATTGTTCTTTGCTCCTTATTCCTTAATCAGATTTAAAAAATGAACTTCATCACTTTCACAGAATCTCACCTCAGAACTTTCACTTTCAATGTTTTTAAGAAAATGGGCTGTTCTGATGAGCATGCAACTTTGGCTACAGATGTTCTCCTTCGTTCCGACTTACGTGGAATCGATTCTCACGGAGTAGCGAGATTAAGCGGCTATGTTCGTTTGTGGGAGAAGAAAAGAATCAATGCTACGCCAAATATCAAAATCGTACACGAAACGCCTACTACGGCAACTATCGATGGTGATGCTGGCTTAGGTTTGGTGGTAGCCCCTTTCGCCATGCAGGTAGCGATAGAAAAAGCAGAGAAATATGGTACGGGATGGGTTTCGGTAAAAAACTCTAATCACTTCGGTATTGCAGGCTACCACGCGTTAATGGCAGTAGAAAAAGACATGATCGGAATTAGCATGACCAATGCGAGCCCATTGGTAGCGCCAACCTATGCAAATGAAAGATTATTGGGTACCAACCCGATGTGTTACGCTTTTCCGGCAGGGAAATATCCACCAGTAATTGTAGATATGGCTACCGCAGCAGCAGCAAATGGAAAGTTAGAAATCGCACAACGTGCAAATAAAAGCATTCCAGACGGCTGGGTTCAGGATAAAAACGGAGATAGTTCTACTGATCCAAATGAATTAAAAAACGGTGGCTCTTTGTTACCGCTTGGGAGCGATAAAGATCATGGAAGTCATAAAGGATACGGCTTAAGTGCTACAGTTGATATTTTATCAGCTGTGCTTTCTGGTGCAAACTACGGCCCTTGGGTTCCGCCTTTTGTGGCTTTCCTCGAGCCCTCAGCAAACCCTGTAGGGGAAGGCCTGGGTCACTTTCTCGGCGCTATGCGGGTAGATGGATTTCGTCCGGCGGCAGACTTTAAAAATCACCTCGACAATTGGGTAGAGCGCTTTAAAAGTGCAAAAACAATTGATCCTAATAAGAAAGTCATTATTCCAGGCGAACCTGAGTACGAATTTGAGCAGGAACGAAAAGTTTCGGGAATCCCTTTGATTGATGTCGTAGTAAAAGACTTAAATGAGCTTGCCGAAAAGCTGGGAATAGCTACCTTAAATTAAGGTGAAATAAAAGCCGTGAGTGTAACTAGCACTCACGGCACAACTAATTGAGTACATATGGTTAACCTACCATAAAAAAGGAAAAATCTATTTTACTTCGCCCAGCACCTCCAATGTATCTTTTAATAAAAGTTCTTTACTGGATGAACCAATCATAATTCTAAAGTCTCCGGGTTCGATTACAGTTTTCATATCTGCATTAAGCATTTTTAGCATGTCTGGTGTAATGGTGAAACTAATCTCTTTTGTTTCGCCGGCTTTTAGTGCGATACGTTTAAAGTTTTTCAACTCCAGAAGAGGCCTTGCAACCGTTGCCAACAAATCTCTGATGTATAATTGCACCACTTCTTCGCCTGCAACTTTACCCGTATTTTTCAACTTAAATGTAGCCGTTATACTTTCATTAGCTTTAATTTGCTTTTTACTTAACTGAAGATTGCTATAATCAAAATTGGTGTAGCTGAGACCATAACCAAAAGGAAATAATGGTTCTCCACTTAAATTGTTGTAATCATCGCCCCTGCCTGTTGGTTTATGGTTGTATACCAGGGGAAGTTGAGACTCATGCACCGGATAGGTAATTGGGAGTCTTCCGGCAGGGTTATAATCACCAAAAAGCGTTTCTGCAACTGCATTTCCGCCTTCTTCGCCAGGATACCAGACATTCAAAACTGCCGGAACCTGATCAATCCAGTTATTCATGGTGATGGCACTTCCACCTACCAATAAAACCACAACAGGCTTTCCGGTTTTAGCCACTTCATTAATCAGCTTTTCCTGGTTTCCCGGAAGCGTAAGCATCGCCCGGTCCAAAAACTCACCCTCTTTAATCCCTGCTGCAATAACGACCACATCTGCCTGTTTTGCTAATGCCAATGCTTTTTCTATTTCATTCGCGCTATCATCAACTACATCAAGGCTGGAAACCAACTTGATGTAGGCATTGCCCTTTGTTTCATGAAATTCTACCCGGATGGCATAGGATTGATCTTTAACGAAATTGAAGGGAACTAATCTTTGGTGATAGGAAACTTTCTCCCATTGATCGATAAGTAATTTATCATTAACGAACAATCTGAATCCATCATTCCCTTCCAAACCGATCTGAAATTCACCTGTTTTCTGAGCGGTCAATTTGCCTGTCCACCTTGCAGAATAATTATCTTTATTGAGCTTCCGGTCCGGTGCATAAAGTGTCCACATGAAATTGATCTGTTCATCAACTCTCGTTACCAATGGCGTACCGGATAAATCCAGGTTATCAAAGTATTCTGCCTTTAACCCACTGGCCGTATCGGTTTTTAAAAACTGCTTTGCAATGGGTTTAACCAGATTTAATTCGCGACTACTTCCCTTAGTATAAGTTACATTAACTGCAGAACCTGCTCTTTTTTTAATCCCATCTACAATATTTACCTTTCCATTTCCCGATCCGCTATACCCCCCAAGGCGGGCATCAACAGCGTCTTCACCTAAAACGAGGATATTTTTAACATTCTTAACCGGCAAAGTAGCATTTGAATTTTTAAGCAATACGAACGATTTTTCTGCTGCCTCTTTCGCAATCAATTTATTGCGCTTATCACTAACCGCTTTTTGGGCATCTTTTTCTGACACATATGGATTTTCAAATAAACCCAATTCAAACTTAGCCCTCAGCACACGCGAAACTGCATCATCTATACGTTCCTGTGAAATTGAACCATCCAAAAATGGAGGGATAAACAATTTATAATGATCAAATTCGGTTTGGAAGATGACATCAAGTCCGCCATCCATAGCCTGTTTTGTAGATTGTGCATAACCTTTGGCGGTGTGATGTAATACACTTGCACCGCCAACAGCACCTGCATCAGAGATAACAAAACCTTTAAAACCCCAGTCTCTTTTTAATTTCTGTGTCAACAATTGATAGTTTGACGTTGCCGGTGTTCCATCAACAGAGTTGTAGGCAGTCATTAAAGACCGGGCCTTACCTTGTTTGATTGTTGTTTCAAACGGTGGGAAATAAATTTCTTCCATTAACCGCTGGTTATAATGAATGGGATAACTGTCGCGCCCGCCATCACCAACATTTGCAATAAAGTGTTTAGGTGTGGTTACAATATTTTGTCGTTCAAACGCACCAACGAAGGCAAGGCCCATTTGCGAGGATAAGTAAGGATCTTCTCCATAAGTTTCCTCAGTTCTTCCCCACCTTACATCAGCCGCAATATTAACCACAGGGGTTAGAATATCCCTGATTCCCCGAAGTTTGGTTTCTCTGGCAATTGCATTTGCAACCTTTGCCATATTAGTTGTATCGAAACTAGCTGCCAAACCAATAGCCTGCGGAAAGGCCGTGGCACCTTGCCTTACCAAACCATGAAGGGCTTCATCAAAGGCAATAATCGGGATGCCTAACCGCGTTTCGTTAACGAAGTATTTTTGAATGGCATTAATCTTTTTCGCCAGTGTGAATGCGTTTTCTGAAGTATTATAAGTCATCATCTGGTTTGCGCCACCACCGCCCTGCGATACGGCACTTACCTGTAATCCAAAAATTCCATTTTGATAACGATTCTTATCCACGCCATCTAAATCGCCGGGAATCATAAACAACTGCCAGAATTTTTCTTCAGGCGTCATTCTAACCAACAGGTCTTTTACCCGATCATCAATGTTCGCGTGGGCATCTTTATAAAGGATTCCTTTCGCATTTTTTAACACCGGCTTATTTTGAGCAAATGTATTTTGGTAGGTAAAGACTTGTATGCCTATCCCAATGCAAACTATAATTGTTTTAAATCTCATGCTTTATGTTTTTATTGAGGGATAAATGCAAAAGCCAAAGCGGCAGTTTTACCTATTCCCGCTGGCAGCGTCAGGGTTGTTTCGCCATTTACATTTTGCCATCTAACCTTTTTCCCGGTAGATAAAATGACGATATCTGTCCCTTTTTTGGGCACGTTATTATTCCATTTTATTGTTTTTGGATTGGTTTCATCCGTGGCCAGGCAATAGATTGCAAATCTTTTTTTACCATCTTTGCTTTGCGTAAACCATGTTTGCCCGTCGTGGTAGTTTTTGGTGATGCGGGTATTGTAAATCGCCTGACCATTTTTAGAAGTCCATTTACCGATTTCATTTAACTTTTGAGTTACCTCATCAGGCAGCGTTCCATCAGGCTTTGGCCCCACACCTAGTAATAAACTTCCGCCCTTGGCTACTATTTCTACCAGTTTGTGAACTACTTCTGCAACTGGTTTATACTGATCATTCGGAACAAAACCCCATGCGCCACCTAAAGTCATGCAGCTTTCCCATGGATGGTCTAACTGTGTCTCAGGGATTTTTTGTTCCGGCGTTTGATAATTTTCATAAGGACCATGTACGGTACGGTCTACCATTAGCAATCCAGGTTGCGCTTTTCTGGCCATTGCGGCAATTTTAGGCATGTCGATGTCCTGGCTCCACTTCGGAATTGGCGCTCCCCAGGATAGTACTTCTTCGTTTACACTCTCCAACGGCCGTACCCAACCACCATCAAGCCACAAAATATCTACACTTCCATAATTGGTCATTAACTCGCCGATTTGGTTTTGTACAAAGTTTTTGAACATGTTCCAACGCCATGGATATTTTTTGATATCGTAGTTATTATTTCGATCAGCAGTCGCATATTTTTGCCACCAATAGTATTGCGAGTGCCAGTCTGGTTTAGAAAAGTAGGCGCCAATCATAAAGCCATCTTTTCTAAATGCATCAAATACATACTTGGCAACATCGGCTTTTGGATTATTGGCAAAAGGACCTTTTGCAATACTGAAATCGCTCTGTTTGGTATCAAACATGGCAAAGCCATCGTGGTGTTTAGTAGTGAAAACGAGGTATTTCATCCCGGCATTTTTCCCTGCCGCCGACCATTGTTCGGGGTTAAATTTTGTAGGATTGAACTTCTTGCTGAAATCCCAATACCATTTTTTATAATCGTCGTAAGAAATGGTAGAGTCTCTTTCTATCCAATCTTCCGAACAAATTGACCATGATTCGATAATTCCTGGCACGGCATACAGGCCCCAGTGGATGATCATTCCAAACTTTTTATCCTGCCAGGTATCTAATTTCTCTTTAACCAGCGGATCAGTTGGCCATTCATATTTAGTAGATTCTTTTACGATATCATTCCGTTGGGCGTAGCTAAGATTGGCTAAGCAAACGAAAACAAGAGCTATAAGTAATTTTCTATTCATGTGTAAATATAAAAATCCCAGCCATTTTTGATGGCTGGGATCGGTAAGTTATTTGGGTTATGGCATCCAGAAAATTTTCGTTTTCCTGGTATCTTTGGAAACGACAGCCTGATAATTTTCGCTGTTAAGTGTTTTTTCTTTCGCAGGATAGATTAATCTTGTTGGAGGTGTATCAAAGCCAGATAACTTTCCGGTAGTTGGAAAAGTTAAAGCCGGGAAGCCTGTTCTTCTATATTCAGACCATGCTTCTGTTGATTGCAATACGCCATAGTGTAACCACTTCTGCGTATAAATTTGTGCCAGCTTCGCTGCTGACGATCCAGCATAAGTTGCAGTTGAGGAGTTAACCCAGGCCTCAACTACTGAAGGTGCCGGGGCCGCTACATTTTTGAAACCACCACCCTGGTTTAAGTTGTTCAGGTAATGGTAGAAAGTTACCGATTGTCTCAATGCATTATCATAAGCAGTTTTTGCATCTGTAGAACTTCCCCATCTTTCAAAAGCTTCTGCTTTAATGAAGTTTACTTCAGAAGCTGTAATCAGGATTCCTGGCAGTTTTTGATTATAAACAAAAGTTGCAGAGTCTAATACTGAATAATCTGCGAAGCTTGCCTCTTGTTGTGCTGTAGTAAAAGTGATCGGCATAGCTTTATAACCTGTATTCTGCACAAATTTCCCATTTACCGTGCGACCGAATTTGTCATAAATTACATCGATACGAGGATCGTTGGCAGGCAACATTACCGTATTAAGGGCGTAATCAGTTGCGTACCAGCTTCCTTCAAAAAATGCATCATGTAAATCACTGGTGCTGTTGGTTAAAGGTTGTAATAAAATATCCGAAGTTCCTGGATTATAAGTTCCGCTATTGCCACCATCTACCAATGGATAAGTGGTTTGATTGGCTAACATCGCTAGAATCGTAGTTCTTGCAGTAGTTTCATCTGTTCTGGAAATGCGCATCAGCAAACGTAAACGCAATGAGTTTGCGTAACGCGCCCACATATTCATATTTCCTTTCAATAAAATATCGGATTTCGAAAATGCTGCAGTGGTGGTATTTGTATTAAAGTAGGTACCTAATGCATCTAAGTCAGAAATAAATGAGGTATATAATGCTTTTTGTTCATCATATTTTGGATTACCAATCACATCTGTTGATGTTAAACTACCGGCAGCAGAGTATGGAATATCGCCCCATAAATCAACCATTTTTGCTGCCTGTTCAATCAATACAACTTTAGCTGCTTGAAAAATAACTTTTTGATTTGCCTGATCAGCAGCAGACAGACTATTGAACTTTCTTTCCATTACCCTAAAAAGTGCCAATGGACCACTTCCATTCCCGCCTGTACTATAGAAATCATCCCAATATTGTTGAGAGTAACCTTCGTTTTGTTGGTAGACAGTATTACCATTAGAAACATAGCTAGTTTGTGCATATACACCAGGCATCTGCGTTAAAAACGTACGTACATTCCAGTATTTTGCTGAAACTCTATCGTTATTTAACATACCTGTAAACAAGCCTGCAACATTTGCTTCAAGAACTTTTTCTTGATTATTGAATTTTTCATCAAGCTCCTTCTTGCAACCAACGATACTAGTCATTGCAATCAAAAGAAAGCTTGTTTTTATGATTAACTTTTTCATAATTCTTTTTCTTAAGCGGATTAAAAGTTTGCGTTTAAAGAGAAACCAAAGTTTCTTGATGCTGCTGTAGAACCAACATCAACACCTTGCGACCACCATTTATTACCTAGTGGCGCTTCAGGATCTAAATCTTTTAACGTACGGTGGATATAAAATAAGTTACGTCCAATTAATGAGAACCTCATATTACTAATACCAATCTTTTTTGTTAAAGTTGAAGGTATTTTATAACCCAAAGTAATTTCTCTCATCTTAATGAAATTATTTTTGAAGATCTCCGCTTCAGTCAACGATCCTTCACCCCAATTATAAGTAGTGATATAATAATCAGCTGCTGATAAAACCTTTGTATTTGGCAATCCAGTGGTTTCATTCACCCCTTGTAACAATACACCATCGTTGTAAGTCTTTCCGTTGCTGGTATAAGAAATTCCACCGTTTTCAGCATCTCTGAATTCCATTGAATTTTCTAACATACCCGCTCCACGCATGAATTTTAAGTTTGGTGCGATCATTTTACCGCCGAAACGATAGTCAATCGTAAAATCTAAAGAGAAGTTGCCGTAGCTGAATGTATTTGAAAACCCACCAACTGCTTTAGGCATAATATTGCCAACTTTAACATAAACAGAATTATCCATCACATAAAAACCATCGTCGTTGATTACATAGTTGCCATTTGCATCAGTCTTACGTGGACGGATGTAGATATTTCCAAGATCCTCACCTGCTCTTGCTACAATTTTAGCAGTCGCCTGATCTGAATTATAGAAATTGATTTCTGAATTAGCATCTTTTAATGAGTTTACTTTAGATTTGTTAGTAGAGAAATTTAAACGGGTATCCCATCTGAATTTACCAGTTACGGGTGTTCCATTCAAAGCTATTTCCCAACCTTTATTTCCAATTTCTCCAACATTCACGATTTGACTTTGCGCGCCGTTAGTTGAGGAAACATCTAAAGGTAAGATCTGATTTTTAATTTTATTATCGTAATAGCTTATATCTAATCCCAATCGCCCTTTCAGAAAACGAGTTTCTAAACCAAATTCGGCCTCATGCTTCTTTTCTGGCATTAACCCTCTATTTCCATATGCACGTGAAGAAACTATGGATGGAACAGAACCATTAATGGTTTGTAATGAATTTTGAGTATAGGAAATATTAGCTTCATACATTGGAGGCGCATTACCTACTATACCATAGGAAGCTCTTAATTTACCATAATCCCAGAAAGATGGTAATTTAACCACATCACTAAATACGAAACCACTATTTACTGAAAAGTATGAATATTGATTATTACCTGGAGGCAAAGTTGAAACATATTCTCTTCTACCGGTTGCTTCTACGAAAAGGAAATCTTTATAGCTAAAATTTGCGATTCCTAAATAAGCATATTTCAATTGTTCTTTTCTTGCTTCAACAGTTTCTGCAACATTAAATGAATTTGATAAGGCAAAAAAGTTTTCCGTTACCAATCCATCTCTGGTATTTGATCTTAAATCTTTATAAGTTTCCTTTCTACCTTGGTAACCACCGCTTAGTGACAAACCAAAATCTTCACCGATTTTATTAGTATATGTTACCAATGCATCGCCATATAGGATGGCATATTGACCTTGATTTGTAGTGTAAGCCCCTGTACTGGTATTGCCGTTTAAGGCACTTGGAATTTCAGTAAACTGTCTGTTCTCCGCTTTAACACTAGTATAATCATTACCAACACGACCTCTAAATTTAAGGTTCTTAGCAAAATCGTAGTTTAATGTAAAGCTTGATAATAACCTGTTTTCATTCTCTGTATATTGATTTTTTAATTGTTGCCAGTAAAAATCTAATAAGTTCGTCGCCCTGATGTTATAAACAAATGGCTCGGGACGATTAGGTTGATCGAATGTTGAATATTTATAGCCATTACTGGTCTGATATTTCTCTTTCATCAAATTCATATCCTCTGCACGACTAAAAAAGCCTGCAAAAGATCCTAAAACCTGACCAAGCTGATACGGTCTATTGATAGTCTTTGTATTTACATAACTTACAATAACATCTGCAGAAACCTTTGGTGCAAGTTTAATTGTAGAATTTAAATTGAAGGTATTTCTTGAACCTGTATTGCCTGGCTGTGTACCTTTATAATCTAATCTTGATGCTGAAAAACGATAGTTTAAAGCATCAGTTTGATTGGAAATAGCAACGTTGGCATTCGATGTGTAGCCATCCTGATAAACGTCTTTATAGTTATTTGGCTGCGGAGAGTAAGAACGAATTGATCCGTCCCACCATCTCACTTGCTGGCCTTCCATTTTAGGACCAAAGTTAGCATAAGCCCTGAAATATGGTCTTAAACCAGTTGGCGAAAGTGGATCTGCGATCCAGCCTTCTTCTGTTGCACCATTTGCTACGTTAGTTTCTCTATCGTAACCCGGACCATAAGTGTTTTGAAAGTTAGGTAAAAATGCAACCTGATCGATTGATCCCTGGTAGTTGAAATCAACTCCTAAGCCACGGCTTTTAGAACCTTTTTTAGTCGTAATCACCACCACACCACTCGCTGCATCTGATCCATACAATGCAGATGCACTCGCACCTTTTAATACGGTTAAGCTTTCAATATCTGCCGGGTTAATATCTAAAATACCGTTACCACGCACACGCTGATCATCCCAATAGTTATTGTTATTTGCTCCGGCAGCACCATTTTGTCCATCATTTCTAATCATCACACCATCTACAACATATAACGGCTGTTGATTGTAATTGATAGAGTTGATACCACGAATCTGTACATTCACTGCGCTACCAGCACCACCAGGCGCAGTGGTAATTTTAACGCCTGCAGCTTTACCATATAATGCTGATGCAAAATTGGTATTACCTGCTTCAGTCAGTTGCTTTGCAGTTACAGTACTTACCGCATAACCAAGAGATTTTTCTTGTCTCTTAATCCCTAATGCCGTAGTTACTACACTTACTTCATCCAGTTGATTTGAGCTTTCTTTTAGGGTTACACTCACCGTACTTTGATCGCCATATACCAACTCTTGTCTGGCATACCCAATCGCAGTAAAAACCAGCGTTTCTTTGGCGTTTACCGCAATTGAAAACTGACCATTGCCATCTGTCTGGGTAACTTTTGAGGTGCCTTTAATAGACACACTTACCCCAGGAAGCGGTCCTGAGGCGTCTTTCACCGTTCCGGTGATGCTTTTTTGTGCGTAAGATGTTATTGATAACAGGGTTAACAATAATATACTTAAGCACCTTAAGTACACTTTTTTCATAATTTTGCTTTGTTTAGGTTATAGTTGACTTTGATACTTCTTGGTTTTGTTTTTTATTTATCCATTGGTTATTTAATTATTCGAACTGACTATTTTCTACCATGATACTGGCTGCTGCCAAAAGCTCTGCCTCATCCGTAAGAGTTGATAATTTAATGGTTGTGAATTCTGCAATACGTGGCATACAGAACTGATTAATGGCCTGCTGAATCGAGGGGAGAAACATATTCCCCACTTTCGCACCCCTCCCACTGAGCACAATGCATTCGGGATTTAAAATATGCATCAATGTGGAAATCCCTTTACCAATCTGAAATGCAGCTTTAGATAAAATAGAGATTGCGAGCGGATCCTGGGCCCCAACAGCATCTAAAAAATGATCTCTCGGATGTTTGGTTTTATCTTTAAAAAGTTGTTTCATGCTAGATTCTGCACCTTCTTCCAGCGCACGCTCTGCTTTTTCAGCCATCACCAGTAACGAGGTATCGACTTCCAAACAACCTCTTTTGCCACATGCGCATAAATTATTACTATCAGAAAGGGGAATGTGACTAAACTCTCCGGCATAACCGCGACTACCCCGATAAAGTTGTCCGTTTACAATCATACCTAATCCAGTGCCCCAGCCAATGTTCACCACCATCACATCCTTTAAATCTATCGCTTCGCCAAAATTAAGTTCTGCAAGGGCGATTAGACTTGAATCGTTATCTATTGATATGGGTAGATTGATTCTCTCTGACAAATAATCCTGAAGCGTTTCGCCGTTTTTTATTGATAAAAATGACGAATTAATTCCCAATTCTGCATTTACAAATCCCGGCATACCAATTCCAACGCCTATAATGTCTGTTTGATCAATTTTAGATTTCTCAATGCTGTCGCGAATAAAATCAGCAAGGGTATCTACGTCTTCAAATGAATCAGACATGTGCAAATCCAGGTATTGAACAGGCAAAACTACCTTTCTGGATAAATCGTAAATGGTAAGCCTGGTAATGAGCTGATCCATTGCCACAGCAACAATATATTTGTGATGATCCGGATTTAAAAGATATATGGATGGTCTTCTCCCTCCTGTTGAAGGTGCTAAACCCTGCTCAATAATATAGCCTTCTGAAATTAAACCGTTTACAATGGAAGTGACCAAAGGCAAGCTCTTTTTGGTGAGTTTGCTTAAATCCGTTAAGGATAAAGCCTTTTTGTAATAAAGATGCTTGATAATATCAGCGCGTAATCGCTGACCTTTCTCAATGATAACTGACATTTTTATTTGGTTTATAAAACAAACTTAATAAATATTTTTAAAACAATAACCGACTTATTAATTTTTTTTAAAAGTATTTTTCCAAACAAAAAAAGGCATGAAGAAATTCATACCTTTTTTTGTTTGGTTTGGAATCCTGATTAATGTATTCCCCGTAACAGCCTATTCCAGCGAATCTTATTGAAGAAAGAACCTTCACTATCAAAACTCATCCAGATAAACAACGCCTTTCCAACTACGTGATCTTCGGGAACGAAACCCCAATAGCGCGAATCTGTAGAATTATGGCGGTTATCACCCATCATCCAGTAGTAATTCATTTTGAAAGTATAATTGGCAGCCACCCGGTTATTAATATACCAAATACCATCCTTTTGTTCTACATTATTACCTTCGTAAGTTCTGATGGCCCTGTAATAAAGTGGCATCGTAGTACTATCTATTTTTACGGTCCAGCCTTTTGCCGGGATTTTGACCGGCCCGAAATTATCTACATTCCATTTGCGGTTAGGATCAAGAGGGAAGAGATCGCCATCATCAGCTGAAGATGGCTTCACAAATAAATCAACTGATTTTACGAAGTCGAAGGTTTTTAATTTATGAACCATTTCCGGCGTGGCGTTTGCAACATAAGTATTCGCATCAAGCTGTTGCATCTCTCCAACCTTAAATCCGAGATTATTAAACACATCGAAGTTAATATTGGTAGTGGATAACTGGATTTTGTAAGGCATCTGACCGGTATTTTTCAGGGGTTCTGCTTTTCCGTTTACACTCACCACGCCACCGCTCATCCTGATAACATCGCCAGGAATTCCGATACACCTTTTAATAATGTTTTCCCGTTTATCCACCGGCCTGCTGCTCACAGTATATTGGCTATTCACCGTTTTCCAATCAGACTGACGAACCAAGTTATAATAACTTGGCTCCTGATTTTCAAGCGCGACGGTATCTCCGACTGGCAGATTAAAAACAACGATATCATTCCTTTTAATTTCTGACAGGCCAGGTAAACGGCGATACTTCCATTGAATACCATCCCAATATGATTTTGTTCCGGTGATGGGCATGGTGTGGTGTGCAAAAGGAAAGGCGACAGGCGTCATCGGAATCCGGGCACCATAATTCACTTTACTGACAAAAAGAAAATCGCCGATTAGGAGCGACTTTTCCATTGAGCCTGATGGAATGGTATAAGCTTCTATAAAGAAAACGCGGATAATTGTTGCCGCAATCACCGCGAAAACAACTGCGTCTATCCATTCGCGGGTTTTTGTTTTTTTCTTTTTAAGATCGCTTTTCTTTTTCCAGATTTTCCAGTTCATAATGAAGATTGATAATATTGGATTTTAGATTGAGAGAAAGTTTGATTGTTACATATCGGGTTATAATAATGGTTTTTTCCTACTTCACTGGCTCTCCTCGGCTGGCCGCCGAAGGACTTTCTTCTTTTCCTTAGATGAAAAGAAGCAAAAATCAAGGCTTGGAACTGATCTCGGATAAATTCGTGAAAGCTTTATTTCGGCAGCGCAAGCACCCGATGAAAAATCGGGCAATACGCGCTGCCTTGTGTTGTGGGGGTATGAAAAATTGTGGTTGAAGCTTTAACGTTTTCTCCTTCCATCATTTGCTAGGCCGGAGAGCAGGGCGGCAATAGCAAAGTTCAAAATACATGATGTTATAATAGGTGTGTTAAAACGGTCGTTATCTTGAGGCATGATGGATCCTTACATTTTATAGTTGTCTTTAGAACCAAATTTTTAAATCGCTTGCCACAAAAAATCTTTATTACACGCCCTTTCTCCTCCCGGGGGAAAGGTGTCGATAGGCAGATAGGGGCTGTTTTGCAACAAAAAAAGCGCCCTGATTAGATCAGCGCGCTTCATATATGTTTTATATTTATTGCTAGTGTATTCCTCTAAATAATCTGTTCCAACGAATCTTATTGAAGAAAGAACCTTCCCCGTCGAAACTCATCCAGATAAATAAGGCTTTCCCCACTACATGGTCTTCCGGAACAAAACCCCAGTAACGTGAATCTGCAGAGTTATGGCGGTTATCACCCATCATCCAATAATAATTCATTTTAAAGGTGTAATTGGTAGCCACTTTATCGTTGATATACCAAACACCACCCTTTTGCTCTACCTTATTACCTTCGTAAGTTCTGATTGCCCTATAGTAAAGCGGCATGGTGTTGCTATCGATATTTACCGTCCAGCCTTTAGCAGGGATTTTGATTGGCCCGAAGTTATCTCTGTTCCATACTCTTTTCGGGTCGTGTGGAAACATGCCTCCTGCTTCTTCGCCTGCAGGATCAGGATTCATCACCACTGATTTCACGAAATCCAGTGTTTTAAGTTTTTCTACAATTTCCGGCGAAGCATTCACCACATAAGTGTTTGCTGCAACCGCAGGACTATTTCCTAAATCCAGCTT
This sequence comes from Pedobacter petrophilus, assembly GCF_009674725.1. Lineage (GTDB taxonomy): Bacteria > Bacteroidota > Bacteroidia > Sphingobacteriales > Sphingobacteriaceae > Pedobacter > Pedobacter petrophilus. Next base: position 101,627 of record NZ_WKKH01000001.1, on the reverse strand, counting down.
GTATTCATCAAGCGCAGCATAGTTGAAATCCATCGTTTTAAATTCAATACGATAAGGCATCATACCTGTGCTTTTTATGGGCTCAGGTTTGCCATTTACACTTACCACTCCGGCAGACATAGAAACTACGTCTCCGGCAATACCGATACATCTTTTAATGTAATTTTCCCGCTTATCAACAGGTCTGTCGATGATGGTATAAGTATTTCTCACTTGCTCCCTGCCGCTCATTCTCACCAGGTCATAATAACTTGCCGCTTGATTTTCAACAGCAACAGTGTCTCCCTCGGGAAAGTTAAACACTACTACATCGTTTCTTTTAATATCTGATAAACCCGGTAAACGATGATATTTCCATTGTACGCCATCCCAATATGCTTTTGTGGAGGTTGTTAATGGCATGGTATGATGAGCGAAAGGAAAGGCAACAGGAGTCATCGGGATCCTCGCACCGTAATTCACCTTACTCACAAAAAGAAAATCGCCAATTAATAACGAACGCTCCATCGAACCAGATGGAATGGTATAAGCCTCAATAAAGAAAACGCGAATAATGGTTGCTGCTACTACCGCGAAGACGATTGCATCAACCCATTCGCGGGTTTTTGTCTTTTTCTTTTTAGTGGCATCGGTTTTCTTCTGCCAAAATTTATAATTCATATTTTTATTTTCGTTGGTCTTTTATGGATCGTTTTTCGTTGGTCGTCTTGCGTTTTTCGTTGGTCGTTTTAAGTCGATTAGCTTTAATCTTTCGCCTTTCAGCTTTTCACTCTTTTCCTTCTGGTTGATTTCACAGATCAAAGTGGCTTAACCGTTGGTCGTCTTGCGTTATCGTTTTTCGTTGGTCGTTTTTCGTTTTAAGTCGATTAGCTTTCAGCTTTCCGCTTTTGGCTTTCAGGTTTCTGCTTTTAAGCACTGTCCTTTCTGCTTACTCAAAGATATCAGTAATACTGAAGAATCCTTTTTTATCTTTCACCCATTCTGCAGCGACAACAGCGCCTAATGCAAAACCTGCGCGACTATGAGCGGTATGCTTAATTTCAATTTCATCTACTTCACTGCTGTAAATCACCGTGTGCGTACCTGGAATATTTTCAATCCGATGTGATTCAATTAATAGCTGCTCCGCTTTTGGAAATAATTCTACTTCGCTTCCTACAACTTCATTTAGCCACTCTGATTTTCTTTCCAAATTATCTACAATTCCTTCCGCAATCGTAATGGCTGTACCACTTGGTGCATCCAGTTTTTGTGTATGGTGAATTTCTTCTACCTGTACCTCATAAGCCGGGTAATTGTTCATCAGCTTTGCTAACGTTTGGTTAAGCTTAAAGAATAAATTTACGCCAATACTGAAGTTAGAACCGTAAAGTAAGGTATTGTTACTGCTATCGCAATCATTTTTAACTTCCTGCAGCTTACCATACCAACCTGTTGTACCCACTACAATAGGAACATTGGCATCAAAACATGCATCAATATTGCTCAATACAGAATCTGGGGTACTGAAATCAATCGCCACATCAGCAGCCTTTAAATTCTGTCTGGTTAAATCTTCCAGGTTATTTACTGATATTTTTAAAACGATTTCGTGACCACGTTCCAGTGCAAATTTTTCTATAATCTGCCCCATTTTGCCATAACCTAAAAGCGCAATTTTCATCTTTATAATTTTATTGTTAAAGTTGATGAAGCGATCATGATCTTAATTATTATATTGTATAATTTTGAAAGATCCTGATGGTTTCTTATCTATTAAAATGTTAGCGATAATTTTAAAGCAGGAGCTGCATTAAAACCATACATGGTGTTTGAACTAATTACTGTTGGATGGATCTGAAAAGCCAGATCATCATCTATATTAAAGAAGTGTAACCGCGCTGCAACGTAAGCATCTACAATGTTCGCCGCGTAAAGCAAACCGTAAGAAAAAATTACAATTTGACTGTTTCGCTTAAAAACACTTTTATTATCAAGTACACCCTGATCAGAATAGCGGGTAAGGTCTGGATTTGGCGCAAATTCGTCAACCCTTCGGGCCACCGGCAGTTGACGGGATTGACCTTCTTTCAGGAAAATTTTATAATTCTTCCTGCTCTCAATATAAGATAGTGTAAGTGCTGTAAACCCACCATAAATTGCCACGATTTTACCGGTGGTATAAATTTTCTGAAGCGTTTGGCTTTTACCCGCCCTGGTGCCATAGCCATCATTAAGCAACTGCATGTTATACAACTGCCCCCAGCCAGGGATTAACATTGATCTGAAAACCGCTTTTCTTCCTGCAACCTTTCCGGGGTTCATGTACTTCGCTTTTGCAGAATCCCGCCTCGACATTACTTTCGGCGAATCTACCTTTATTGGTGCGTAGTTCCGGCTTTTTAGCGTATCGGCTTGTTTCAATACAGTATCCCATACCTGGGCGAATGCCAGGTTTACCAGAAAAAATGTAAATAAAGAAACCAGTAATAAAACTTTCTTAATGCGCATTACCAGTCTAATAATTCTAAGATTCTGTTTAAGTCGTCATCGCTCATAAACGGGATTTCGATAGCCCCTTTACCATTCTGACTTACTTTTAATTTTACACGGGTAGCGAATTTAGATGCCAAATCATCCTGCAGTTTCTGATACTGAAAAGAAACACCTTTTGCTTTCGGTTTTTCTTCTGCTTTTAATGGTGCATGATGAAGGTTTCTCACCAATTCTTCCACCTTACGAACAGAAAGACCTTTGTCTAAAATTTCCTGGTGGATAAACAATTGCCTGTCTACGCCATCTACATTTATTAATGCCCTGGCATGACCCATTGAAATCTTTTGATCGCGTATAGATGCCTGAATAGCTGGCGGAAGTTTTAACAGACGGAGGTAATTGGTTACAGTGGTCCGGTTTTTACCAACACGTTCACCCAGCTGTTCCTGTTTCAAACCCACTTCATCGATCATTCGTTGAAAACTCAATGCAACCTCAATTGCGTTTAAATTTTCCCGCTGAATGTTTTCGATCAATGCCATTTCCAGCATCTGCTGATCGTTGGCGCTCCGGATATAAGCCGGGATCTGAGTTAATCCGGCTAATTTAGATGCCCTGAATCTTCGTTCACCCGAGATTAACTGGTATTTATTTGCACCCAGTTTCCTTACCGTAATGGGCTGAATCAGTCCCTGCGTTTTGATCGAGTCTGCCAGCTCATTTAAAGCTACCTGATCAAACTCGGTGCGTGGCTGGTATGGATTAGTTTCAACTTCAGTTAAACTTACGTGACTGATATTGCCAATCTGCTCGGTTTCGCTCACCGCATTTACCTGCTGCTTCGGCGGATGTGCAGACTCGCTATCATCTAAAAGCGCACTTAACCCTCTTCCTAAACCTGTTTTTCGCTGAAAAGATGTCATCTATAATTTATAAAGTTGCTGAGTCTATGTTTTCTTCCTCTTTTAACAAGCCGTTTTTCTTCACTATTTCTCTGGCAAGGTTAAGGTAATTGATGGCACCTTTACAATTTGCATCGTGCATAATTACCGAAACGCCATAACTTGGTGCCTCACTTAAACGCGTATTCCGCTGAATAATGGTATCAAAAACCAATTCGTGGAAGTGCGTTCTCACTTCTTCTACTACCTGGTTAGACAAACGTAAACGTACATCGTACATGGTTAATAAAATTCCTTCTATCTCCAGATCAGGATTTAAACGGTTTTGTACGATCTTAATTGTATTTAATAACTTCCCTAAACCTTCCAAAGCGAAATACTCACACTGTACCGGAATAATCACCGAATCTGCCGCCGTTAGCGCATTAATGGTGATTAATCCCAATGATGGTGAACAATCGATTATGATGAAATCATACTGATCTTTGATTTTCTGCAGAACCGCTTTCATTTTATACTCGCGGTTATTCAGGTTAATCATCTCAATTTCAGCACCTACCAAGTCGATATGCGCCGGTAATAAATCTAAATTCGGGGTATCAGTTTTCTGAATGGCCTGACTTGGATCGATATCGTTGATGATACATTCGTAGATGCTATCTTTAATATTCCGGGGATCGAAACCGATACCAGATGTTGAATTTGCCTGAGGATCAGCATCTACCAATAAAGTTTTATATTCTAATACGGCTAAACTGGCAGCCAGGTTTATGGATGAAGTTGTTTTACCAACGCCACCTTTTTGATTTGCTAATGCAATAATTTTGCTCATCTATCTATCCGAAATTTACTTAACGTTTATTTGGGCTGTGTATATTTTATGCCGTTTAATTGGCAAAAAAGTTCTATTTTTGCGTTGTTTACGCCCTTTTTCTCAATCAGCTAAGATACAAACTATATGGCAATTTTAGCAATAAGGGCTTTCGGGTTTTGAACATCTTATTAACAATTCATCCATGATTACAATAATAGCAGGAACCAACAGACCCAATAGCAATACGTTAAAAATTGCCAATTATTACCAGGCTCAATTAAAACTGAGAGGTGAAGATGCAAAGCTATTTAGTCTGGAGCAACTGCCGGCTGATGTATTGAACACAGATATGTTTGGTAAACGCTCATCTGCCTTTGAGGAAATACAGGATTTAATCACAAAAACCAGTAAGTTTATTTTCGTTATACCTGAATATAACGGCAGTTTCCCGGGTGCGCTAAAAGTGTTAATTGATGCCTGCGATTTCCCAAATAGCTTCTACGATAAAAAAGCCGCGTTAGTTGGCATCTCCTCCGGCAAATATGGAAACATTCGCGGTATCGATCATTTCACTGGGGTTTGCCACTATATTCACCTCAACGTACTACCTTTACGCATTCACATACCGAACATTAAACAGGAGTTAGATTCATTGGGAAACTTATTTCAGGAGGATACAGTTAAATTTACGAATGAGCAGATTGATAAGTTTGTTCGTTATTAAATCAGGATTAAAGAATTTACCGGATTTATAGATCTTGGAATTAGGACGGATCGAAAGACCGAACAACTGAATCGGGAATGTTAATACTTATTAGATAATAAGTCAGGGTTTGATACACTGAAGAGGTGCTTAAATTCCATAACACGGATAAAGACATCCTTTTAGCCGATCTTTTTAACATAAATTAAGTTAATTATTGTAAACCGGGTTAAAAGAGGTTAATAAATCCGAATGTGTTTTTATCGATCATATTTTAGTGATATGAAAACTAAAAACATACTTCTCATGATGCTGTTATTGGCAGTTAGCATCAACAAAATCAAAGCGCAGGATTCTCTGATTAGACACTCAGTTCATTTATCACCATTTGTTGGCTACAATTCCACCCTGAAAGCTCCGGTTTATGGCGCCGAAGTAGGCTATGAATATCGCCTGAACAAACACTGGGGTTTTACAGCTGGAATCAACATTGCCTACACACAAAGGAATGGCGAGGACTCATTCGGCTTAAATAGTGCGAGTCTTACTCAAATTAAAAACTGGAAACTTCTGCAAAATGCTATCTATGCCGGGGCGAAGTACTACATAGGCAACTTCTATTTATCTGCTGATTTTGGCTATCAAGAAGCTTATGAAACAACTAACTATAAATATATAGGTTCGGGATCAAGTTATAATGACGGTACTTACGCCAGAAATGATTTCTACCAGGCATACGGACTTGGCTATCAAATCCCACTTAAAAAAGGAGATAATATAGAATTTTTCTCCAAAGGCTCTAATGGCAATGGCTATACAAACTATGTTGCTGGCTTTAGGTATAACTTTGGCTTATTTAGAAGGAAATAGAAATTAAAAAATTACCAAACGCAATCTCAACTTACATTTGGCTGGCGGCTTGTGAATAATACAAGCCGCTTAGTTAGCTATCAAACTCAGTATCTATCACTTCTCCAACGCGTAAACTGCAAAAGACGCCAACCAATGATCGCCCCCATAGTTACCTGCAAAAATAAGGGGTAAGGCATTCGCCAGAAAGCGATCAGCCGTAACTTCGAACTGCTTTTTTAATTTATGATTTTTAGGTAACTCTTTTGCAATTCCCCTCATACACCAGGCTCGGGTAAAGGACAAGCCCACCAAATGGACGCCCTGATAATCATTAATATCGCTAATAATGGGCATCTCACTGATGCGTTTAATGCTTTTCTCTTCATAAAATTTATTCAGCCACTTTACAAATTCTTTATTCGGCAACACCCGTCTCATCAGGTCGGCTATTTCCAAACTTGGCGAAAAGAAATCTGATCCATCAGGTTCCAGATAGGCCGGTGTGGCTGTATTGTCTAAATAGAATGCTTTTGCTTTTTCATCAATCTGCTTTTCAAATTCGGCATCTTTAAAAGTCCTGGCCCAATCTAAGGCAAAAACTAACCCAAAGGCTGTATTTGGATGCACGCCTGTCCGGTTGGGATAGGTCTGTTTAGGTAAATAAGTTTTCCAAAGTTTTAGAATTTGTTGCGTGAGGGGCTGCAAAGCAGTATACCATTTTTTCGCCTCCGGATTATCCCAGGTATACAATTCCTGATCAAGTTTCAACAACCATGCCCAGCCGTAAGTGCGTTCGTAGGTATTTGCTACCTGGTATCTGGTAAAATATTCCGCCTCTGCCCTCATCTTTTCCGGTGTTAGCGTGGCGTTTAACTGAGCAATAATTTCGGCTTTATTTTTTAAATCAGGTATTGTTTTGAGCAAACGTAATAACATCCAATGGCCGTGAACAGAACTGTGCCAATCTAAACAGCCATAAAAAGCAGGGTGTAGTTCACTTGGCAATAACCGCCCATCAACAGCTGTGTTAGCTACATGAGATGTTTTATTTGGAAACTCCTGACCAATACACCCTAAAGGCATTTTCGAAAGCTTCTCTGCCACCTCGGCCGTTAAAGTGGGCACAACCTGCGCATTTGCGAGTAGCGATAAAAATGCCAGAACACTAATTATAAGGATTTTTCTCATTGTTAATTTAAATGTAAAACTTACTGCTCCAATCCAGTTCATTTTCGCTATTTCCCATTTGCTATTCCCTACGCCTCTTTTCTATTTCCCCTTATTTCCTATTTTCCACTTCACTATTAAACTCCAAACCGGATCCATTTATCGCCTTCATGGCCAAAAATAAACGAACCGGGGTGAAGCATTTCGGCCAGATCTTCGATTAATGAAACTACATTTTCTGCTGTTCTTTCCCTTGTAGTATCATCATTGAGCAAAATAACGCGATTGTTTTTCACAGCTTGCCAGTCTTCACCTAATGCCGATGGCACTTCGCGCATTAAATCGGTCAGGGTTTTGCCGGGTTGATAATAGATAATGAAAACGGCACTTAAAATATCCGTCTCCAGCATACCACCGGCAAACGTTATTTCTTCAGAAAGCAAGTAGCCTGGTGTGTTGCTCGCATCAAGCAAAGCGACCGGAACTTTATCCATAAATTTAATCTTATGTTCTACAATATCCAAACGTTCCTGTAAATCTTCGCGTATTGCGGCATCTAGGCCGATAAATAAATCGTTTAAAAAAGACATCTGCATTAAATTTATTAATTTGTGCAAAAATAACAATCCTTATTTCATGCAGGCCTCATTTAAGTATATATTTTGGATTTTCTTTGCCTTACTTTTCACTTCCTGTAATCAGGATTCTCAAAACAGCGACAAAAAGACTTTCAATATCAACCTGGATCAGGGTTTAACCTCCATAGACCCTGCTTTTGCCCGCAATCAGAATGCCATCTGGATGACTAACCAGATTTTTAACGGTTTAGTGCAGATCGATTCGAGTTTAAAAACCGTTCCCTGCATTGCCAAAAGCTGGCAGGTATCAGAAGATGCGTTAACTTATACCTTCAATCTCCGGAATGATGTTTACTTTCACGATGACCCGATTTTCAAAAACGGGAAAGGCCGGAAAGTTGTTGCAAGTGATTTTGCCTACAGCTTTTATCGGTTAATCGATCCTAAAGTTGCCTCTTCGGGTGGATGGATTTTCAGCGATAAGGTTAAAGATCAACATAATTTCATTGCGGTAAACGACTCGACTTTCCAGATTAAACTGGTTAAGCCCTTCCCTCCATTTATGAATTTGCTTACCACGCAATATTGTTCTGTGGTGCCAAAGGAAGTTGTATCCCATTATGGAAAGGATTTTAGAAGTCACCCGATCGGTACCGGCCCTTTCAAATTTAAATACTGGAAAGAGGGCGAAATTTTAGTACTGCTTAAAAATGAAAAATATTGGGAAAAAGACAAAGCTGGGAAAAAACTTCCCTATCTGGATGCTGTAAAAGCAACATTTATTACGGATAAGCAAAGTGGTTTTATGAGTTTCTTAAAGAAGGACCTGGATTTTTACTATAATGTAGATGGCAGCTACCGCGATGATATCCTTACTAAAAGCGGCCAAATGGTGTCCAAGTACAAGGGAAAATTCACGTTGAAGAAAAGCCCATACATCTGTACAGAATATGTTGGGATTTTGGTAGATACCAACCTGGCTATTGTAAAAAAATCACCTTTAAAAGTTAAAAAAATCCGTCAGGCGATTAACTATGCCATTGACCGTGATAAGCTGATCCGTTACCTGAGAAACGGAATTGGCATTGCGGCAACCTCGGGCTTTATCCCGAAAGGAATGCCGGGTTTTGATAGTCTGGCAGTAAAGGGCTATACTTATAATCCCGTTTTATCTTCCCGGTTGCTAAAAGAAGCTGGCTTCCCCGGGGGGAAAGGCTTACCGGAAATTACCCTGAACACCACCACCACTTATAAAGATTTGATCGAATTTATTCAGGGCGAACTCACTAATATTGGCATGAAGGTGAAGATTGATGTGAGCCCAAGTTCGAGCTTAAGGGATTTGATGTCTAAAAATAATGTGAATTTCTTTCGTGGTTCCTGGCTTGCAGATTATGCTGATGGCGAGAACTTTCTTTCGATGTTTTACTCCAAAAACAAAGTACCAAACGGGCCCAATTACTTTGCCTATTACAACCGCGAATTCGACAAATTATTTGAGCAAAGTTATTATGAAGCTGATGACCAAAAGCGTTTCGCACTTTACCGGAAAATGGACCAAATGGTGATGGACTATTCGCCGGTGGTACCGCTATTTTATGATCAATCTGTGGTAATGCTTCAAAATAACATTAGCGGATATGCCTTCAATGCCCTGAGTTTAATGATCTTGAAAAACATTAAGAAAAACTAATCTTTCATAAGTTTTCGTTTCAGAAACTCAGCCGTAGCTTCACTTACCTTTACACCATTAGAAAACTTCATCCAATGATGGGTATCATCAGGAATGACCAAAGATTCGAATTCGAAATTCTTATCTTCAAAACGCCTGGCTAAATCTACGCTTTGACTAAATGCCACGTTTCGATCGTCATCTGCATGAATGATTAATGTTGGAGAAGTCCAGGTGCTGATATAGGTTACTGGCGAAGATTCTACTGAAATTTTCTCTGCCAGGTCCGCATCCGGAGCAGGCGCTTTTCCTGCTGCTGCATTGCTACTGAATCTATCATTTACGCCATGAATATCAACACCGGCAGCGAATAATTTTGAATCTTTTCCTAAGGCCAGGGCCGTCAAATAACCACCATAAGAACCTCCGTAAATGCCGATTTTATCGGGGTTAATATTCGGTTGTTTAGCCAGCCATTCGCCTGCAGCTTTAATATCCTGATATTCTGAAGCACCCTGCGCCCCTGCTTTTAACGGTTTATGAAAGTCATATCCATAACCCAAACCCAACCGGTAATTGACTGAAAGCACCGTAAAGCCCATGTTAACCAGGTATTGGTTTAGTGCATAATCAATTGAATAATAATCCATCGGACTCCACCCTAAAAACATTTGCCTTTGCGGGCCGCCATGTACATATACAATAGCTGGATGATTTTTAACAATTTTTTTCGGTGAAAAAAGCTGACCATAAACCGTGTTTCCATCTGCTGCCTTAAATCTTACGTGTGCCGGCGTAACCATGGCATTCAATGGAAAATCTTTCGGAATCAATTCTTCTCCTATTAATTTAAGCTTGCCGGGATTAATCTGCGCAGGCAAAAGCGGACGCTGGGCGGTAGAACTTAAACAAAAGACATTTTTATTATCGCCAGAAATTACCGGATAAGCCTCTATTCCCTTTCCAGTGCTAAGTAATTCCATATTTGCCTGATTAACAGGAACGCGATAGATATGCCTCCTATCGAGGTCATCTTTTTCCTTACCTGTGTTGGCGGCGAAAACGAGGGTTTTCTTGTCGTTACTCAGCTTGATGTTTTCTACAGTGAAATTTCCGGGTGTGAGGATTTTTTGATCAGATCCATCCGTGTTCATTGAATACAAATGTGGCCATCCATCCTGATAAGAAGTAAATACTATTCTTTCATTCGCCCACATTAAATTCGCTCCGCCTTCCATTAATGGGAATGAAGCCCTGATTGTTTCGGGTGCTTTATAGATTTGTTTACCTTTACCGGTATTCACGTTTACCTTCCATATTGCCCAGGGCTGATGCTTTCTGCCCAAAATAGAATCGGTTTCACTCCCTAATCCGGGTAATCTGACGAAAGCAATCTCCGTTCCATCTGGCGACCAGGAAGGCGTAACATCTCTGGAAAACGATGGCAATAACCACTGAATTGGGGTTTTCTGATCTGCGAAAATACCGATATAGGAATGATCCGTTCGGTTACCGACAAAAACGATCTTTTTACCATCTGGCGACCATTTGTAACTGCCATTTGTGCCTTTGGCATAAAATAAGCTGCTTGCTGTTGCAGATCCATCGAGCGGCACACTTTTAATTTGCCCCGCATTGTCAAAAATAACCGTTTTGCTATCTGGCGAAATCAATGGGTGATCGCCCTCGCCCAAAACCTTCATGTTTCTATCTTTAAGGTTCAAAGCCAGTACCTGCATTTTCGGTGCAACTGTTGCGGAAGCTGCATTTACCGGCCCACCATCTCTCCCGCCATGATCACCTCCCCTTACAAAAACAATCCAGTTTCCATCCGTAGAAATAGAGAGACTGGTAAGTTCCTGACCATCATCTTCGTTATACCCTGTCACTTTTACGGCTTCATATTTCGGCGCTTCTGCGATGTAGATATTTCTTTTTCCCTGCTCATTTGCAGCCCATGCAATTGTTGATCCGGAAGGAGCGGCAACCAGTTGCGTAGGAAATGGATAGCTTAACGCCGACTGGATAGAAAACGATTGTGCAAAAATGCAGGATGATAAGCTTAAGAACAAAATAGCGAAAAGTAACGACTTCATATTTAGGCATTTGATGATCATACAAAAAGAGGACGTAGCACAAAAGATGTTCAAAGCAATATTTCTGCACTTCAACAAGCTCAATGTAACAAGGAATGATAAACGGGGATTTTCAAAATTTGCTTACTCCGGTCATTGCATCAATCATTCTATAATTCTATAATTTAATTATTAATTCTATCATTCAATTATTAATCATTCTATCATTCACCCGTATCATGCTGAGCCTGCCGAAGCACTTTCTAAAGCATTTCGATGGGCTCAATTTGATAATTTGGACGATCTACTGATCCCACCACAACTTCGCTGTCCGGAGTACATCAGCTGGCACATTTGCGCCATTTTTGCTTCTCTCCCGTTGTGGGTAATCTAACCTGCGAATAAATGTAGGCAATGCGGCATTCACTGGTAGGGTAAAATCCTTATATTGATAGTCAAAACGGCGGGCATCATTCCAGGCTTCCGGGTTTAAATAGGTGGCAATGTATTTCTCTTTGAAGATCAGGTTTTTAGTTAGGGCCGCAGCACCTACAGCAACTGTCGGCTGAGCGAGATAAGCCTCTTTATCAGTGGCTAAAACCTGAAACTTATCCATATTTGCACGAATTGCAGCTATATAGGCATTGTATGACCGGGTTTTATCAACATTAAAAGCTGCTTCTGCTTCTATAAATTTTAGCTCTGCGTAGGTGATGATAAAAATCGGCGAAGTGTTACCACTCCATGGCGAATTACGCGAAATGTAATTCTCATCCTTCCTTGTATTTGCACCAGGCAATCTGTTTCCGGCGCCGTTAACCGTACCAATATATTTCCCATCAACGGTTAAATCGGTAATTTTCGGTAAACGCGGATCAAATACGCCTGGATAAGTAGTGCCGTTTAGTGCATCGATTAATTGCTCTGACAGCCAGCCACCTAATGATTGATTTTCATTATCTAAGGCAACTGTTGCCCAGGGGCTCCGTTCTTTATAGGTCTGCATTCTCGCATCCTCATCATTAGTAGCGAAGGATTTACTTACGGCATCTAACACAGCGGCTGGATTGTAATTACTTTTTTTACTCACTTTATTCAACAACCGGGCTTTTAACCCATAAGCCATTTTTAACCAGTTGGCCCTTTCTGTAGCCACTGTAGTTCCGTAAATTAAATCGCTGGCTGCAGCAAGTTTTACAGTTGAATTGGTTTTCGCTAATTCTACAATTGCTTCATCTAAAAGCATTATGGTTGATGCATATACATCTTCCTGCTTATCGTATTTAGGAACGAGGTTATTGATGTTGAAAGCCTCAGAAAATGGTGCATCACCCCAAAGATCATTCACCATTATTAAGTTGTAGGCAATTAATACATCGGCTACGCCTTTATACTCGCTCGAGTTTTGGGTGATGGCGAGTTTTTTCATTTCATTGGCATCTGCCATGGCAAAATAAAGCAGATCCCAGGTAGACCCATAGTCTATAGCCTGAAAAGTATCTCCTGCACCATTTGCCGATGGACTGGCGGTATACTGCACGTAAGGCAATATAACACTTGCCACACTATAATTATTGAACCCTGCTTTAAATGTAGAGGTGGCCAATAAAGTATTTAAAGTTGGGGTGGAAACCTGATTTGGATTATCGGATAATTTATCAAAGTAACTATCCTTGCAGCCCTGCAAACCCAGGGTTGCAATCATGGCCGAAAACAGTGTATATTTTATAATCTTTTGCATCTTAATTCTTTTTTAAAAACCAACATTAAGGGTAAACATAATTGTGCGTGCAGATGGATAGGTAAATCCTGCTGAACCATCATTGTTGCTGCCAGAGTCGTAAGAACTTGATTCCGGATCTACACCATAATATTTAGTCCACAACCATAAATTATTCCCGGTTACTGATAATGAAGCAGCCTTTATAGCTTTGGCTGGCAACCATTCTGCCGGCAAACGGTAGCTTAAACTGGCCGAACGTAAACGAACCCAGCTTGCATCACTCACAAATGGCTCTGATACATTCCGGTATAAAATCCGGTAATAACCTTCGCCGTAATTTACGCCATCTACGGTTCCCTGCCCCATGTAAACCGGCTTTGTATTGGGTTGACCATTCGCCAACACGCCATCAAAAACCCTAGTGGTTCTTCTGTCTGCGGTATAATCCGGCAAGCCGAAAGCCGAATAGAAATCTTCAAGCCAGTTGTATTTTTCAAAACCTAAACGGGCATCGAACAATACATTTAAGCTGAAATTTTTGTAGCTAAAGTTATTGCCGAAACCGATAATATAATCGGGCTGAGAGTTACCCAATAACTTTTGCTTACCACCTGAAATACTTGGGAAGCCATTTGCACCAATCAGCAACGGAAGGTTTTTATCTAAGTAAACCGGATCTTCTGCCTGCGTGCCGTAATATCTGTTAAAATAACTACCATAAATATTGCCATAAGGCTGACCTTCTATCAGTTTCATCGTTACCCCGGCATTACCATAACCTCTGGCTGCGCCGTAAACAATTTCAGAAATTCCGTTTGGCATGGAGAGCACTTTATTCCGGTTTGCAGAAAGGTTCAGATTGGTACTCCAGTTGAAATCCTTTCCTACGATTGGCTTACCGTTAATTACTAATTCTACCCCGCGGTTTCTGATATCACCCGCATTGATTGATTTGGTTACGTAACCCACCGCAGAAGAAATCTGCGTCTGGATAATCTGATCTGTACTCAAAGAATAATAATAGGTAAAATCAAATCCGACACGGTTTTTGAAGAATGACATTTCCAAACCAGCCTCATAAGTATTCGTAAACTCTGGCAGTAAATCCGGATTACCAAGATTAGGCGCAATGGTTAAACCACCTGTTCCGGTAGGTAAAGAAGTGTTTGGCGTGTAGCCTGTGAAGGTAGAATATTCTGAGGCATCCTTGCCAATACGGGCATATGAAAGTCTTAGTTTCGCCTGACTGATTACCGCTGGCAATTTAAACTGATCAGAGAATACATAACTTAAACTGGCGGATGGATAAAAGAAAGACCTGTTTTCTTTAGGAAGTGTTGAAGTGATATCATTTCTTCCTGTTAAGGTTAAGAACAAATAATTTTTATAGTCAAAAGTTGCTTCACCAAAATAACCGATCAGGCGTTTTTCCCTAAGCGCCTGGCTTGGTGTAAGCACACCAGCATTGGCCATATTAAAGAAATCATAAATTCCTAAAATACTTCCCAATGTTCCGGTTTCTTTAATTCTGCGATCGAAAAGCTCCTGGCCTAACCGTAGTGTACCTGTAATATCTTCCCCTAATTTAGTTGAGGCAGTTGCTACGAAAGTGCTGTTAAGTGTTCTAAACTTCGTGTTATACTCTCCATAGTATCCCTGATCATTATCATACATTGCTTCGCCGGTATACATTGGGCCGCGGGCCGTTCTCACACGATTTTCATTGTAAGTATCTACGCCGAAACGGTAAGAAAAGTTTAACCATTTCAATGGATCATACGTTAAGCTTGCGCCTGCAATGTATCGGTTCACATCACTTTTAAGCTTATTATTTGCCGTACCCCAAATCGGGTTATTGGTGCCAAGATATTTCTGCGAACCGTCAGCATTTTGGTAGTCTGCCACGTCATATCGCGGAGAAAAGTATGCCAAACCTTCCCCGAAGCGATCGGCGCTATAGGTATAACCACCAGAATTGGTGAAGTTCATATTTACAGAAGCCTTTAACTTCGGACTGATAATAAAGTCGGTATTTAATCTTCCGGAGAAGTTTTTATTATCTGTATTGGGCATCATTCCCTTTTGATATAGCTGAGAAATAGAAGAGAAAAACTTCACTACCTCACTGCCACCGGTTAGGGAAAGAGAATTTTTAATTTGCTGTCCGGTACCAAATGCCTGGTCGTAATTATTATAAAGTTGATCTGGATGAGTTGGATCAATCAATTTGGCTTCTGCAATTGTTGGCCCCCATGCCGGGCCAATTCCCCCGGGAGGATTCAGGTATACGCCCAATACGCCTTGCGTAAATTCCGTTTGCACCTTCGGACTAATCAATACCTCATCAAAACCATAGCTGCTGTTGAGGTTAATCTGAATTCCATTTTGTTTACCTCTCTTTGTGGTGATTACGACTACGCCATTTGCGCCTCTTAAGCCATAGAGTGCTGTTGCTGCTCCACCTTTTAAAATGTTAATGGTTTCGATATCATCCGGATTAACATCAGATGCCCTGTTCGTTACTCCTCTTGATCCGTAAGCATTACCACCTGGATTTGCCCCCTGCGTTGAAGTAGAGTTATCAATCTGTACTCCGTCTATAACGTAAAGCGGGTCGCCGGAAATTTTTGGATCTATGGAGTTCACACCCCTAATCCGGATGCTCGCGCCCTGACCCGGCCCGCCGCCTGTACTGGAAATGGTAGCACCCGCAACCTTGCCTTGTAATGCGTTAAGCAGATTAGGTTGATGATTAAAATTTAGATCTTTATCATTAACTGTCTGCGCAGCATAACCCAGGGATTTTGCCTGCCGGGTAATTCCCAGCGCTGTTGAAACTGTTACTTCCTGAAGCTGTTGTGAATCCGAAGCAAGTGCCAGGCTAACAGTTGCTCTGTCGCCCACAGTAACTTCTTGTGCTTTATAACCTAGCAAACTGATGACCAGTACTGCATTTGATGAAGGGACCTGGATGGTGAAGTTTCCATTTCCATCTGTTGATGTTCCGGTGGTACTCCCCTTAATTTTGATGCTTGCTCCAGGCAGTGCTCCTCCATCATCTGTAGAAGTAATTTTTCCTGTAATTGTTTTTACCTGGGCAAAGGAAGATAGCCCGGTAAGTAAAATACACAGAAAAAAAAGTGAGGTAAAGACTTTTTTCATATTCAAGAATTTAGGGTTGATAGTTGTTAGCTGATGCAATATAACGTTTTAGTGTAAAAACACCGCACAAAGCAGAATGAAATTCCGCATTAAACCGCAAAACACATTAAAATAATACCTTAAACCAGCTAAAGCATGCAGGCAAAAATTATTTTACATTAAATTAAAGCAGCAGCTTAGTGTAATTTTTACACTCAAAATTGATTTTATAAAAAAAGAGCCTTCGAACGAATCCGAAAGCTCTTGAATATCATAGCTTCGTGCTTTTACTGCTGTAAACCGCCCCCCATTCCGCCGCCTTGTTGCTGATCTTGCTTTACATCGTCGTTTTTAATCTTTTTCTTCTCGGTAAATTTCAACTTACCAAAAGAGTAACTGAAATTTACACCAAAGGAGCGTAAAGGATAGTAAACATTACTGCTCTGATAAACTGTTCCTAACGGATTGATAGAGTTGTTTTCCGTTTTTATATGCAGATTTTTAGTAAACGGATTTAATGTATTAATACCAATACTTCCTTTTTTGTTCAAAATATCCTTTTTAATTGAGGCCCCATAAAAGTAGAATGGATCTGTTTTACCTTGATAGGTTCTACGGGCTGATGTAGCTACTCCAAAAAGTTCGAAATTGTAGCCTTTACCAAAACCATAAGCAGAGCGCCCAAAGACACTATAGTTTAGAAACGTACCAGTACTAATGTTAGTTGCATCATTAGTTACCTCATAAGTATTAGCAGAAATATTACTCATTAAAGTCCATTTTGGCTTTGGATTGTATGACCCAAAAAGATTTACACCATATGTTTGCGCAGTACCCACATTGATAAAAGATGACAAAACTTTAGTTACATTGTTTTCGGTTAAAGGTGATATAGAGCTTTCTATAACTCCGCCTGTACGTCGATAAAAAACAGAGGCGTTAAGTACTGAACCTTTAACAAAAGTTGAATAACCAAGTTCGAAATTTTGACTTAATTCAGGACTTAACTGTGGATTTCCTTGTTGAATATTAAATTGATCACTTTCATTTCTAAATGGATTTAAAAAGTTCTCGCTTGGTCTTTGCACCCTACGATTATAACTAAATTTAACAGTTCCACCTTTCTTCAAAGTTTGAGATAAAATAAAGCTTGGGAATAAGTTAAAATAATCGTTTTTCGTTGTACCGCTCGTCAATGTATTAAAATCTATTTTAGTGTATTCGGCCCTTACCCCACCTTTAAATTTAATTTTTTTGGTGATATCGAAACTAATCACACCATAAGCAGCAGCAACATCCTGGTTATAATCAAAATCCCTCTCCGATGATCCATATTGACTCTTTACATTACGGAATATACCTTTAGCGCCAACTTCTAAGATAGTTGATTTTGTAAATGGATAGGTATAGTCTGTTTGTCCGGTATATTCATTATTTTTTACTGTATTATCGCTTGCCGTTAGCACTCCATTAGGAAACGTTGCTGAAGTTAGCAAATTGCTAAAGCTTGTAGGCGAACTTCCGGTAGAAAGCTGACCAGAAATTGAAAATTCTTCACCTTCCTTTTTACTTGTTTTTTTATAATCCACGTTCCAATCAATATTATTACGTGTCATATCCATATTGCTAATATTAGTGGCAGGGAAGCTATTTATAATATAGTTAGCAGAACCAGGGCCACCGTTAGAAAAACGATTAAATTTAACATTAGTACTAATGTTGTTATATGCGTTAAAATCATAATCTAAACCTAAACTTCCGTTAAGTCCGTCTCTGCTCCATTTTGATATCCCATCTTGTGAAACATTATTGAAACCTCCGTTATTTAATTGAGTATTATTTACAATGACCACTCTAGAATCCTGAGCGTAAGCAAAATTAGATCCTAAGCTGGTATTTACACTTAAACGGCCTGTTTTCGCTGTTAAGTTAAAAGCACCATTATTTTGTCTGGTACCTGCAGAAGCATTAATACTTCCACTTACACCCTGCGCATTGGATTTTTTTGTGATGATATTGATGATACCACCCGAACCTTCTGCATCATATTTAGCCGACGGACTGGTAATCACCTCAACGCTTTTAATCTGTTCAGCCGGAATCATCTTTAAAGCATCGGCCACGCTTGCAGCCATTGTGCCGGAAGGTTTTCCATTGATCAAAACTCTAACGGCTGCTCCACGTAACTGAACATCGCCATTCGCGTCAACAGAAAGCATTGGTACTTTACGCATCACATCAGTTGCATCGCCGCCGGCATTGGTACCATCAGCTTCTGCATTATAAACCATTCTGTCGATTTTATTTTCAATAACCGCTTTTGTTCCCTGTACCTGAACATCCTCCAGTTTATTCTCTGTAGAGGATATATAGATGGTTCCTAAATTCTGATCAGGTTTTGCAGGAGTAGTCGTAATGGCGATCGATTTCGTTTTATAGCCCATAAATCCAATCATTAGCTTGTAGGTATCTGGCGCGATGTTTTGCAAAGATAATTTACCTTTAGGATCGGTTACGCCACCATTTACAGATTTATTGTCTTTAGCATTAAGTAAAGATACTGTAGCATAATCAATTGGTTGTTTGGTAACAGAATCTAAAATGGTTGCTGTGATCCGGCCGAATACCGTAGCTTTCTTTGCTCCTCCACCGAACCCGCCAGCAGGGAACTGTGCCTGTGCGTTTATAAATGTTCCAAGAATGAGGATTGAGAGTAAAATTCGTTTCATCTTTTAGTTAGTCTTTGTTTCTTAGTCTGCGCAGGTTGTAATTTGTTACAACCGGAAAGAATTGTTTTTTTACGCAACTTGGTTATTTGGTCGGCAAAGGTGCGACTTTTATCTGTAAAAAACAGATAAACAGGAAGAAAGACGAATAATAAGTATAAAAAAAGCGAAACTGATGCTTAATTTGAGGAGGTGTTGATGTTTTCGCCTAAAATATACAAGACAGATTTTTACGCTATGGATATTTAAAGTAAAACAGATGGCAATCAGTATTATCTACCACCTAAGTAATGTAAGTTTAACATAAGCTCACGGTGTAAAGAACAAGATAATTTCTATATGGCGCATGAGCTTATATTTCCTCAAATAACTTATATGGCGAAGATATTTTTAAGAAAAAGAGAGTATTAAACCTTTCTAATTTTGATAATCTTCATCCAATGCAGTACTTTCATCACTGGATAAGTTGGATCAAATTCCCACCATTTGGTCGCAAAGTTTGGACTATTTGGTTTTTTGTGGTGATTATTCTGAAACAATTCTCCCATTAAAAGAAAATCCCATGGTAAAGAGTTTTTACTGTGATCATCATTATCATGGTTCGAGTAACCATATTTATGTCCGCACCAGTTTACAATAGCACCATGGAGCGGGCCCATTAAGAAGTGAATTGGCATTAAAATGAATAACCACCAATGGTTAGCAAAAGCGATATAAAAACCAATATAAAACAAACCACATCCAATTCTCCATAACCAGGAATTGCCAATGCGATCTATCAAAGGCCACTCGGGATAATTCCCCTGAAAAGCCGGTTCTGGTTGTACCTTAAAATGAAGATAATCCATGTACATGTTCTTGGTTGCAATCATCATTCCGAAAACATCTTTAAAGAAATGAGGTGAATGCGGATCTTTCTCTGTATCGCTATAGGCATGGTGCATGCGGTGCAAAATGGCGTAAGCCCTTGGATTTAAAAATGATGAACCCTGGGAAATTAATAAAATCAGGTAGAAAAATCTTTCCCAAAAGAGCTCCATTTTAAACATTTTATGTGATGAATAACGGTGGAGGAAAAAGGTTTGGCTAAAAAGTGATAAAAACCAATGGCAAAGAAAGAATATAAGGATAATCATGTATGATGTGTATGCTATATAAACGGCATTTATTAACTTTTAGTTTTTATAAAGTCGCCGTTGGGAAATATTCGTGGTTTAAACGAAGATTAGAAATGTGTTAAAAAGACACGAGAGATCACTCAACGTGCCTTTTTGATTTATTTTTAATGAATTAATACTATCTGCCGAAATCGTCTTGTACCCGTATGATGTCGCTTTCATCTGATGGATTTGAAGCATCAGTGTGTTGCCAGATTTCTGCAACTACACCCCAATCTTCTAAACCAATTAAGCGGTGACGCTCGCCCTGCTGCAATTTGATCTGATCTTTAGGTGCATATTTTTTCACTTCACCTTCTTCATCTGTTTCGCTGGTTTTGATACCAACTGTTCCGGTTACCACTTGCCAGATTTCTGCTCTGCGGTGATGATATTGCCAGGATAAACGTGTATTTGGTGCTACTATTAATATTTTCGGACTTAATTTACCACCTATTTTTAAACCCTCTACATCTAATCCGTCAAAATAAGTATCTGCAAACTGCTGAGCCTGGGCTTCATCAATTACGAAGAAACCACCCCAAGGACGGGTTTCATCGCGGTTTACTACATTAAAACCTTCAATTTTTAAACGTTGCGCAACGCTATCGAATATTTCTCTTTTGTCGTTTTCCATAATTGGCGTAAAAATAATGCTTTGAAATTAAAAAAGCCCTTTCAGGCTTTTATTTTTTTCATGGTTGTTTTATTTGTACCCGGAGTTGATTAGCCTTAGATTTTCTGTAGATCGGGAAAGTGGCTGGCGAACTAAAAGCTTTAACGAATTTATCAGACATCAGATCCTAGCCTTGAGTTATTTAGCCGTTGTTTATGTTTTTAATTGTATTCATGAGCTCACTAAAAAGCCCGGTTTTATCACTTTTGGGCCACGCCTTTAAATACTACTTCACCAATCTTATTTCATAAATATTAGCAATAGAAGATCCTGCCTGAGCTGCTAACTTCAATTCCATTTGCTTAGCCAACAACTGTTCCGGAATTTCGAAATCCTGTGTGTAAAAAGTATTTCCCTTGCTCCCGTCTAAACCCACATGAGCAATGACCTTATTGTTAATCAAGAGCGAAAATGTTTTATTTTCTTCTTTACCATATAGCGTAAGCCGAATTCTTTTAGCCGTTAAATACTCATTTTTCAAATTATAGCTAAACCATCCGTTTCCGTTTCTAAAGTGCCGATCCTGAAAAATGCCATTATCTGTTTTCTCCCCTTTAAAACCATGATCAGATTCCGGCTGCTGTTCTCCGGTATTGACCAGATCAACGGTTTCCTGTTCAAGTTTACTTTTTTCAATTTCAGCCAGTTTTATGCCTTTAGCCCGTTCTTCCAGGTTTTCAGGGCTTGAATAAGGAAAGTACACGATGTAACGTTTTTCTGCCAGGCGATAGAATGGAACCAGTTTAAGCTTTTGATATTTCGGCTGATAAATGGCGTTTGTGGCGCTAAAAGAAAGCGACTCATCCTTCATGGCTACAAGTTTTTTAGCAAGGTCTGCCTTATTGCCAGAAACCAGTGGCGCCTCGCTAATGGGAAATAATGCGCCAGAGGCAATGTGCCCCATTCTGCTGCCATCTGCTGTTAGATTAGGCTGCTGAAGCGTATCCAGTTCTGCGGCCATTACGATTGGCCCGTGGAGAAAAGCCACCCAGTCTGATCCATCTGGCATAAATTCGGTGGTATTGTGCATTGGGAGCGCTATTTTAATTACATCGCCTGATGACCATACCCGATCGATACTGGAATAACCGTTTCCCATATCTTTCGCTAATACTTTCTTCCCATTAATCACAATGGTCATTTGCCCTTTTGCTAACCAGGATGGATGCCTTAAATTAATGGAAAAATGTTCTTTATCAGCCAATTTAAGTTTAAGCTGGGTGAACTCTTTTTCAGGAAAATCAGTTTCCTGCGTAACGCTAATGCCCTTTTCTTTCCAGTTTAAGGTAGAAGGAATAAAGAGATTGACATAAATATTCTGGCCATCATGCGCATAAATTAATTCGCCATATTTGCCATGATTTTCTAAACCTGAGCCTACGCAGCACCAAAAACTTTCCTGAGGTTCTGAATAGGTACGGTAATGACCCGGACGCATTGGCGTGAAGTACACAAAGCCACCTTTATCCCGCTGGGAAGTTAAAATATGATTGTAGAGCGTTCGCTCGTAATAATCCAGGTATTTTATAGAAGGTGCATCCAGAAACAGTTGTTTAGTCAGTTTCAGCATGTTGTAAGAGTTACAGGTTTCTGGCCCTTCTCTTGACTCGAGCATAGAAGAAAAATCATTTGAGGGATGAAAGTGTTCCCTTACACTGTTTCCGCCAATGGCAACAGTTCTGTTATTGACCACCGTTTGCCAGAAGAACGCTGCGGCTTTACCCCAATTCTGATCATCATCTACCAGCGCGATTTGTTCAAAACCAATCACTTTCGGAATTTGTGTATTGGCATGCAGGCCGTTTAACGCATCCTTTTGTGCCAATAAGGGTTTCAGAATCGACTGATCAGAAAATTGCCTGGCCAGTTTCAGGTATTTTTTATCGCCGGTGATGGCATAAACATCTGCAAATATTTCATTCAACCCGCCGTGTTCACTTTTTAATAATTCCTGAATCTGATTATCTGACAAACCAGAAACCAGGTCTATGCACCAATCGGTAAGCTTAATAAGCATTTGCTTGGCTTTTTCGCTCCCTGCAACGGCATAGGCATCATGCAAACCTGCAAAAATTTTATGAATGTTATAAAGGGGGACCCACTTTCCATTGAGGGAAAAGCTGGAAGATTTGATATTGCCGAGTTTGATTTGCGCCCAGATTTCTTTTCCGCCAGGTACGCCGGATAAGTAACCATTTCCGTTTTTCAACTGACATTTTTCGAGTTCATCGAGCATGTAATCAAGTCTTGACTTAACCTTTTCATCGCCCGTTGAGGCATACATTAAAGAAAGTGCTGAAACGTAATGACCACCAATGTGCCCGTCTAAACCTGTATCTTCCCAGTTTCCATAAGCATCGGCTTTGGGCTTTAAACCTGCCTCTTTTAAGTACGGCGCTAATAACCGATCGGGATTTAGCGAAAGCATGTACGTCTGATCAGTTTTTTCGGCTTTTAAAAACCGGCTTTCCAGCAGCCGAACATCCTTTAAATCAAAAGCCTGCAGCTTAGTTTGCGCAATAATCGGAACAGAAAAAGTAGAAATAATTAAGAAAAAAATAATTCGCTTCATGAGGGTAAGTTGTCTTCCCGAAAGGGGAATAAAAATGCATTTGGCATTGGATAAAAATATTTGGTTGACTAAACCAAAGATACAAATTCTATCTGCAGATGTTCCACTAAAGGCCATTTTACCTTTTCGAATCAATCTATTTTTGATAAACGCGAACGTAATCGATTTCAAAGCGATTCGGGAATTTAGTGCCTTTCGGATCACCTCCATTCATCCCGCCAATAGCCAGATCAAGTAAAATGTAATGTTTCTGTTTAAACGGGTGAATGCCTTTTCGATCGTCGTTATCAAGATCAGAGCATGAGGTTTTATTCAACAGCACATTATCCATAAATAAACTGATAGATTGCTCATCCCAATCCATTCGCCATATATGGAATTTTTTGGCCCATGCTTTACCGCCCAGTTCATCAACTGCTTTGGTTTGGCTGAACCATTTTGTTTTTCCATCTCTCGCCGTACTCGCAATGTTTGCCAGGATTTTGCCACGGTAGTATTCCATAATATCGATTTCACCATTGGCAGGCCATGCACCCTCAACGCCTAAAGTCCAGAAAGCGGGCCATAAACCTTTGCTGATATCAATTTTGGCACGCATTTCAAAGCGGCCGTACTGCCAGCTTTTCAAACCTTTGGTAATTAAACAAGCTGAAGTATAGTGGATACTTTTTCGGTTTTTGCGCCAGTTTTTACTTTCCGGAACATAATCAGGATTGGGTTTTTCAGTTTTCCTGGCTTCAATAACTAAAGATCCGTTTTTGCAAAAAGCATTTTCCGGCTGGTACCATTGCAGTTCTTCATTTCGAACAAAGCCCTGTTCGTAAGTCCAGTTTTCTGGATTGGGAGAACCATCTTTATTAAATTCATCAGCCCATACCAGCTGATATCCATCTCCGAAATATTGTGAATGCGCAACATTTTGCGCCCTTAAAGGGGCGCAAAATGTAGTGATAAAAACCAATAGTGAACAAGGGATATATTGCATTTTATCGCGCATCAGGATTAAAGTTACCCAAAAGTTTTATGGTGTAACTGTATGAATATTTCTGATCGGTTAGTCGGTATTGCGCATGCGGATAGGCACCCCAGCTGTCGTCTCCGCCAACGCCACGCTGCTTTAAATCTATATTTAAGTATACATTATTCCGTACTGGTAAATTTGTTGGGTGTTGTTGCTTTTTGGTTAAACCCGGATCTAAATCTTCTGTAGAATGATTGATGGCCGTAAATGAAATAGGCTGCGCACCCTCAATTAAGAGCCCGCTACCATCATTTGCGGTTAAACTCAACCAGCGAACGTCAGTTTTATTACCACTTTCCTGTGGACGGATATATCCTTTATAAAACTGATTTTCTACCTGATCTTCGTACAGGCCAACCAGGGAGGCAAAATTACGGTCACTGTAGTTTTCGTACGGGCCTCTCCCATAATATTTCAGATTTTGATAAGACTGCGGCAGTTCTGTACGCATTCCAAATCTCGGCAATTCAGGCAAATCTCTGGCACCCAGATCCATTGTGGCTGTAACTTTTACCGATCCGTCATTTTGAATCAGGTAATTTACCACATAAGGAACAGCAACACTATTCAGCATGTAGTTTACATTAATCAGCAAACCACTATCTGTTTGTTTCGCTACATTTACGGCAATAAGTTTTCTACTTTCATGGGCAGAACGCCAGATGCCTAAACGTTGCGGCATGTTGTTTCCGAAATCGTTATCAGTTGGTGCCCTCCAGAAATATGGCTCTGGAAAACGGTTAAAATTGTTTCCATCTTTTTTACTGTATCGGATAAACCTGCCATATTTGGTGTCGAATTCTCCACTTACATCACCCGCGGTGAAAGAAAGCTTATTTCCATCGGTAGTTACTGATAACCTGCTCGTATTTTGGTATGCCTTTGCAAAGAAATTACCGCCATAAAAGAATTGTTCATTGGCTACTTCAAATCCGGCTGGTAACATGGCGCTGGCATTTTTACGGTAAGCATAAACATTTAAGAAATATTCTGTTCCGGCAACGGATTTAAACGCCGGAAGGTTTAGCTTGATGTCTTTTTTAGTATGCGGGTTAAGGTTTACCTCAAATGCACCCTCTTTAACCATCTTTCCATTGCTCATCAATACCCATTTAAAATGGTACTGATCGAGGTTGGTAAAATCAAAAAGGTTCTCTATTGTTAAGTTTCCTTTAGCGATAGCTGTTGATGTAAATAAAATATTCTGATATACTTTTTTCACTTCTGATAAACCAGGGTGTGGAGTCCGATCTGCAGATACCAGCCCATTGGCACAAAAATTCTCATCGTTTTGCCAGTAAAAGCCTCCTAAATCACCACCGTAAGCCCAGAATGTTTTGCCATTGGCGTCTTTCGTTTTAATGCCCTGATCTACCCAATCCCAGATAAAACCACCCTGCATGTGTTTGCTACTGCGAATAATATCGAAATATTCCTGAAAATTGCCACTGCTATTTCCCATCGCGTGGGCATACTCGCACATAATATACGGACGCGTTTTGGTTTGATCATTGGCATACTTTTTCATGGAGCCAATGCCCGGATACATCGGACAAACAATATCGGTGTTCCAGTCTTCTCCGGCTTGCTCAAACTGAACCGGACGGGTATTGTCGCGTTGCTTAATCCATTTATAATTGTCATGAAATACGGGGCCATTGCCACATTCATTTCCAAGCGACCAGATGATGATGGAAGCATGATTTTTATCGCGCTCTACCATACGAACGGTACGGTCTACATGTGCCGCAGCCCATTCTGGCAGGTATGCAGGATGTTTAGACTTATCGAAAGCACTCTGCCACTCTGCCCCCATTCCATGCGTTTCTATATTCGCCTCATCAACAAGATAAAGGCCGTATTCATCGCACAGTTTATACCAAAGCGGATCGTTAGGATAATGAGATAAACGCACGGCGTTGATGTTAAATTCCTTCATCAAACGGATATCCTTCAACATTAATGCTTTGGTAGTGGTATGGCCGGTTACATCATCATGCTCGTGGCGGTTAACGCCGTGAACGTAAGTGGCGACACCGTTTACCAGAAGCTGTGCATTTTTGATTTCTACTTTTCTAAAGCCCACCTTAGCGCCTGTTACGGCTGTTTGTTTACCTTTTGCATCGGCAAGCGCAATTACGCAATCGTATAAATCTGGCTGCTCTGCGTTCCATTTCAACGGGTTTTTAATTGTTCCGCTGAATTTAATAGTCTGAATAGAATCTGCATTAGCATTGAAGGCTTGTTTTCTTGTAAAAACTGTTTTACCACTTTTATCCAGAAGCGATACGGTAATTGATCCGCCAGCCGGGTTTTGCTTTGCAAATTTGCGCACATCAACGTCGGCCGTGAATAATCCGTCAGTATAATTTTGATCCAAATCACCTTTCAGGAAGAAATCCCAAACGGTTTGTTTCGGCATTGCATAGAGGTAAACATTTCGCTCTATGCCGCTCAGTCGCCAGAAATCCTGATCCTCCAGGTAACTTCCATCCGACCAGCGAAAAACCTGAACAGCCAAAATATTGGTTCCCGTTTTCAGGAACGGCGTAATGTCAAACTCCGCAGGCGTTTTAGAAGCTTTGGTCATGCCCACCTTTTTACCATTCAGGTAAATGAAAGCACAGCCAGAGATGGAACCAAAATGGATAATTGTTTCTTTCCCTTCCCAGTTTTCTGGAACGGTAAAAGTTTTTCTATAGGTACCAACCGGATTATTCCCGCCGATAAAAGGCGGGTTTTTTGGGTAAGGATAGGTGATATTGGTGTAAATAGGAATGCCGAAACCATTCAATTCCCAGTTGGAGGGTACAGGAATATTTGCCCAACCGCTATCATCGAGATTGGTGTTAAAAAAATCTGCCCGGCGATTCTCGTGTTTATCAACATAATTAAACTTCCAGCTGCCATTTAAAGATTTATAATAAGGCGATTTTGAGTAATCATCCTCGATCACATCTTTCTGGTTATCAAATAACATGAAAGTCACATGGGCTTTTTCCTTCCCCTGATCCACTAATCCGGGATTTTCCCAATCGTTGTTTTGCGCATGAACCTGGTGCGAAAATAAAACTGCCAGCGAAACTGCCGCTATTTTTGTTCTTAAACTCATAAAGTAAATTTAAATTATTCATTTAGAGATTCCTCTTTCAAGGACGCTGTAAATGAAAGTATTTTTATATTCCGGTTGGCGTTGAGCCACCAGCTGTAAGCCAACCTGGGTTTTGGTAAATGGGTGAACTGGCTATGTTTCCATCTGTAGCGGTAATGTTAAAATGTTGTGTGGCAATCGGGCTTAAATAATGTGCCATTGTCCACCTTGCACCTTTATAAGAATCGGCATTTGCACGGATCTCCTGCGGACGGAGATAGATACTCAAAGCCGGGTCAGAAACAACAGCGCCGGAATTTCCGGAACCGTAAACAATTTGCGAAGCTGTAAACCAGCTCTTCATCGGCCCCCAGAGTTTAAATCCTTCAAAGTGGTATGGCGTGCTGATCATTTGATCCATCGCTCTCCATCTTTTTAAATCCATATACCTCAAGCCTTCTGCCATCAATTCATTTCTTCTTTCGCGGCGAATGTTATAAAGTGTAGGGGAAACCAACGTATTGGCAGAATATGCACCCCAATCCTGCGTTTCTTTAGCCATTTCAGTTGCCGCAATGGTTTGTTGAAAATCGGTATTTACTTTGGCTCTTGCCCTTAATTGTTGCCAGTATTTAGTTGCATCAGCATCAAGTGTTCCATTTCTTTCATAGCTAGCCTCCATATAATTTAAGTAAGCCTCACTTGCCCTATATGTAATACTTCCTGTATACCCCTGACCATTATTCGCCTGAGCGCCATCATAACTAATCCCTTTTCTGATGGCGTAACCAGTGGTATATTTCTGATCATAGCTAGATTCCCAGATTCTCGGGGTAGGCTCTATTTGGGTGGCATGAGTTCCCTGGCCAACGTTAACCAGTACGTTTTTCTGACCAGGTTCCTTTAAAAATAAGTTTAATCTTCCATCCCTGTTTTTTCTCACATCAGCGATGTAATCATCTCCCTGATAGTTGCTTCCCGCAGCATAAATTGGTAACCCATTTTCCATTAAGAAGCTTTCCACCATACTTTTTGATAAACCCACGGCATAGTTTCCGGCCTGGGTATACACCGGAATGTTGTGGGTAACCAAACCAGCGCCATATTGCCTCCACAACAAAACCTCGCTATAGCCAGACATATCTACCGCTCCGAACATTTTAAAATAAGGGTTTTCATTGTTTGGAGCTTCTATAATTCCGGTATTAGCCACCAGAGGAACGGCATCTGCCACACTTTTCGCTGCAGACATTGCCTCGCCTAAAAAGTACTGGATTTCTGAATCAATGCTTCCTGTTGGATATTGATAGCTGGCATTATAATCTTTCGCTTTACCAGGCCAGTTTGGTCCGTTAGGCACAAATGCGGTTCCTTTAAAATATTTAAGCCACGTTCCTTCATATAGTGCTACTCTGGATTTAATCAGCTGTGCACAAAGTTTAGAAATTCTGTTTTTGGTTCCATCCGGTGATGTTTTTAATAACAGCGCAGCAGAATCCAGATCAGAAAGAATAAACCTTGCCACTTCGTTGCGTGGCTGTCTTTTACTCACCTGGGTTAAAATCTCCTTTTCATCAGGATAAACGGTTTTGATGATCGGAAAATCGCCTAATGATTGTAATTTCTTGAAATATTCTACTGCTCTGATAAAATACATCTCGCCGATGTATTGCTTAATATTATCTGCATTACCCACAATGCCCCCTGCTTTCCATCTTGGGATTACAGTACTCAGGAAATAATTTGCCTGATAGATGTTTCCAAAGCTCCATTCGCCACCAGAAGCCTCTACCCGCCATAAGCCTGGAATATACTTGTTATCCAGAACAGGCAAAATCATGTTATCGGTATTGCCATCAATACCGAAGGTGCCGAAAGAATAGTTTCCGTGTGAAGGAAGCGCATCCGGATACCTTGCAATGGCATAGGCTGCCAGCTGCCCTTCTTCTTTTAGGTAGCTTTCTGGGGTAATATCTGAAAGTGGCGCTTTGTCTAAAGCCTTTTGGCAGGCTCCGGATACGAGCACGAAAACTGCTAATGTTGCAAGGCAACTATATTTTTTATATTTTGAAAAATTCATTTCTATCTTATTAAAAAGTTACACTTAAACCCAATGACATTACTTTAGAAAGTGGGTAAACGCTTCCGTTAGAACCACCATCAATGGTCTCCGGGTCAAACATTTCTGCCAGTTTAGTCCAGGTTACCAGGTTCTCGCCAGAGGCAAAAACCCTTAACTTCTGCGCACCAAACTTCTTGGTTAATCGCTGAGGAATGGTATAACCCAACTGAATGTTTTTTAACCTGATGTAAGAGGCATCCTGAAGATAGCCGGTTTGGGTTTGTTGGTTTTTACCTGTTCCGAAAGTTGGTCTGGGATAGTATGAATCTAAGTTTAAGCCGAGCGGGCTATTCGGATCATTCCTAAAATAATCGGTATGTTGTACTAAACCTGTAGACCACCACTTATCTGATGTAGCACCCCAGAAGAAATAACTTCCTTGCCAGAAATCTCTTTTCAATACCCCCTGGAAAAATGCCCGGAAATCAAAGCCTTTATAATCCATATTAATATCTAAACCCACGCGGTAACGTGGGGTGCTGTTTCCAATCAGGTGTGCATCACCAGAATCTCCCTGTCTCCAGCTTCCCCAGTCCAGTTTACCGTCTTTATTGTAATCAGCGTACATAATATCTCCCGCAGACCATTGCGAACCAAATGCCGATTGGCCGTTACTTAATGTTGCCAAATGGGCATTCATCTCCTCCTGGGTTTTGGCAATTCCTATTGTCGTGTATCCCCAGATATCGCCCAGTTGCTGCCCGGTTCTATAAATATCTAAAGACATAGTCGCGTTTGGATAACGGGTAACCGTAGTTTTCAAATCAGACAATAAAAACTTCACACCATAACCCAGGCCGCTTTTGGTAAGGTCATTCCAGCCAATTTCAAACTCAAAACCTACCGATTTTAAATCTGTATTGTTGGTTGATGGAACACCTGTTCCTAAGGTAACGGGAAGTTCTGGTGCCGGCCCAACCATGTTTAAGGTTTTACGGTTAAACCAATCGAAAGATCCGGTTAACCTGTTTTTCAAAAATCCAAAATCCAATCCTGCGTTATAACTCTCTACAGTTTCCCAGGTTAAGGTAGAACTTACAATCCCTGGCGCACTTGCGGTGTTCGGTCTGCCGCCGTTAATTAACCACGTTCCGCTGGCCGTACCGATTGGCATGGTTAAGTAGGTTGGATACCAGACTTTGGTATTCTGATTCCCTAAACTACCGTAAGAAGCCCGAAACTTAAAGGTATTTACAAACGAAAATTTGTCTTTAAAAAACTCCTCTCTCGCCATATTCCACCCTGCAGAAACTGATGGAAACCACCCCCATCGTTTATCAGAACGGAAACGAGATGATCCGTCATAGCGAAGGTTAGCTTCTAACAAATAAATCCCGTCGTAATCATAATTTAAACGGCTAAACAATCCTTGCGTTGCCCAGTTCTGATATTGACCTGAAACTGTTGGCGCAAGCACTTTACCATCAGCATCCAGACCGGATGTGGTGTTCAACGTTGGGATATCAGCTACGATAACGCCATTTCTTTGCGCATTTAAATCACGATAGCGGGTGTCTTCATACTGAAAACCAGCCATGATCTTAAGGTTGTGTTTACCGTAACTTTTCGAATATTCTGAGTAAATATTGGTATTAAAATAGTTTTCCTTATAACCATATTCGTTTACATTCGAACTCCTTCTGTAGAGATACGGAACTCCATTTACATCGTGGTTAAATGTTTGCTGCGAATCCCAGTGACGGAACTGCGTTTGCGTACGATAATTTGCTTCTCCAAATGTTTTCCAACCTTTAATCGGCTCAAAAACCAATTGGATTTGCTGATACATCCAATCTTTAACTTCATTATCATCGCCTCCTTCTGCCATTTCTAAAGCAGGAGACGGAGAACTATACAAATAACCGTTCGGATCATACAGGGGCAAAGTTGGCCAACCCTGGCGGCCAATTCCTTCATAAAAACCAGTGGTTAATGCCGCAGGGCGATGGTAGGTTTCTCTTAAAAAACGGTTGCTGTAATTTGCAGTTAAAAATTCTGAAATCTTAGTATTGATTTTCGCTGTAGCACCATACCTGGCATAGCCATCCTGATTGAAGCGCATCATCCCGGTTTGATCCATGAAATTCCCCGACAGATAATATGAAGTGGCTTCTGTTCCGCCGGTTAAACTCACATTGTGTTCTTGCGAAAAGCTATGGTCGCGGTACATCACCTTGTACCAATCATTATTGTCGTTACCAAATGCATAACCATCTGCCCAAACCAGATTATTGTTGGGACTTGGAATAATGGTGCTTTTTAATGTTCCGTCTTGAAAATCTTTAATTCTTTTTAAACTTGCTGCATCAAAATGAGGTGCACTGCCACCATTTATGCCAGCATCGTTAAAATATAGCGCGAAAGTATAGGAGTCCATCATTTCTGGTAATAAAACCGGACTGGTTTGACGGAAACTGTTGTTATAGTTTACCTGCACTCTCCCGGCCTTGCCTCTTTTGGTAGTAACCAAAATCACCCCGAATGCAGCCCTCGAACCATATATCGACGATGCTGAGGCATCCTTTAATACAGAAATACTTTCTACATCCTGTGGGTTTAATGCATTTAGTGATCCCTCCATACCATCAATTAAAACCAGAGGATCTGAAGAAGAACTACCAATTGTACCTACCCCCCTGATATTAATAGTTGGCCTGCTTTCCAGTGATCCATTATTTTGTGAAATATTTAACCCTGGCACCAAGCCCTGCAATGCCTGAGACAGGTTCTGAACCGGACGGTTTTCCAGAGATTTAGCATCTACTACCCCTACTGAACCCGTTAGATTTACTTTTTTTTGCTTTCCGAATCCAACAACCACCACATCTTCCAGTGCTTGTTCTGCATCATCAACTAATGTGATGTTAATTTGCGGTTGATCACCAACAGTAACACTTTTGGTTGCATAGCCGATAAAGGCAAATGCTAAAGTTGAGCCTTTTGCGGCAGTGATTTTGTAACTTCCATCGTTGTTACTCATCGTTACATTGGTAGTTCCGTTTTCTTTTACCGTTACACTAGGTATCGGAATTCCTTTATTATCCGATACCCGACCAGTTACGGCGACTTTAGGGGTTTGGGCATTTAAGTTTCCACCGTAAATTCCCGTGAGAATTGCGGTAACCAGAAACATAAAAATGCATTTTCGCATGTTTAGTAATTTTTTAGCCATTCTTATTTTTTTTATTTAGGATGAATTTGGGCTGCTGATTGCAGCGTAAAAGAGTTCGGTAAATTCTTAAAATTTGCCTGGTTAAGACATGATTTTAAAAATTTTTGATTGTTCGTGCGAAGACACAAAAAGCGGGACTTTTAGTTTTGAAATTTCCATAGGTTGATGATCTGATTACTCAAATAACCATGAAAAATTTAACTCTTAGAAGGGGTAATATGGTAAAATATAGGTGGTAAATTGTGAAGTTTTGGGCAATTGGAGACTTAAATCACCATTTTTACGAATTTTAATCGTCAGATTGACGTTTAATATTTGCTTATGAATAATGAACCATGAAATTTTATATTAATTATTAAGACTAAAACAATTCTAAATTGTGGTTTCAAATTAAACTTGATTAAGTATCCTTAAGGAAAACCCGTCGGTGGGAAGCAGATTCTTCCTCTGCTAAAGCAGTTTCCATTGAAGAATCCCTGCGTTTCTAGTCACTACCATCATTTAAAACCGAACCGTTTGATCAATAGCTAAGAGGTGCTTTTTTCTCTTTCTGGGGAAAGGTGCCGATAGGGAGATTGGGGCTTTTCCAACTACGCTTGGCTTGCCCCGGCTGGCCGCCGAAGGGCTATCTTCTTTTTCTTGATAATAAAGAAGCGAACAATCAAGGCTTGGAACTGATGTTGGATAAATTCGTTAAAGCTTTGTTTCGGCAGCACAAGCACCCGATGAAGGATCGGGCAAAACGCGCTGCCTTGGGTTGTGGTGGGTTAAAAGATTGTGGTTTAAGCTTTAAACGTTTTCTCCTTCCATCATTCCCCAGGCCGGACAGCAGGGTGGTGATAGCAAGATGTTAATAGCAGGTGCTTAGATGGGTTTCTTTACACTATAGGTTTTTTTGCCATTGCATGAGCGGTGGTTAAAACGCTCGTCTTCCTGAACTTGATTCAGGACCTGTTCCTTATGCGAAAAATCGCCCTTGCGAACTGAAGTTGGGGTTGAGGGAGGGCGTGAAGCAATCTATCTTGTTGTGGCTTATCAATCATTTGGCTGCTGCGCTGGCTTGCCTCGGCTGGCCGCCGAATGGCTGTCTTCTTTTTCTTGACAAAAAGAAGCAAAACTCAAGGCTTGAAACTGATGTCGGATAAATTCGTTAAAGCTTTGTTTCGGCAGCACAAGCACCCGATGAAAAATCGGGCAAAACGCGCTGCCTCGGGTTGTGAGGTAATGAAAGATTGTGGTTTAAGCTTTAAACGTTTTCTCCTTCCATCATTTCCTAGGCTAGGTAGCAGGGTGGTGATAGCAAGATGTTAATAGCAGGTGCTTAGATGGGTTTCTTTACACTATAAGTTTTTTTGCCATTGCATGAACGGTGGGTTAAAGTGGTCGTCATTCTGAACTTGATTCAGGACCTGTTCCTTATGCGAAAAATCATCCTTGCGAACTGAAGTGGAGGTTGAGTGAAAGCGTGAAGTAATCTATTTTGTTGTGGCTTATCAATCATTTGGCTGCTGCGCTGGCTTGCCTCGGCTGGCCGCTGAAGGGCTATCTTCTTTATTCTTGATAATAAAGAAGCAAACAATCAAGGCTTGGAACTGATGTCGGATAAAATCGTTAAGCTTTGTTTCGGCAGCACAAGCACCCGATGAAGGATCGGGCAAAACGCGCTGCCTTGGGTTGTGGTGGGTTGAAAGATTGTGGTTTAAGCTTTAAACGTTTTCTCCTTCCATCATTTCCCAGGCCGGACAGCAGGGTGGTGATAGCAAGATGGAAATAGTGAGGTGCTTCATCAGATCTATGAGGTTATTGAATGTAAATATGGTTTTTCGCGATTGCATGAGCGGTGGGTTAAAACGGTCGTCTTCCTGAACTTGATTCAGGACCTGTTCATTATGCGAAAAATCGTCATTGCGAAGCAGATTCTTCATCTGCTGAAGCAATCTCCATTGAAGAATCTTGAAATTAGATTGCTTCGTCGTACCTCCTCGCAATGAGGAGCTTTTGAGTTTAAAGTATACAAGAATTTATTATTCAGAGTGCAGCGAAGAATCCCTGCGTTTCTATCCGCCGCCTTCATTCCTCGCTGAACTATTTTAACTCTCTAGCTGTAATCAATGCTTTTCTCTATAGCCTGTCCCTTTCAAAGGAAAGGCGCCGATTAGGCTGATTAGGACCTAGCACCTTCATAAACCGTAGTTGAATTACTTATCAAACGTATTTAAATCCCACTCATCCTGCCAGTTGATTTTGATTTTCTCTCCTTCAAACTTAATCGGTAGCCACAGGTAACGACCATCAATGGCATTTTTCGGCTCCCATTTATCGGCCATGAAAATAAATTCACCTTTTTTTCCAGGCGCTGGAAGAACATGCGTACTCTGTCCGCCGTAAGTGATATTTGCACCTGGTCCCTCGCAAGGGTTGCCCATAAAAGTCCATGGCCCCCAGATGGACGTGGCTTTGAACCACCTTGCAGGGTTAGGTGCCCAGCCTGTACAACCAGAACCCACCATATAATAAATGCCATTTTTCTTAAACAAAGCAGGTGCTTCGGTTTGCTGACCAACATAAATCCTGATGAATTTACCCGTATGGCTTAAATAATCAGGTGATAACTCGGCCAGGTGAAGCGTAAAGTTTTCTTCAGAGGAAAATACATGATAAGCTTTTCCATCGTCATCCACAAAAACCGTCATGTCTCTCGCCATTTGTCCGCCTGGCAAATCTCTGCAAAAGAAACCATCACTTTTATTTGCAGGCTTTTCACAATTCACTTTTTCAGCATCCGGGGTACCTTCAGCATAAAAAGGCATTTTGCCTGCGTTTGGCCGGTAGCTTTTAATAAAAGTATACGGTCCGGTAGGTTTATCTGCTACGGCAACACCAGCTCTGGCGGCTTCATAACTTTTGCCCAGCAATTCCAGGTGGAACCACATGACAAATTTTTTGGTTTTTTTATTATAAACTACTTTAGGTCTTTCCAGGATACATCCTTTTGCAATGTCGCTTTTTAAATCATCCGAAACAGCTAAAGAGATCCCCTCATCTTTCCAGTTGTAAAGGTCTTTTGAGGAGTAGCAGTGCACGCCAACCTGCGCTGTATTTCCTTTTCCACCTTCAACTTTATGTTCGCCAAACCAATAATAAGTTCCTTTATATTCCACTATGCCACCGCCGTGGGCATTAATATGAACGCCTTTATCATCTTTCCAGATTTTGCCTGGCGTAAAAGAAGTATATTTTTGCTGCGCTAAAACAAGCTGCTGTGCTGACAGTAAAGTCACTAATAAACAGAAGAAAAAACTGAACTTTCTTTTCATATTTTTTGTAGGTTAGGTTAAAGGACGATTAAATATGATCGCAGGATTTTATTTTAAGTTAACGCTATGGTCGTTTTGGAAATTTTCGCTACCCCATATTTTTTGTGCGCTCCACTTTGCCGGTGGATTTGCCCAAAAAGGGTCAGTGGCTGGCAAACCTAAAGGTAAAAAAATATTAGAAGCGATATAAGGACTACCCTGATTATTATAAAAATCTCCTAACTCCGGCTGGTCTCCATATAAACCGATTGTTAACCAGCCATTTTTATACGTACCCGGGCTTTCCAAAGTTTTTCTGATCACAGCTGTTAATGCACCCCGAACTTGCTCCGGGCTCAACTGCTTTGGCAATGCTTTTCTTAAAGCCATGTCTGCTAAATGGTGAAATGCCGCACCGCGATAGATGATTGACCGGCCCGTTGCAGGATAAGTTCCATCAGTATTGATTAGTCTTTCCTGAATGATTGCATAACGCTCGTTCCGTTTTTTAATCTTTTCGAACATGTCTTTATAGGCATTCGTTTTCTTGCCGATAATCTCAGATAACGCGGCCAGATATGGATGAATCACATAACTATTGTAATAATCGTAAGCAAATGAGGTACCGTCGCTATACATGCCATCTCCCACATACCATTGCTCCATTTGCTGAAGCGCATAATCTACACGCATCGGATCCCAATCGTAACCAAACCTGGCCAGAAAAGCTTCATTCACTGCCGAAAACAACAGCCAGTTAGAAAATACAGGTTTGAATCTTCTAGTGGTTACGATAGATTTCATCAGTAAAGTTTGATTCTTCTGATCCAGATTTTCCCATAACCAGGGGGCCCGGATTACGGCAAGGGCCACGTAAGAGGCATCCACCAGTTGTTGCCCGCCGATATCGAAAGTCATAAAATCTTTGGCATTAGAATCAAGCGCATTTTTTAACCCGCTCAATGCCCATTCACGATATTGTTTCCGCAAAGCCACCTCTTCCGGAGCGCCACCTTCCAGCTGTAACCAGGGTGCAATGCCACTTAAAACGCGACCTAAAACCTCCACATATTGCACTTTAATCCGGTGGTCTTTATTATCTACATGGATAGAGGTTACTTTGGGCATTGCAAGCCTAAGGCTGTCTTTCGCCAGGTTATATATCACCGGACGAACCATTTTATCCATCTGCTGAAGCCAGAATTGCCTGTCGCCCAGCACCACATTCTTTTTACTTTTAGTCTTTTGTGCAACTGCTGTACCAGCAAAGCAAATCAGCATCATCACGGCTGCTGCTATATTTTTAATTCTCATTTGAAAACGTTTATTTTTGATCAGATAAATAACGATACATTTCACAGCCTGCCAATAAGAAGGCACCGACACCAAAATTCGATGTGGAGCTGGCATTAACCACTTGACCCGGAATGGCTTTTTCACCAATCGGCTGTACATAACCTATTTTACCATCTGGCTGCAAGGCAGTTTCTGATAAATATTTCCATGCTTTTTTTGCCGTTGGAAGATATGTTTTTGCCTTTAAATGGCCATTATTAATGCCCCAAAGTAACCCATAAGTAA
The DNA here is from genome assembly GCF_009674725.1 of Pedobacter petrophilus. Classification (GTDB taxonomy): domain Bacteria; phylum Bacteroidota; class Bacteroidia; order Sphingobacteriales; family Sphingobacteriaceae; genus Pedobacter; species Pedobacter petrophilus. The sequence continues at coordinate 64,111 of NZ_WKKH01000001.1, read as the reverse complement.
AAAAAGCAGTTCCACTGGTTTCTGCTCCAGGCGCATGTTCAGGGTCGAGCATGCTCCGCGTCCAGTAACCTTCCTTCTGCTGCGATTTAGCAATCGCCTTCGCCATATTTTTATACTTGGTTAAATACTCTTTTCTATGCGGATCATTTTCAGGAAGATCTTTTAACACCTTCGCTAAACCGGCAAAAACCCAGCCATCACCCCTCGCCCAGAAATCCTTTTTACCGTTAGTACTTTTATGTTTCGGATAGATATATTTGGCGTCGCGGTAATATAATTTCTCTTCCTGATCATACATAATGCTGTTGGCATACATAAAATACTCGAATAATTTCTCCGAATATTTCTGATCGCCGGTTAACTTGTAAAGCTTCGTCATTACCGGCATCACCATGTAAAGTCCATCGGCCCACCACCAGTAGTCATTCTTCGCAGTACTTATTTCAAATTGCATCACTTCCTTTGCACGGGCAATTTTATATGCCGCAGGCTGCAAATTGTAAAGATCAATGTAGGTTTGAAAACAGATTTGCCAATCGCCGAAGAGCACGTAATCATCCGTTTCGCCATAAGAATATTTCCATTTTGACTGATCTGAGGACTTCGCTCCCATCCACTGGTTGTGTTCTGCCCAGTCTTCCGCATATTTACGGTAAGCCTCATTTTTGCCCAAGGCATACAGTTCCATGTTTCCCGTTTGATAAGCTGCATGATCCCAGAAAGCACGAACCTGCGGTTTATTGGTAGCCTGCCAATAATTATTGGCCAAATTAAGTTGCGAGAGAATAGTTTCTTTTGTTTGTGCAGTGGTTTCTTTCACCACAGCGAGCAGCAAAATAAGAGCCGTAACAACTTGAAGTAATTTTATCTTTCTCATTATTTGATCGGTTTAATGCCTTCCAGCGTTGGTACTACTTTTTTAATACCACCATTTTCATCAAATTCCATTTTATCGATGCAAACCTCGCGGTTGTATCCTGCAGATTCGCCCATGGTAATGCCTTTTGGTCTGGTGAAACGGTGATAAACAATATACCACTCATCTTTTCCGGGGATCTGAATAACGCTGTTATGCCCGGTTCCGTAAATGGCCTGGTCAGGTAATTGGGTTAAAATTAAGTTATCCTCCGGAATGGTGATTTTTCCGGTAGGTGAATCAGAATAGCCGTACCTCACACCGTAATCCGGACTTCTGGTATCATTCTCAGACCATAGAAAATAGTATTTTCCATTTCTAAAGAAAACTTCTGTCCCCTCTCTAAAGGTTTTATCAGGCGTAATTACCTTAATGCTGTTCGTATCTATGGAAACCAGATCAGCGTTCAGCTCGGCAACAGCCATGTGGCCATTTCCCCAATACAAATAGGTTTTGCCCGTTTTCGGATCAGTGAACACATCAGGATCTATTTCCTGTCCGCCTTTTGTGCCTGCCGGCCGTTTAGAAATCAGCGCTTTTCCACTGTCTTTAAAAGGGCCTGCCGGATGATCTGCAACCGCTACGCCAATTTTTTGCGCAGCAGTAAAGTAATAGAAATATTTATATGCGCCATTTACCTTCTTTTCGATGGCTGTTGGTGCCCAGGCATTCTTTTTGGCCCAGGAAACATCTTTATTCAAATCTACAATTACCCCTTCATCTTTCCAGTTAACTAAATCCGGTGATGAAAATGTTTTAAAATAAGTACCGCTCCAGCCTGTAAATCCGTCGCTGGTTGGGTATAAATAGTATTTTGAAGTTTGATTGGAATATAGAATTTCCGGATCTGCATAATAGCCGTTTAAAACCGGATTGTTGTTCACGGCCGCAGCTATTGCATAGGTTTCTGCCGCCTGATCGCCAATTTTAACGGTATAAGTTACCGTCCCTTTAGAAAAATCTACCTTTCCGGCTGGCTTGATGTTTACCCCGGCAAACTTTGAAAACTGTGGATCAAATGCCTTTAAATCTGTACCAGAGTTAACCGGTAAAAAAGCTGTTTTACCAACAGAATCAATCACGATATTATAGTGTTTAATGGATGGATTTTGTGCGCCTGACAACACTGACTTTGCAGAGTACCACTTGCTTAATAAACGGTTTTCTTCTTGTACAGTAATAGACATTACCGTGCCATGGCGGGGATGAAAATCCATGCTAATCTCTTCATCAATTACCTTGAAAGTATTTAAATCTTTAGATTTGGTAAACTGGTAACGGCCTTTGGTGTACACATCATACATCAAGATATACTCATCAGCATTGTTTAATTTAAAAACACCTGCACCTTCAACAGCATCGGTAGTTTGCTGTAGATATTTATCAACGAGCACATAACCCTTGGTTAGTTCATTGGAAACCGCTTTTTTAATGCCATTGCCGTTCCCTTCCGTTTTAAAGAAAAGGTTATATTTTCCTTTATCATAAATGATGTCACCATCAATACAAGAGCCGTTTGTCGGGCTAAAAAACAACTGCTTTGGCGTTCCTTCCAAATCTGTAAAATCGGCATTCGCATACGCGTAGTAGATCTTATCAGGATCATCGCCATGTTTCATAGACCAGTAAACCATATATTTTTTAACTGCAGGATCGTAAATGGTTTGTGGTGCCCATACCCTTTTCAAATGTTCCTGATTGGGATATTTTTTCTGAACATCAATGATACTGGAGGTCCATTTAAGAAGGTCGTTTGATTTTAAAAGCACCATGGCGCGATTTGAATCCCAGCCTTTTGCTGAAACCATATCGGTAACCACCATATAAAATGTCTTTCCATCGGCACCACGTAAAATATGCGGATCGCGAACACCACCTGTAGAACTTATTTCTGCTGAAGAAATAACCGGCTCGTTATTGTTCAATGCTTTATAACGGTAACCATCTTCACTCACTGCAAAGCGAATAGATTCTTCTGCTTTGGTATTTCCTGTAAAATAAGCAAACAAATACGCACTGTTTCCAGGTTGTTTTTTACTTTGTGCAAATGCGCCTGTACCCACCGTAAAAGCATAGAAAAACGCAAATACAAACGTTGCATTGGCTTTTATATTCAATCTTCTCATATTTTATAGTTTACTTATTTATTTGGTTTCCAATTTAATACCTGTACAGGGGTGGGTGGCTGATTTGCCTTTCCTTCGCCATCAATTTGCTTAACTTCCTGCAAAAACAAACTTAATACTTTTCTATTTTTCCAGAGCTCCGTATCATAGCTCGGCTCCCAGTCGCCAACACTTTTTTCTGTCAAATCTTCAATGATCCAGTTATTCAATGCTATATTATTGCTCCGCGCTATCGAACCTTTTCCGCCTCGTTCCTCATCCCTAAAAACTAAGCCGGCAGCATAATTTCCAGATTTTTTCCACACCATTATTTGCGGGCGCGAAATTGGGATTCGCTTCGTACCACCACCGCTTAAGCTGAATGCTGTTTTTCTGAAATTTAAATTATTTACCTGCCAGTTACCATTCGTTTTATAAACCAGGTGGTATTGTGGAATTTTATCATTTTCTTCCCGCCAGTAACCGGCAATAAATACCCGCCCACTGGCATCTGCAAACATAGATGTCTGGTTGATGAGCTCGCTTTTTTGAGGAATCCGGAGTGCATATTCTGCATTACCCGCGTTGATGGGAAGCTCATACTTTTGCCCGTCAGACTTTTGCCAGGTTACCCCGCCATCGGCAGATTTCGCATAACATAAATCGTGGTTACTGGCCACATCCGGGCTTTCTCTCCACACCCAGGAAATGTGAATGACACCTGCCAGATCGATCGCCACCTGCCAGTAAGCATTTCGCTTTCCTTCGCCATCAATCAGGTTATTTTGAATTCTGCTCCATTTTTGTGTATTCAGCGCATAGCGATTGATCACCAGGTTGCCATTGCCAGATCCGCCATCGCGGTAAAGAAATAACAAATCGCCGTCGGCCAACTTGTAAAATTCAGGATAGCTCACTTTATTCTCCCGCCCGGCCAACATGGATTTTTTTTCACTTAAAATTAAACTCCCGGCTGCAACAGCGTGTGCATAATTTAAATTATTGTTATGCTGGCTCCAGGCCACATGCAAAATCCCTTTTCCATCAACCATAATACTGATTGATTTATGGGCATCTGCAGCCTCACCTTTATAATTGCTTTTTAAAGTTTCCCATGTATCAGCGTTGATTTTTCTTTTGGCCAGCACCAGGTATTCATTGCTGTCATAATAAGCAGCATACTGAATACCTTTAAAGGTAACCAATGAATTTTTCCTGAAAATTACGGTATTTACGGAGTTGTTCGACCAGCCATTCTGGGCAATGGTACTTAAGCCGCTTTTTTGGGCCGTACAACTTAACGTAAGCAAACCGAATATTGCGCTGAAAAGTATACTCTTAATATGGAAATGCATTTGGGATTTAAGCTGCTCGATTTTTATCATTTGGTTATGTTCGAAGTACCGGAATTTTAAACTTTTAAACAGGGGGTTAAATCATACTTTAAAGGGGGCATATTAATATTACCCCTTTTAAACTGTAGCATTGATGTTATAATACTTGTGAAAGCTTTTCCGGTGTTTCTTGATAAACTCTGATGGTGTAAGCTTAAAAAGCTTCTGAAATTGCTCCCTGAAATATTTAATATCATTTATGCCTACCCGGAATGCGGCTTCATTAATGTTCAGATTGGTATTGATCAGTAACTCTGCGGCCTTACGCAACCTGATGAAACGGATAAAACCATTAACAGACTGACCGGAGGTAGATTTAATTTTTTTATACAAATTTGAGTGGCTCATTCCCAAATCAGAAGCCAGTATTTTCACATTGAAACTGTTTTCCATCAGGTTCTCTTCAATGATGGTAATGCACTTTTGCAGAAAGCCTTTATCATCTTGCGATACCTTGTGGGCATCAGACTTTAACGTAATTTCATTATAAAAATAAGATTGCAGATTGGTTCTGTTTTTAATGATACCATTAATTTTGGCGGTAAAAAGTTCCTTATCAAAAGGTTTGCTGATAAAATCGTAAGCACCTACTTCAATACCTTTCAACTTCACCTCCGGACTTGGATCGCCGGTAAGCAAAATCACGGGAATGTGGCTCAAAGCTGAATCTTCTTTAACCGTTCTGCACAGTTCTATCCCGTTCAGGCCATCCATATTGACATCAGAAATTACAATATCCGGTAAATATTCCCTACAAAGTCTAAGGCCTTCCAAACCATTATCCGCCGTATAAATTTTAAAGTTTTCTTTAAATATTTTGCCTATATAATCGATGATTTCCTGGTTATCATCAACAATTAAAATGGTATGCAGATCGGAAATCAGCAGTTCCAGGTTCCCAATACTTTCACCTGTATTTTTACCGGAATCTTCCTGTTCTTGTGCAATCAGCTCATTTACATAAGTTAACTCATTTTGAAAAGCAACCGCTTCTTCGTTTTCATTGGCTTCCCCTGCCGGAAGTTCGATTGAAAAAACGGTGCCAGCGCCCGGATTTGATACAAAAGAAATTTTACCCCGATGCAGTTCTACAAAGTTTTTGGCGAGATAAAGGCCGATTCCAAAACCCATTTTAAGGGATTCGTTAGACATTACCTTATAAAATTTATCGAATAATTTCTCGCCTATACCTGCCGGAATCCCCGGGCCACTGTCGCTCACTTCAATGTTCACACCGCGATGGGTACTTTGAATTGCAAGCGTTACAAAACCACCTTTTGGTGTAAATTTAAGGGCGTTGGATAATAAATTGAACAGCACAATTTCTATTTTATCCTTATCGCCATAGATAATCAGTTCCGTTTCTTCACACTCAAAGGTATAATCGATATCGTTATTTTTTGCAAGGTAATTAAAGCATAAAAAGATTTCTTTAGCGAAGCTGTACAGATTTATCCGCACAATTTTTAATGCATCATTTTCGCTCTCCGTTTTCCTGAAAAGCAGTAACTGATCTACCAGGCTCAATAACCGCCGCGAATTCCGGTATACCACATTAAGGTTATCCTTCTCTGCGCCCGACTCTTTTTTATTTAAAATATCTTTAATCGGATTTACAATTAACGTTAACGGCGTTCTCAGCTCATGCGAAATATTGGTAAAGAAATTCAGTTTTTTCTCATTCAAATCCTTTTCACGCTCCATTTTCAGGTTCGTGATTTCTATTTCATGCTTTAACCTGCGCTGACGGTTTCTATAGGTTTGGAAAACATAAAATAGTGATGAGCCGATGATTAAATAAATAGCATATGCCCACCAGGTGCGGTACCAGGGCGGTAAAATAATAATGGTAACTACCTTTTCGTTAGTACTCCAAACGCCTTCCGTATCGGTGCTTTTAATGTGGAGCTTATAGGTACCTTCATCCAGGCGGGAATAATATGCCGTACTTAATTTGTTTACATAATTCCAGTTCCGGTCCCAGCCTTCCAGGTAATAAGCATAAGAAATCTGATCCTGAAAAGAAAATTCTATAGCGGCATAGTTTACCGATATAACTGCCGACTGATAGGGAATCGAAATCTGTTCGAGGTTAACCACGGAAATATCCTGATAACTGGAATCCTGATCGAGCGAAATGTTATTGATCTTAAAATCAGTCAGCATGATTTTAGGAACCCGCTTATTTTTCCTGATGCTATCCGGCGAAAAGAGGTTGAAGCCGCCAATCCCACCAAATAAAAAATCACCGTTTGATAATTTTAATGCTGCATTATAATTGAATTGATTGCTCTGTAAACCATCATTGGCAAAGTAGTTTTTGAAAGTCTGGTTTTTTACATCAAACCTGGACAGGCCGTTATAAGTACTCGACCATAAATTTCCGTCTTTATCTTTTAAGATGTTTAGAATAGAGTTACTTGGTAAACCATTGCTTTCCAGATAGCGCCTGATTTTTTCAGTTTGCGGATCGAAAAGCAATAGCCCGCCACCCTCGGTCCCAATCCATATTTTACCTCCCGCAGCCTCCTGAATGGCACGAATAGCCGCATTTATTTTCACATACCTGTGCTTTTCCCCTACCGGATCAATCTGAATGAGCTGGCTATAATTGCCCGCCCATAACCTGCCCTTACTATCCTGAAAAAGGGTATGAATATCTTTCAGCTGATGATCAAAAAGTTCAAATTTATCAAGCGTTTTGTTGTATCGGTAAAGTGAGCCTCCCTTTGTGGAACCGGCCCAGATATTTTTCTGCCGGTCTTGATAAAGCTTCCAAAGGTTTTCTTCATCAAGCCCTTTTACCACATCGTAGCAGCGATAGTGGATAAAACTTTTAGTTGCCGGATCAAACCGATCGATACCGCCGCTAAAAGATGCTACCCAAATGTTGTTATCGGCATCATTTAAAATGCTGGTAACAAAGTTGCTGGTTAAAGCGCCCGGCTTACTGCTTTTAGCATAATTGGTAAAGGTATCTTGTTGCCGGTTCCAAACACTTAACCCACCCCCATCTGTTCCAATCCAGATATTGTGGTATTGATCTTCGCTAAAAGAAAGTACAAAGTTATTGATGAGCGAATTTGATTTTAACGGATTGCGTTTGATGGTCTTAAACTGACCCTGTTCCGGATCGATGATATTTACTCCGCCACGTAGGGTTGCAATCCATTTTCTGGATTCGCGGTCTTCATAAATCTGCGCCACGGAGTTGCTGCTTAACAAACCTTTTTCACGTCCGGCAGGGAGATGATTTACTGCATCATTTACTGTATCATACACCATCACTCCTCCTCCGTCTGTGGCCAGCCAAAGTTTCTGCTGACGATCGAAAGTGAGGCTCATGATATTTTCGTTGCCAGATAATTGACTGCATTTTTCCAGTAGCTTCTGGCTGGTATGGTAAATGTAAAGTCCGCGTTCGGTTCCAATCCAAAGATCTTCTCCTTTGCCTTTAACAATACTCGTAATTGCCCTGATTTCTGGTTTGATCAGGCGGATGGCATTGGTTTCTGTATGAAGCTGACAAAGCCCTACATCTTTAATAAAAAGCCATACCAGCTTTTCACCATCTGCACAAATGGCCTTAACACTAAAATCTTTGGTGCCTTTAAAGGCAATACGTTCTGCCAGTTTTTGTTTATTGCGGAGCAGGAACAAGCCCTTTTCATCCGTTGCCACATACACTGCCTTTGGTGCAACCGCTATGGCATTAATGGCAAAGCTTACGGCTGTCTGTTTCTTATTTTCTGAATATTGTAGCTGATGAAATTTAGAATCGGCATAATCATAATAAGAAATGCCTTTTTGGGTACCCACCCAAACACGGTTCTGCTTATCGCCGTTTAATACGGTAATGTGGTTATTCATTACACTGCTTTTATCACCCCAACCACTCCTGAAAATTTTGAAATTGTAGCCATCATAACGATTTAAACCATCATAAGTCCCCATCCACATGAAACCAAAATGATCCAGATACAGGGAATTAACTACGTTATTGGATAAGCCGTTTTCAACTCCCAGATATTTGATGGAACCAAATGTAGTTTGGGCTTTTAAAACACTAAGATTACTGACCTGTAAAAAAATGGAAAGGAAAAAAATCTTAACGGTTGACAACATTCTAAAATACGGTGATATTTGGCCAAAACGAATATACATGTTTTTTCTATGGCTAGGCAGTTTTTGTTAATTTAAGCGATTCAATTATGGCATCAAAACTGGCTTATTAAGATTATAAAGCAGATTTAGCACCCTTAGAAATATTGATGAACGAACTGTAATTCAGAAACGCAACAGAATTTTATTCCGTCCTCTCAGATCGCTTACCAATACATTAAAAACAAAAGTAACCCTCTCCAGTCGAAATGCCACTAAACAGGCGGCAATAAAATACCCGTTTATAGTCAGATTTTGACCTAATTCATTATACAGGAAGTTTTTGATGGAAATTCTAGCCGGATGGCCCGAAATTTAAAGTGGAGATTATACAAGATCGCCGTATACCGGAAAAAGAATCGGCTAAAATAGTTGTAAAAAGAAGGCCACCCTCTGTTGAGAATGGCCTTGAATATGATAAGAAATTCAGCCTATAACTGGATACTATCAATTGCTTTATCTAAAGCTGTTTCTTGTATACCCGGAATAGCAAGACCTTCTGCTCTGATTACGGTAACATCTGTAATGCCGATGAAACCTAAAAATGCTTTAATGTAAGGCACCACGAAATCGTAACCTGCAGAATCGCCGGAGCTATAAATGCCACCTGTAGCAACCGCAATATAAGCTTTCTTGCCAGTTACTAATCCTTCTGGTCCGTTAGCACCATATTTGAAAGTAATCCCTGCGCGTGCAATATGGTCAAACCATGATTTTAATACCGAAGGAATACCAAAATTGTACATTGGTGCACCAATTACGATTACATTAGCATCCATAATTTCTCTAATCGCCTGGTTAGAGTGACTGATTGCTGCTTTATTTTCTTCTGTATGGTGTTCAATCGGCGTAAAAAATGCGTTTAAATGCACTTCTTCCAAATGTGGAAAAGGTGATTTAGTTAAATCTTTTACCTCTACAACTGCTGCCGGATCTTGCGCTCTTAACTGATCAATAATCGCATTAGCTAATTTGATACTATTTGATGCTTCACCCCTTGGGCTTGAAATAACATTGAGAATTTTTGACATTTTATTTTAAGTTTTATGATTCTTTTGAGATTATAAAAGTGCCAAATTTCTTTGGGGGTTATCTTGATGTGTGATAAGAAATTAAAATTAGTAAAAAAATAGCAGGAATTTGGGGATCGTTTTTCGTTGGTGGTCCGTCGTTTATCGTTGGTCCTTTAACAGACACCCCCACCCGAAAATAGTCTTTGCGAGATGGCTTTTTTGTTCCGTCCTTATTACGCTTTAAGCTTTTGATGTGATATAAGCCTTTTCGCAATTTTCATTTTTTGGAAAAGCTGGAACACTATTAATTAATCACATTTTTGTTTCAGGAAAGGCGGTTACTACGATGGTGCACTTTATTTGTTCCTGAAATCGAACATCAGGTCAGGTTATCTACAATATTAACCCATCAAAACGTTGTTCAATACAATTTACAAAGCGTTCAAAAACGCCATATATAACGGAACACTTTTTTCAATCCGTTCTGCTGTTGAATTGTACTCAATTCCGTAATATGCAAATGGTGGCCGGTAGTCTGCTTTTACAAAATTAAAGGAAAGCTCAAAAGGCCGCAACAATTCAGCCAGCGGATAACGGTAAACACCAGATGGTTCATAGTCGGCCTCATCTGCACCCAAAGAAATGGCCATAGCAATTTTTTTCCCTGCAAGTTTATATCCACTTTCGCTTCCATAAGCCCATCCGTGAAGCAAAACTTCATCCAGCCATTTTTTAAATAACCATGGGCTGTTAAACCAGTAGTATGGAAACTGAAAAACGATTTTATCGTATTGCTCCATCAACTGCTGTTCTTTTTGTACGTCAATAATTCCATCAGGATAAAGCTGATGCAGGTAATGAATATGATATCGATCTGGAAATTTCTTCAACTCCGCTATCCATCTTTTATTAATAACAGCACTTTCCAGATCCGGGTGAATAACCACAATTAGTATTTTCATTTTATTTATTTTAAATTAATCTATTGCAAAAATAAGCCAGGTACGCTAAATTAGCCGCAATCGCGACCCATTGTTATCTACTATAAAAAATGTAAGTATGTTTAACATTAAAGAAACATCATGAAATTAATAAGAAGTCCTTTAGGTTCTCTTTTCTCTAAATACTCAATCACCCTGTTATCCTTATGGAAAATATCGATCAGTTCTATCCTCAGCTTTCAGGCATTACCCCAGAAGCCAAAGCAGATTTAGGAAAGGCCATTAAAACATTTACCGCTAAAAAAGGACAATTTCTGTTGAAGAAAGGTACGGTATGTCAACATCTATATTTTATTAATCAGGGACTTTGCAAAACCTTTTTCTTAAAGGGCGACAAACCATTTATCATGCGCTTTTTTACGGAGGATGCGATATTTACGGTACTGGATAGCTTTGTTAACCAATTGCCTTCAACCTATTCCATTTATGCGCTGGAGCCAACCACTTATACTTGTTTAAGCTCAGCTGCATTGTTAAGCCTCTGCCAGAAACACCATTGCATAGAAACCTTTTACAGAAAGCTGGTTTCAAATGCATCCATTAATATGATGAAACGAATCAGCGAGCTACTGGAAGATAATGCATCTGAGCGGTATGCAGATTTTGTTAAAGAACATCGTGAGTTATTACAGCGGATTAGTCTGGGCGATTTGGCCAGTTACCTGGGCATTACACAAGTTTCTTTAAGCAGGTTAAGAGCCGCCAGGTGATTTTTTATCATTTGAAAAAAAACACGATGCCTATTGCCAATATATTTGCCTAAACAAATCAGCACAATATGGCAACACTTCGTTTCGATCAAAAAATAAGCCTGGTAGCAGCACTTTTATTTTGCATTATTGCCCCGGTAATGGGTTATATCAAAATCGGTTTACCGCCGGTAATTATTGTAGGCGGCTCTGCCATCATTGCTTTTTTCTGCTGGTACTTTACCTACCTTAAAAAGCCTGTAGACCCGGCAATCATGCTTCCGCTGTTTATATTAACGGTGGCCGCACTTCAAATCCATATTTTGGAAGAATATTTAACCGGATTTGGGCCGGCCATGAGCCGTTTGTTTAACATTCCATGGAGCGAGAAGAGTTTTCTGATGATCTTTGCTCTTATTGGCCCCACCTTATATACACTCACTACGTTAGGGCTCTATTATAAAATACCTTTCGCCGGGTTTATTGCCTGGTTTATATTTATTGGCCCGGGTGTGGCAGAATTTACCCACTTTATTTTCCCGGTTTTAAGTCCCGATATTCAGCCTTCCAACTTGCATTCCGTTACTCAGGTAATAAATGGGGTAGCCATTAAAGATATGCCCAATTATTATTACAAAACAACGGGCACTTATTATTTCGCAGGCATGTGGACCGCAGCATTGCCCATGATACCGGGCATTTATTCAATTTACCGATTGATTAGCCTAAAGTTACGTGAGCATTAACATGATGCTTCGCCCTGCTGAATTTAGTGGTACTCTGAATTCATTTCAGAACAGCATCTTTCTGTTTTTAGATCCTGAAACAAGTTCAGGAGGACGATCTCCGAGCTAAATCGTTTTGAAAGTTGAAACACTATTAATGAATCATATTTTTGTTTCAGGAAAAGCGGTTACTAAGATGGTGCACTATTGTTCCGGAAGTCGAACATCAGGTTCAGACTGGATAATATTAACCCATCAAAACGTTGTTCAATACAATTACAAAGCGTTTCAAAAACGCCATATATAACGGAGCACTTTTTTCAATCCGTTCTGCAGATGAATTATACTCAATTCCTTAATACGCAAGTGGCGGCCGGTAATCTGCTTTTACAAACCCGAACGAAAGCTCAAATTAAGAACAGAACTTTCCAGATCCGGGTGAATAACCACAATTAGTATTTTCATTTTATTTATTTTAAATTAATTCTATTGTAAAAATAGGCCAGGTAGACTAAATTAGCCGCAATCGCGACCCATTGTGATCTACTATAAAGAATGTAAGTATGTCTAACATCAAAGAAACATCAACCAACTTTGCCAATAAACAAGCCCTGGCAGCAGAATGTGGTGAAGCCTATGCCACAAATATTATTGGCGGGCAGTGGGCGCTGGTCATTTGCTCCTGGTTAATGGAGGGAAAGCTGCGATTCGGCGAACTGAAAAAACGTTTACCAAATATTACAGAGCGGATGCTTACCCTACAACTCCGGAAACTGGAAGAAAATAAATTGTTAACCCGAACCGTTTATCCGGAAGTGCCACTGAAAGTAGAATATGAGCTTACACCGATTGGATACGAACTAAACCCCATTATCCAGCAATTGGAGAAATGGGCACAAAAGCATAAACAACTTTAATAAAGTGTGGAAATGGATGATTAGCGGGAACACTGGCATGCCAACTAATTATCTATTCACCAATTGATAAATTGGTAGAAGTATTTGAAGAAAACAAGAAACTTTACGAACGTTTGTTACAGGCTGAAAAACAGACAAATGAACTTTTGAAGGGGAAATAATTCTGTTTTAATGATTTGATCCGCTGGCAAACTAAAAGCTAATCTATACACTATGGGTTAAAATCCCCCAGTTATTAAGCAGTATAAACCATCTGCACATTCATAAGTTCATCTACATAAAAAACAGCAATAAAGCCAATTGGCCTTTTATCAGTAACCAATTCCAAAAAATTTGGAATTAGTTTACCTTATGCTAAACTTCATTTCCAATGCCCTTGTTCTTTAGGCATGGAAACAAAAAAACTATCCTACAATCAGCATGGAATAAGTGACTACTTATTTACGGTTTCTGCATTGGCGCTACCTAAAGTAATTGGGCTGGATCGGTCTTCTGTAATTCGTTATGGCATAATGGGCATCAATCTTTTGACCTATAATTTACTGAGCAACCACCGCTATGGTGCAGTAAAAACCATTAAAAGAAAAACACACCTGCATATAGACCTTTTCAATATTGCCCTGCTGTCTTCATTGGCTGTTTTTCCATTTGTGCACCGAAATAAAAAAGTGCTTACCTATCATTTAGCTTACACCGCACTTGCCGCCGTAAACGTATTGGCTAGCGACTGGAAAGAAAAGGAAGACGAAAATAAATATCTGTTCATATAAATAAAAAGAAGAAATTATGTTAGCAATGAATTATCGAGGTCCCTACCGGGTTAGGGCAGAACAGCGTCCAATGCCAGAAATCCTTCACCCGGAGGATGCCATTGTTCGCGTGACCAGAACCTGTATTTGCGGATCAGATTTGCATTTATATCATGGTATGGTTCCCGATACCCGTGTGGGCTCTACCTTTGGGCACGAGTTTACCGGCATTATTGAAGAAGTTGGTCCGTTGGTAACCAATGTAAAAATCGGCGACCAGGTTTTGGTACCTTTTAATATTGCATGTGGAAAATGTAACTTCTGTAAGCAAGGCCTTTATGGAAACTGCCATGAATCTAACTCCATGGCTACGGCCGTAGGCGGAATTTTTGGCTACTCACATACTGCCGGTGGTTACGACGGCGGCCAGGCCGAATATGTACGTGTACCTTATGCCAATACCGGGCCTACTGTTATCCCGGCAGATATGGACCCTGATGATGCGGTATTGCTTACCGATGTGGTACCAACTGGTTATCAGGCAGCAGAAATGGGTGGAATAAAAGAGGGCGATACCGTAGTGGTATTTGGTGCAGGCCCGATCGGCATTATGGCCGCCAGATGTGCCTGGTTTTTTGGCGCGGCAAGGGTAATCATCATTGATCATATTGATTACCGATTGGAATTTGCTAAAAATTACGCCAAATGTGAGGCTTATAATTTCAAATCAATGGAAGATCCGGTGCTGTTTATCAAGAAGATTACCGATTGGTACGGGGCAGATGTATGTATTGATTGTGTAGGCTGCGAAGCGGAAGGCAATACGCTGCAGACCTTTACAGGCAAAGTAACTTTAATGCAGGCTGGTGCGGCAACTGCTTTACAATGGGCAATTAATAGCGTTAAAAAAGGAGGCATTGTTTCTATTGTCGGCGTTTACGGGCCACCGTTTAACTATGTTCCAATTGGTAACGTAGTAAATAAAGGCATCACCATCAGGGCAAACCAGGCTTCAGTTAAGCGACTTCTGCCAAAATTAATTGATCATGTACAATCGGGAAGACTAAATCCTAAAGGATTAATTACGCATAGAATCCCATTGGAAGAAGTATCGGATGCCTACCATATCTTCTCTTCTAAACTGGATGAATGCATTAAAACGGTCCTCATTCCTTCAACTAAAGCATAAAAAGATGAACACAGAAAATTTCGATTATAAAAGCATCCCGGGATGGGGAATAGATATTGACCCTGAAAACGAGCCAACTTACCCGATGAAAAATTATACCGGAGATGACCATAAACGCAGTAATTATGAGAAATCACCTCAACAGCCGATAGATGTTGAGGTGCTTAAATCAAACGAACGGCCGCAATATTCAGCGGTAGTGGGTACTACTGTGCCACCTGCAGGTTTGAGCGGGGCCATCAGGAGATATGCCTTTAAACATAGTGAAGACAGGTACCGCCACTGGATTCCCTTAATTCTGGCAGATAGAGTGAACAGTTGGGAAGGCATTTTCGAAGATTTAAGAAAAGGTTATATCCCGAATGTTCTCGCAGAACGCGGGTGGAAAGCAGAGCTGAAATACAACCCTCAGGGATTGGTTAAAAAGGTGTTTGTTACTGCTTTAGTAGCTTCACTGGCCATTACCTATTTCTCGAGAAAGAAGTAGAATAAAGTATAATCATCTGGAAAAATTAATCATTTTTCCAGATGATCTTTTATCAGTCTAATGCAAAAAGCGGAAACTCCTTCTTTGACCTCACGCCCAAACTGACAACGTCTTAAAGCGCATTATACCATTACTTTTTCGGTTGATATTTGAGCCCGTAACCTACTTAGTGTTTCCATCCGCATGCCAAGATAGGAGGCTAAATATTTAATGGGAGTTCTATAATAAAATTGAGGATGGGTATGAATCATTCTCCTTAATCTTTTCTCTGCGCTACTTAAACGAGTGAGGTAATTACGTTCTTCAGCATCGTAATAGTGAAGCCACAACAGCTTTCGCCCAATGGTACCCATTTCCGGAAATAAAGTAAATAAAGTATTAACGAGTGCATTTGGGATCATTATAGCCCTGCTATCTTCCAGCGTTTCTATATACTGCCGCCGCCCATGTGCAGTGGGTGAAGAGTAAAGTGTAAGGCCAACAATCTGCCCTTCTATGGCAATCCATGAGGTGATATCTGTATGATCATCACGATCAAAGCCTCGTACCGAACCTGTTAATATAAAGTATAAATTCGGCTTCAAATCCAACGGACTTACCAAATGTTTCCTCTTTTTAAGTTCAATTACAGTAGTTTCCCGGATAATAAGCTTTGCCATTACTTCCGGCACTTTTACAAATTGTTCAAGATAATTAATTAATACTTTAACGTGTTCTTGTGGTTTTACATTCATACTTTGAGATCGAAAAAGCCATCATCTTACATGAACTGTGCCTGCATAAGGCTGTTTAATGGAATGAACGAAAGATATTTTAAGCACTTAAACCAATGCATATAAACAGATTTGATAATTATTACCATTCTAAAACGTTCGTAATTAATCAAATGACTGGTTATATGCATTGTATCATACAAATAAATACTATTTACGTCACAACATCCGTCTGGGTTATACTATTTATAAAAAGGACATTAACCACTTTAAGGTGTTGAAAATGGGATAACATTATCTGGCGAATAAACTTTATTCACTCATGCTCCTGTTCAGGATTGGGGAAAGTTGCAACAGATTGGGGCAAAAAACCACACTTTAACAACACGCTGAACCTGATCAAAGCTATATCTCAATTTTGATTTCCAATTCGCATACAAAATAAATACCAAAATAGTGATGCTATAATTTGTTAAAAGGGCGGTGTTTAGAAACTTCGCAGTTGCATACCAAGATACGGAAACCAGCTGTTGGGTCGGTTTCAAAAATTAGGTCGTCAAAGTTATTGTACTCAACACTGGCCAGAATTTTCGATTCTAATTTGCGTGTTAATCTTTTGATGAAGCTAGAACTAAGGCCATTTATTGATAGTAAAACACAAACTATGACCAGGAATAATAATAATAATAATAACAACACTAATACTTTCTTCATAATTTTATAAGCATAACTTCTACAATTTAATACTGCCACCTAGATAATGCCACTATGTTGCGTTATTAGAACGAGATTAAAACAGGAAAAGTGTAGGCGATGAATAAATTTGCTATTCACCGCGCAAACATATAACTGATAGGCTGTTATCGTTCACGCTCACTTAATCCAGGAAAGCCAAAAAATTGCTTATAATTTCATAAATGTACTAATCATAGAAATCCACTGGATTTCTAAAAGCTTGAGAAATAAGCGATACTTAAACGATTAGTTATTGTTCTACGAATGTGATTGTTGTTTGTAAGAAGATTGTATTTAAAATTGATTTGAATATAAACACCTCATGTATATCAGATAATCGGGCACCTGCGGATCATTGAAACCCGAGCTATAGGAAATGAAATCAACCTTGCATTTCTGAACGCCGTTTGAACACTTTGGTTACTTCATAAAGTAAATACCAGTATTTATTTCATTCCATCAATAGTCGCATTGTTATGTTATTTACACACATAGATAATACTAATATCCCATTTCTACTTTATCAATTATAACAGGAATATAACGATCCCTGTTCCTCACGGTAATCCCGGTAGTTTTTCTCGATGACAGATTAAGTATTTCGAATTTGGGAGATTCCAGCCATTTCTTTAGGGTAACCGATGTAATGCCCATCACCTTGAGATCAGATGCATTTGAAGGGATAAAGAAGGTTACGGTATAGAATTTGCCTGCTTCTTTTATTGGAGGGGTAAAGGTAGCAAGCCTGTAATAATCGTCAAATCCCTTTGGCGTAACCAGTTTTCCCGGAATTAATTCACCTGTCGATTCTATTGGTATGGCAACCCCTATATTGGCAACATCAGTACCGGTATTAAAGGGTAAAACATTGATATTAATTTCCTGATCACCTACACTTTGTTCCAAAAAACCGAGATCTCCTGTTCCCTTGCTTGCAGCAAAGGTAATCTTCAACACTTTCAAATCTTTAAGATTCGCGTTTTCCTTAGGGTAAAGCTTTAAAGAAGAAGCTATTGAATCCTTTGGTAAATATGGATACATCTTTCCTGGTTTGGTAAAAACTACATCTGCTGCAATCGCTTTTTGTTTAATTGCCCCGTCTGTAATGTCTCCATGCCAGTTTGCAAATTCGGTGTAAAGGGCAACTCCCTCTCCTGCCAGATTAAAAGACCACGTAGTATTTTTCCATGTTGTAAATTCATCTGTAGTATATTTTAAAGACAGAATTTCAGCTGTGTTACGGGGGCTAACTTTACCTGATCACCCTCAACATACACAATACCCACAACACTTTTCACCTCTTTAGGCAACTCCTGTCCATTAAAAGTTGCTTTCTCAGCCATCAGGCCAGCCATCGTGCCTTGTCCATCCCTAAATATCAAATTGTTATCATAATTTCCAGTGGTTGAAAGGAGCTCACAAGCTTTGATAGAGATCAGGCTGCCTTCCCAGGCCAGCATATTGGCTTTAAGTTCGCTAATGCTGGTTTCCCGGGGAATAATTTTTCCAACACCTAATTTCTTCACTAAATTATTGGGTAAGTCTTGTAAAATAACTGAACCATTAATCGAATTTAAGGTTTGATCTAACACCTCAATTTCCAGACTATCATTTACGGCATAACTATGATTAGCCATCAGGCTTACCTTAATGGCACTTTGCCCGGTACCTTCCTGAATGAAAAAAGTTTTTTCGTTATCTATATTTTTAGAACGGGCATCAGAAATTACAACGCCTCTAATTACACCTTTCTCTTTAATTTTTACAGGCTGGCCGGTTATTAAGGATTTTAGATGGGCAACCGTAATCTGGTTTGCGATAGGATTCGGTATAGGTTCCGGTGATTTTTCTTCATCTTTTTTACAAGAAACTATACTGAACATGAAGATTAACAGGGAGAAGATGCCAACACGATGCAGCGCCAATAAATTGTTTTTCATAAGAATCTGGTTAGAAAAAAGCTAATGGTGTAAGATAAAGTAAATCAAATTGTTTTAATATATTATTCCCGAAATTATTACAAGTATATCAAATTTGATACTTTGGAATACTGATATCAGGTATAAAATAAATCGGATAGATCGATTATATGATAGTTTTGGTTGCGATTATTATGTTTCAAAAACTGAGAAGAACATGATTTAGGGTATTAAAATCGTCAGTTCATTTTGTAGAATTGTCTGTATCCGATATCCGTAGATGAGGCTGTTAAACAAGGAAGAAAAGCAATAATTTTCCCCTGCTTAGGTTATTCTTTTCTTTCAAAATGACATACAAATAGTGGCGCCTGTGCTCATTTCGATAAATTCTTTCTTCAGCTTTGTAATTTTAAAAAGCAAAGTTGAGCTATCGAAACATTTGGCGGCAAATTCAGACAAAGCAGATGGAAAAGGTTGCTTTAAATTGTAATGATTTTCACACTAATATTCACATTCTTAATACTCCATTTCTATAGTTATGCCTTTATAACGTTTTTCTGGCTATGGTTATAGCAAGAAAGTCCGGTTTTTCAGAAGTCTGGCGACAATATTTTTAACTGCATTTTCCGGGATATACTGAAGTAATTTGGCATTTTAATTCTGTTAAGATTTACGCTAACTACGCATTTTGAACATTATTACAGCTACTTTAATATGATTCAATTGTAATCAAAAAGGAAAATAAGATCGAAGAATTGGTGATGAATTCACAGTATCTTCGATATATACCAAACACATTATACTATGGTATCTAGAGTTAATACAGAAGATTAGAATCCGTTTAAATGCATAATGTTAAATTGCGGAAAGAATCGATTTATTTATTAATGGTGCATTTAAGTAAGCAAACTGTTAATGTGAATCGACTTTCCTATTATAACTATAAATGTGAATATGTTTGTTAAACCAAAATAGGGTCGAAATAGGCTTACTGCCTATTGAACGCTTTTATTTATACATGCGGTGTGTTTATCGAAAGTTAAAATATCTTTGTCTGTCCAATCGAATTTCTGAAACCAGTCAATATACATGTCTGCCTCGCTTTTCTTTAACAGGCTATAACTGAAACTTGGTAATTGAACAGATCGTAGTAGCCTCCTTTTTTTTGCATAAGCACTTCATGGGTACCTATTTCAGCTACCTGCCCTTCTCGCATAAAGATGATAGTATCTGCATTCATAATTGTACTCAGACGATGAGCTATAATGACTACAGTTTTATTTTCAAAATGGCTCCATAGGTTCTCCATTACCCTAAATTCAGTTTTAGCATCCAAGGCACTTGTTGCCTCGTCAAATATCAGGATTTCAGGTGAGCGATAAACGGCTCTAGCAATAAGTAGCCTTTGATATTGTCCTTTACTCAGGTTTATTCCTGATTGGGAAAGGTTAGTGTGATAGCCATTGGGAAGTCCATTGATGAAAGTGTGAATTTCGGCTATTTCACATGCCCAATTTATTCTTTCAAAGTTCATATTGCCCTTGTCAAGACAAATATTATTGGCGATGCTATCTGAGAAAATCATGCCATCCTGAAATACTGCTCCACAGATTTTTCGCCAATGATCAGGTGCGACTTTACTAAGTTCCTGCCCGCCATAAAACATCTCTCCATGGTCTGTTTCCAAAAGTCTCAGCAGTATCTTAGCAATAGTGCTTTTTCCGCTTCCGCTTTCTCCGACAATTGCGGTTACTTCCCCAATCTTAATGTCTAAATCAAAATTTTTTAGCACAGGTGGCATAGTCAGCGTATCGTAGGAGAAACTGATATTTCGAAGGGAGATGTAGTGATCTGCTGTGCTAGCTCGCAGACTTGGGGTAATCTTTTGAAGTTGGTTGCTTTCGCTGGCTGTGGTTTCTGTTTCTTTTGCAAAAATGGAATTGATACGCTTGCCGCTGATTTGTGCATTGATATAGGCATTAAAGAATGTTGATAGGAATTCTATAGGTACGCTGAGTTGACCAACGATAAATGCGATACTAAAAAATTGGCCCATGCTAAGTTCTTCGTGGGTTACCATGATGGCACCTATCCCTGTGAAGCAGCAAAGGTTAAGGATGCTAAGGGCTTTAAAGCCCATGCTTTCGATGCTATTAAGACGAAATGAACGAAGGTTGATAGCATATTCTTTCTGCTGTTTCGATTCCCAGATTCCTAGGCGGTTTTCCACACCCTGATAGAGTTTGACTTCTTGCATACCGATTATGAATTCATAAAGAAAGCTGGTCTGATCAACATCAACATCGTAACGTTGGTAATTAATGAGTCTCTTTTTATCGTTAAATACTGACATCCATGCTGCGCTTAGAATGCTGTAGAGCAGCATCCAGAAAAACAGGTATTTATTAATGGGATAGAGGATGATGGAATAGAAGATATACATGCTGAGGTTGAATATCAGCTGAGGAAAAGTCTGTGTATTAAATTCTTCTATTTTATTATGATCATCCATTTTCTGTACCAGTTCGGATATTTTATGTTGTTCAAAAAACCTAGGGGTAATAATAGTCAGTCTTTTGAGGAATTTTCTTAAGTTATGGATGAAAAGTTTATTGGCTGATTTTTGTATAATATATTGGTGAAGTACTTCAGAGAGTACTTTTGAGATGGATGCAACAAATAGAAAAGCTACGATTCCGATGATAAGTGCCTGATCTTTTTTAACGATTCCAAGGTCGATGAGCCACTGATTGGTCCGCACAGTCCCGTAGCTTAGCAGTCCGGTGATGAACAAGATAAATGTGGTGGCAATTATGGTCGTTTTAAACTGTAGAACCTGCTGCCAGAGGTAATTTTGGTTGTGATCTTCCTTTTGATGTTTCTGTTGCAGCTTTTGTTCATCAGCGATATCAAATGCCATGGCATATCCGTACTCCTGCCCGGCCGGATACCATTTTTCCAAAAAATCTTTTTCGTCAAGCTTAATCTTACCATAAGCTGGATCAGCTATATGGTAGTAATCCTTATGATTGCGATTTGATATGTGGTAAAGCACAACATAATGTCTTTCCGACCAGTGTAGAATACAAGGCAGATCAACCATTTCTCGAAGGTTTTTTGAGTCGATCTGTATTTCAGCAGTATCCAGTCCTATTAGATTTGCGGCTTTCCTGATATGTAAAAAAGTGACGCCCCCACGCTGTTCGCCGCAGCTTTTACGGATGAATTCAAGTGGAACGTTCGCTCCATAATGAGATGCTATCATCTGGATGCAGGTATGCCCACAGTCAGATGATTCTTCTTGTATATGTGACTTAAAACGCTTCAAGCTGGTATGTTCCTTTATGTGATAGTATTAATGGATTTTGGGGGAATAAGGCATAGCGCAGTTCATTGTCTTTAAAGTCTTCAATATTGTCATTGGATATATCCCACCATTTTCTGAATTCTTTCTTCTCTATTATCTCCCCTAGCGGCTGTTCAAAGATATTCCCAAAGCTCTCCTGATGCAGCAGGCAGTTTTTTACATTACCAATGTGATCAATTTCGATCCGCTTGAAAAAATAGGGATGGTGGTTGGAAGACAGCAGGAAAAACTTTCTGTTTACCAGGTATTTATCGAGTGGGAATGGTCGAGAATAGACAGATGATGGCTCTTCGGCAAAAAAAGAGATGTCTTCACTTTCTATGTTCGGCACTTTACCTTGATATCCTAATATAATGATTTTGTCAATTTTCGGATAATTTTGGTAAAGCTGTTTCAGAGCCGAGATTTCTAGCCCTTTATAGTCCTCCAGATAAATTGCAATTGACCTCAGGGTAGAGGTCGATAATCCCGTCAGGAATACATCCAATTTTATGAGGATGTTGTGATCTCCTGGCACTCTGATCTCAAGATTTTTGCAAAGGGTTTCATCCAGCTGCCAGCTAAAGTTTGTGTAATCTGCTTCCAGGTTGAATTCCAATACGCAGTTGCTGATGTGTTCGGGAACGAAATATGCTTTGTCCATCCGAGGAAATGCGTGCGGCTCATCAGTATAGAAGGCTAACTGGTTTTCCCTTAAATAGCTGACATATTCATCAAATGTTTCACAGTCTTCTCCTTCAAGTTCTGCCCGCACTGCAGCTACTGGCCTGGATGAGAATTCTTCCAAAAGGTCATTAAGGCTATTAGGGATGAAGCATAAGGTTCCTTTTTTAAAATTATAGATAACGCTGCGCTCGTCTCCCCTCACATTCTGGTTATGTGAATAGAGTATAAGGTGACTTCCTTTATTGATCATCTGTTTTTTCTTCTATTAAGATATTTGAATATGGGTTTACCGGAGTATATTGAATATACTCCCTTGAAAAATGTTTGGCGGACTGGCTAAACCTGGTATCGGCATACATCTCCCCTATTGAAGCGGTATCTGTAAGGATCATGTAGCGATAAAAAACGGGGATTTTTTTCAGGAATTCCTCTTCAAATATTGATACGTGCTGATCTGGTTTAATTTGCTGTTTTTCAATCATCTGTCATTATTGATAAGCCATTCGGCGATGTGTTTTTCTACGTTTAAATTATTGCGCTCCGATGGGGCAGAATACTGGCCTCCGGGATTAACTTCCAAAAAGTAATATTCGCCATCGTGGGAACGAAGTAGGTCGATGCTACCTGTATTCAGACCTACACTATCCATCAATGTTCTGAGTTTGTTTTCTACGGTCTCTGGCAGTTGGTAGTTAACCCAGTGAAGAAAGTCTTCTGAGTAATTCATTTTAATATCCGCTGGCCGATCTGTGCTATCAAAGACAGCTGCAGAGGAGTAGAATTGACCATCGAGATAAAAAGTCCTAACCTCATAATGGGCAGCTACTTTTTGCTGGAAGAAAGAATAGTTGAAATTCAATGGGAGTTTGTCAATCATGTCCAGATCCATAGTGGTGGTATAGGTAGCGAAGGTTTGGGAACCCGCCCTAAAAAAGCCACTGAACTCAATGGGTTTGGTGATTACAGCGCCATTACGGTGGTGAAACTTGCGAAGTTCTTCGCGACTATTAGTAACGATGGTCTGTGGAGTTTTTAGCCCTATAGCATGTGCCCTCGCCTGTACGTTTATTTTATTAATACTGCCTAATCTCGGGTTCATGAGCCATTTTTTTTCACTGAGCAGATCATACATGGCGTCTTGAAAAGAATCCTGTTCACGGTTGAGTTCATAAATTGATTGGGTGTAAGGCCATTGGTTATACTTAACAAAATCTACTTTTTCCGAAAAACGTCTGCACCAAACACTTTTAATCTTTGGAAAATAATCATTGCCTTTGATTATCATCTTTTTATCAAGGAAGTCTATGGAAAAATCTGTATCCTGAGTGTACAGGTCCTTGGTGGTGAGTTTTAAGAAATCGGCTTTATAATGCAGGAGCCAGTCGATTACCGGATCTGTCCCCTGCTCAAAGCTTCCATATGAAAGTACTAGAATCATTGATGATGTTTTTTAACTTTTCTTTTTAAAATGGTCGTCTTTTGCTGTGTCAGTTTTGTCTGATGCTACTGCTCCTTTCTTTTTTTTCTTTTTTTTGTCGTTCTGACCACCGTAGATACTTTTGCAAGCTTCAGTATCGATGATGAAGGCTGCTAGTTTTTGTAGTTTTTCCATATTTCTTTCTTTATTCGTAATCTCTCCAATAGGTATCCTGAGATACGGTATCCACATCTTTCTTTTCCGACGAGATGGTATCGCCGTCCCCATGGTCTTTCTTTTCAGAGTCTACCAATAGGCTATCCAGGCCACCTTTGATTTTTCCGCAGTTTTGAAGTGACAGGCGGAAGTCTTCAAGTTTTTCGAGTTTTTTCATGTTTAAATTTTCGCCTCTGCGGGCTTTAAGTGTTTTAGATATAGTGTTAAAGCGGCCGGCTGAAACCGGCCGCTGGTCAGATTATTTGAGGGCATCCCTCAACTCATAATGGATAGGTCAAGACACCTTCATAGGCATGTCCATAGTATCATGCGTAACAGTTTCCTGAGCGTCTTTATCCATTTTCGAGCTCTCTACTGGAAAACATCATTTCCTCCGGAAATTCTAGCAATCAAACCTTGGTTGTCAAGTTTGAATCGGTACAATTTCTGCAGTTTTGTTTTTTATTAATCATAGTGGTCATTTGATGCTGAATCTTGACTAGTCGAATCCACATCTTTTTTTGTGGAGTCTGTAGTTGGCTCCGTTGGAACTGCAATTCCACCTACTATTGAACGCATTACCGCTTTGTTTTTGATTGAGAAAGCTGCTAGCTTTTCTAGGTTTTTTGTTTTCATTTTTTTGAAATTTTTAGGTGATTAATCATTTTTTTGGGAGTCCTGGCTAGTAGAATCAATATCCTTTTTACTGGTGTCAGTTGTTGCGACTACAGGTGCTTCAATTATGCCTCCCTGTATCCTGGCAATGATTCCCTGATTGAGAATTCTGAAACTTTTCAGTTTCTCTAGTTTTCCTGATACCTTAATCGTAGTGGTCATTAGAGGCTGAATCCTGCTTTTCTGAATCCACATCTTTTTTCTTAGTATCTACACTTGATTCTGCGATGGCTTGAATACCTCCAGTAAGTGAGGCAAGGATGGCATTGCTCCTCATAACAAACGGAGCAAGTTTTTCGAATTTTGATTTTTTCATTTCGATGTAGGTTTTAATGAATGAGAATGATTAATTCTTACGATCCTATGTCTATGAGTCGTAATGGTCGTTTGATGCTGAATCCTGTTTCTCTGAATCCACATCTTTTTTTGTTGAATCTGTAGTTGGTTCTGCTGGCACTTCAATACCCCCTACGATTGAACGCATTACCGCGTCGTTTTTAATTGAAAAAGCTACTAGCTTCTCTAAGTTTTTTGTTTTCATGTTTTTTGAAAATTTTAAGTGAATAAATGATTTAATTAGAGCTCCGTTGATTTTGTGCTAGTTTCTCAACCGCGATTCATCGTCGTCGAAGTTTTTCTTTATTTTATTTTTCTTATTGGATATCCACTTTTTATTGTTATCAAAGCTCCAGACGACCCTTAGCCATCCTCGCCGATAATCGTGACGTTGATCGAGATAGATGTATTGGTCGCTAAGCGTTGTGGATACCCGCTCTCTTTGAGTATTAAAAATATCGTTGATTCCAAACTGAAAAGCAAATGCCTTGTATTTTTTCTGGAAGGATGCATTTAGTCTTCCAATGGTGCGGTATCGGTCAATCCCTGTTGAGGTCGGTCCGTTTAGCCAGCCACCAAAGCTAAAAGAGAAACTTTTACTCAAGCTGAAGTTATTGTACAGGTTAAGGCTCCAGGAAGAGATTTTATTATCGATCTGGTATTCAGCATATCCGCCTTGAAATACATTTCTGCTAAAATTTACAGACCAACTCATGTTCCACCATTTGTAGAAGTCGCTCTGTCCACTTAAGTTTGCATATAGGTTGCGTTCTCTTGTAAGGTTTCCTTTAAATACGATTACTGATAGATCAGAACCGTTCCTCCTAGTAAGATCTGCAATTACGTTGCGTCCAAAACCATATCCCATGGTGAGGTAGAGGGAATCCCAGAAACTAAATTCTGTTTCAATGTTATCAATAAAGTATGGACGAAGAAAGGGATTACCTTCAGTGTAACTATATGGATCAAAGTAATATCGAAAAGGGTTCAAATCCCTGAAGTCAGGTCTGAGTATTCTTTTACTATAATTGGCAGAAAAGCCAATATTTTCACTAAACTGAAATCCGACATATGCGGTTGGAAATAATTTAAAATAGGTGGAGTCTAGTGAAACTCCGGCGACTGGATCTGTTCCCTTGTAGTTAGTATATTCTCCCCGAAGCCCCAGTTTAAAGTCAATTTTTTTGATCTTAAAAGCATAACTTAAATAAGCAGCCAAGTTACCCTCGTCGTATTTAAAATTATTTGCCTGATCCTGTATAGTATTGGAAATGAATCTAAAGTTGGAGCGGTTCTCTAACCTTGAGTATTTTAGCCCGGCTTCAAGCATTTGCCCCACCCTTGGTTTTAACGAATAATCTGCAGACAGTCCGTAGAGGTTCCCTTTAAAGTCATTTTTAATATCATTCAATTCGGCATTTTGAGAAGGACTTCCGTTGGGCTGAAAAAACTGGTTGTTGACTAAAGAAGTTCTTGGATTATCGTTGGAAAACAGGGAAGCGCTGAACTCGATCTTATTTTTCTTCAAAGAATCCAGATCAGCACTATAGGTACCTGTCAATCCATAGGTAAAGGATTTAGTTCCAGTATCGTTATTTGTTAAGGTATAGGCGGTAGTTCCGGAACTAATGTCTGCCCTGGAGATTACCGATTCAATGTCGCGGTCGTAACTTAATAAATAATCAATGTTTAAATTACTGGATTTGCTGAGGTTGAAAGCTAAGGATTGAAAATAGGATAAAGTTCTGCCTTTGTGCCTTTCAAAGTAATCGGCGTTTAAGTTAGTTGTCCCTCCTCCATTATTTGTATAAACACGATTTTCCCTTCCATCTGATAGGGTATTAGTAAAATTCCCATTCAGGTATGAGGTAGACTCAAAGCCAAGTGTTTTATAACCCAAGGTTGCAGAATTACGGCTGGCGTTATATTTACCTTGTTCATATTGAGAAGAAAGCTTACCAGAAAAACCGTTGAGAACATTTTTTTTCAGTTCAATATTGATAATAGCAGCTGTTCCTTCAGCTGAGTATTTTGCAGGTGGAGTGGTCAAAAGCTCAATCTTTTCGATCTGATCCGGTTTGAGGCCTTTCAAAAAGTCGATAATATTACTTGCTGACATGATGGTTGGTCTGCCATTGAGTAAATATTTCACGCCGGATTTTCCGTTTACAGAGATTTTTTCATCAAGGGCATTTACCCCTGGAAGTAGCCTGAAACTCTCAAAGGCATTCATACCTGCCGCATTGGGATTTTTATAGGGTTCCAGTACCCATCTGTCTATTTGCCTACTAAGCATTTTTTTTCTAGCAACAATAGAAACTTCGTCCAGTTTCAATTCGCTAGTAAACATTTCTATATTATTGAGCGCTATACCATTTTTTAATTTCCAGGCAGGTAAGGAAATGTCTATGTCGCCAAATCCTATAGCATGTATGGCTATTTGATAAATAGCGCTATCTTGAAGTATAATTCCTTTCAAAGATATTTCGAAATTCCCCTGATTGTCACTTTGAACAGTTTTAAGTACACTATTAGGCCTGATTTCTACCAAGTCGATCTTGGCTCCAGCAATGGAGGTTTGATTGACACTGGCAACCAGATGGCCTTTTATGCTTTGAGCGAAAATGCGATCGCAGTTGACGATTAGCACTATAAAGAGCAATATAGCAAGTGTTTTGGAGCTTCCTCTTAAATGTTTTCTTGTTTTTATTGAACCTGATACCTTCACCTGATCTTGCTATTATTGACGTTAATCTATGTTCGGTTTTAAGACCTTTGACTTGTTAAAACTAATTTATCTGATCTTGCTTTGGACTGGACTTTTATTATATTAACCACAGAAAATATTATATGAAATTCGTAATCTTCGATATGAAAGTTAGATTTGCCTGTGTTTTTCAGTAAAAAAAACATAATATTGAACAACACTAAATTGAGAGATATGAAATTGACGAGTGTTGTTATTGACGATGAACCGCATGCAGCTGAAGAATTGGAATTGTTGATTGGTCGCACGCCAGGGATTGAAAATAAAAGGACTTTCAATGATGTTGCTTCTGCAATTGAATACTTAGATGATTTTGGAAAGGTCGATATTATCTTTTGTGATATCAGCATGCCTGAAATAAATGGGCTTGATGCCGGAGAGATTCTAAACCGCCAGTGTAAATTTTTAATTTATGTAACAGCTTATAGGGAATATGCGCTTGAGGCTTTTGGTGTGAACGCAGCTGGCTATCTTCTTAAACCCTTAAGCCAATCTACCTTTATTAAAAAAATTGAAGGTATCAGAGAAAGGGTGACTTTAAAAGACCGAGCAGAAATTCAGGATGGATATATTTTAGCTAAGGGTTCCAATAAGAATAGTTTTACCAAAATTCAGACTATTGAAATTGTCTACATTGAGGCATTGTTAAACTATGTTAAGATCCATACCACTAAGGATTTTTTTATTACCTATGTGAGCCTTAAAGATGTTGAAGAAATGCTAGGAACTAAGAAGGGCTTTGTGCGGATATCAAGGTCAGTTATCATATCCATGCGCTACTTGGAGAAAGTAGAGGGTAATGTTTTAAAGCTTCATAGTGCTCCTGATTTTACTGTCGGAGAAACGTTCAGGAGTGATTTTTATGCACTCCTAAAACGCCACTCCATAAATCGGGATTAAATCCAGATATCGGTAACTGTTACACTTGTTAATGTATTTGTTGTCGGATCTGTTTCTTTAGATTTAACTTTGCTGTTGGAGCGAAAAAAGAATAATGTTCTTTTTTTTAATTTGATAATTTTCTGTGTATTCATAATTCTTTAAGATGAATACCAATGATATTTTTGATCGACGTTCGATGCAGATTTATTATATCAACAGACCTATTTATTATATGAAAATAAGCCCGGAAGACAAAAAGATTATAAATACGCATCTCATCTGTTGGGGAATATATATTTCTTATGAGGTGATACTAGCAGCTTTAATGAAAGGTCAGTTCAGTAGCATTTATTATTATATTTTATTTTATGCATTGAACATCTCATTGTTTTATACACATGCAATCTTCGTAATGCCTAACTTCCTTCCAAATGTAATGCGGGTATGGTATTTCGTTTTTTTGTTGTTACTGGAGATTGTTATTTATTTCTTGCTGACGATTCTTTTAAGTCATATCTTGGATCTCATTCGGGGGAAACAAAGTCCGGTTCAGCTGAGTTGGGTGTATTATGTAGGTTCTTTTTATAGGGCAACGTTATTTATTATTTTTGGCAGTGGATATTACTTTCTCTCTACATTTCTTAGGCGAAACAACAATGAAATGAGGAAGGCTGTAGAAATTGAACGTTTGCAGTTGAGGCTGGTTACCCTGGAACGAGATTTTCTGCGTTCACAGATTAATCCTCATCTGTTTTTTAACACACTAAACTTTGTTAAATATGCTGCTAAAAAGGATTCAGCACTTGCCGAAGAAGCAATTCTTCGTTTATCTGAAATCATGAGTTTTGCGCTGGATAAAAACATGGATGCACATGGTTCTTTGACAGCTGAGGTGAAGCAGGCAGAGAATATAATCCGTTTGAATCAGATGCGATTTGCAGATAAACTAAAAATCAGGCTCGAAGTGAGTATAGATGATGGCCAGAGCAGAACACTCCCACTGATTCTGTTGACAATGGTAGAAAACATGTTTAAACATGGGGATTTAAATTCTGAAGATAATGAGGCACTTATTGAGGTTAGAAATGAGGGAAAGATGATATCTTATCGTACTAAAAATCTTCGGGGGAAATTGTCTTCTCCGATGCCTAGTACAAAAAAAGGATTGGAAAATATTTCTTCAAGACTGAACAGTATATATCCAGTGGAGCACACTTTTAGAGCTGAAATTACCGACAATAAGTTTTTTGAAGTATATGTTGAATTCCCTAAAGCCTGATAGAGACAATATCACTACATATCTAGGATTTATCTTAAAAGTGCCTGCTTTTTTTGAGCGAATTGATCACTTACTTTACTTAAAATCTGTCGTTTTAGAAAAAAACTGATCCAAACAGTTGAAAGCAAGTTTTTTTGAAAATATTTTTTATAATATTTTGACTGATCGTTTTCGAATTACCCTTTGAGCCGTGTTATTCAGCTTATTAAGGGCTTCAAACAAGTTAATATCTAAAATCTCTTTTTTAGACTTTACTTGACATTCTAATCAATTACGCTTCATCCCCCTCACCAAAGCTATTTTAAAAGCCAAAAATGATTGTAAAACCGTTTTTACTTTTCCTTCTGATATCTAAGCAGTCGATATTTTGTACCCAAAACCATTCTATTGGTTAACCCTTGGGATCAAAAAAGGCTCGACCACTATTGGCGAATCGACTGAGGAAGGTAAAAATTATTCGAATCAACAAGCGCCAGAAATATAGCGAGGCCGCCCCAATAATAATAAATGCTTTGAAATAATATCCTCATGTTATATCCTCAAATCCTGTAATTTTAAATGTGTTTTTAAAAAAAACATCGTTAATACACAAAAAAGTACTGCTATCTTTTATAAAGAGTTTTCGGATAAGCCATTTATCTGTACAACAAATGATAAGCATACCTGAAGTAATCCGGGCAAACTTATCTGCAACGATAATACTACCTTTCATAACACCAAAATATCGGGTCTTATCGTTATGGGCCTTAAAAGGAAATTTATTGGTGTGCCCTTTATAATTCTACCTTTTATATTAAAGTGAGTATCAGTTTTACGCCCTTTTTTTGAACGAACATTAGTTCGCTCTCCATTGAGGGGCTATTGGAGTCCCAGTGTATGATGGTTACATTTTATTACTTATCTCAAGGCAAACCAACAAGCTCCGGAGTATCACCAGATCAGAACTCCTGACGGAGCAAAATATCTCTCTTCTTTCAACCGACAAAAAAGAATCGATACCAAAAATGAAAAACCTGCTGAATAATTAAGTCATGAAGAGAAAAACAATTATCCTTCTTCACTGTCAAGCTGCCCTTAAAAAAGGGAAAATAACTATCAGTAGAAATACAATTATGTCATTCATTTCATTCATTATCAACACTTATTCTTTGAAGAAATAGTATTTGCATTACTTTGTATTATCAAACCGAATATCTCTCAGATCCTGAAGCAAATTAACAACAATACATATTCACTATTAAACATTTAACTTATGAAAAAACTATTTACTTGCCTTTGTGCGATGATCGCATTAATGTATTTTAACGCTGGTAAAGCATCTGCTCAGGCTACCGCAAGTGCAAATGCATCAGCAACTATTGTTACACCTATTAGTATTACTAAGGTGACAGACATGAATTTTGGGAATGTAGCTGTCTCTGCAACTGCAGGATCGGTAATACTAGCGCCGGCAGGAACCAGAACAACGTCTGGTGGTGTTACATTGCCAGCAGTGAATGGTACAGTTACCGCAGCTGTATTTACCGTTAACGGTGAAGGTGCATACACTTATGCGATTACCTTACCTTCAACAGCTCTAACCATCACAAATGGCGCTGTAAGCATGACCGTGACTGCATTCACCAGTACTCCTTCTGCTACAGGCACACTTGCAGCAGGTACGCAAACGCTAAGTGTTGGCGCTACTTTGAATGTGGCAGCAAGTCAGGCCGCAGGATTGTACACTTCTGCTACACCCTTTAATGTAACGGTGAATTATAACTAGTCGGCCTTTAAAGCTATGAGCACCTCATTGATAAACACCTGCTTTTTGAACTAAAAGCAGGTGTTTGTTTAAAACCGAAATCATGAAGAAGCCCTCTACCATCAATACTTACTCGTTCCTGTTCTCTTTCCTACTGGTTTGCCTGATCCTTTCCTCTACAAGTATTGCCGCCCAGGGTAATCTGCTGGTGATGCCACGCCGGGTAGTATTGGATAATGCAAAACGTACCCAGGAACTGAATCTGGCCAATACAGGAAGGGATACTGCCCGTTATGAAATTTCTGTGATTCAGTACCGAATGAACCGGGACGGCAATTTTGAGCAGATCACAGAACCAGATACCGGACAGCACTTTGCAACTAAGTTCTTTCGCTTTTATCCAAGATCAGTGGTATTGGCACCTAATGAGGCTCAGGTTGTTAAAATACAGCTCACAAATTCTGGTCAGCTTAGTCCCGGAGAATACCGCTCCCATCTATACTTCAGGTCGGTACCCAAACAAAATCCGCTGGGTCAAACTGAAAAGCCCCAGGGTTCAAGTGATATCTCCGTAAAACTGGTCGCTGTTTTTGGCCTTGCCATACCAGTGATCATCAGAAATGGCGAGATATCAATGAAAGCAGCCTTGTCAAATCTTGAGATTGTTAACAAACAGGAAGCAAACAGCATGCTGAAGATAGACATAAACCGAAGCGGTAATGTATCCGTTTATGGTGATATAAAAGTGAATTATGTTTCGCCAAATGGCACCATAACGCAAGTTGGGCTTGTAAACGGACTATCTGTATATACCCCTAATACAGTGAGAAATTTTCAGCTCCAGCTTGATAGCAAGCCTGGTGTAGATTACCATAAAGGTAAACTTGCTGTGGTTTACACAGCTGAATCTGAAGGTAAACAAACCCTGTTTGCCAGCGCCGAACTCCTGTTAAAGTAATCATCATTAATTCTGCCAAAGAAGGAAGGAAATAGCCTAATGAACGACTGTACAAGGCCTGTTTATTTCTTGAAAAGTGCCATTGTACTGCTCTTCTTTCTGATGGGCGGGTTAAAGGTGAATGCACAAAATATCACCAAATATATTTTCACTGGTACCACTGGCACTTTCACACCCATCAGCGGAGCTACAACACCTGTCCTTTCGGATAATATAGATGATGGTAAATTTCAAAACCTGCCCATAGGGTTCGATTTCTTTTACATGGGTTCCCGTTATACAGCGATATCTGCATCAACCAATGGCTGGCTGGCAATGGGAGCAACACTCACCGATGATTATGTAAACAGCTTAACCAACAGCGGAGTCCGTCCCGTTCTTGCACCGTTGTGGGATGACCTGAGTATTGTGGCTGCATCTAATGTAACCTACAGAACTACCGGCACTGCCGGCTCGAGGGTATTCACCATACAGTATCTCAATCTAAAATGGAACTACCAGGCTACGAATAGTTCGGTCTCCTTTCAGGTTAACCTTTATGAAAGCACAGGTGTAATCCAATATATTTACCGCTCGGAAACTGGGGCCACCAACTCGGCGACGGCTTCTATTGGAATTACTGCCACAGCAAAAGGCAGTGGAAACTTCTTATCGGTTAACAGCAATGGTTCACTGGTTAGTTCCACCACTGAAACTGCGATTACCACCAAGCGCGCTACCGGTACAACCTACCGGTTTACCCCTCCTGTTCCCACAGCACCTACTAACCTCACCTTTACTTCTACCAGCGGCACGGCCATGACTTTAAACTGGACCGACAACTCGGCAAACGAAACCGGTTTTGTAATCTATCGCTCTACAGACAATATCAACTTCACTTTTGTAAACCAGACTTCCGCAAATGCGGTTACTTCAGTTCAAACAGGCTTGAGCGCTGGCACGGTTTATTACTGGAAAGTTTATGCAGTTACTGAAGGTGGTTTAAGTACTGAGCTGACCGGCAACCAACTAGCTACCTGCTCCGGACCGGTTATTGCCCAGTTGCCCCTTACCAACCTGATGGGCTATTACAAGTTTGAGGGAAACGCGAGTGACAACAGGGGAATTAATAATGGTATATTGCAGGGTGCACCAGCACTGGCAACTGATCGCTTCAATATCGCCGCTAAGGCCTATACTTTTAATGGATCCAGCCAATATATTTCCACTGTTGAATCGTATGCAAACCCAGCATCATACAGCACGTCCATCTGGTTTAAAACGACTACTACGGTAGGTGGTGCCCTGATTGGATTTTCAAGTCTCCAAACTGGCGCTGGTGGATCACGCGACCGAATGATGTATATGACAGCAACCGGAAATATTTATGCTGCTGTGGCGCCGGGCGCGGTTAAAAAAACAGTGAATTCAGCAACCGCCTATAACGATGGAAACTGGCACATGGCCACAAACACGGTTGGTGCCGGTGGTTTAAAGCTATATATTGATGGTGCACTTGTGGTGAGTGATGCAACGGTTACAACAAGTGAAGTAAACACAGGTTACTGGCGTATTGGCTATTCTGATGTTTCCACCTGGCCTAATGAGCCAGCAAGCGGTTATTTTCAGGGTACGCTGGATGATGCCATTATTTATCACAGGGAGCTGACTGCCGCGGAAGTGATGGTTCTTTATAATTCTCCTGATGGTGCAGGCAGCAATATGCCCGTTTGTGCGGGCAGTACGCTAAACCTTAGCGCCACAACGGTAGCAGGTGCGACTTACCAATGGACGGGCCCCAACGGTTTCACTTCAGCCCTTCAAAACCCAAGTCTGACTTACGCAGCAGTAAATGAAGGAATCTATACACTACAGGTTACGGTCGCCGGCTGCAGCACGCCAACTGTGGCATATGCAAAGGTAACCTCAACAGGTACTGCCGGGCAGTGGACCGGAAATGTAAGCTCCGACTGGGCAACAGCCAGTAACTGGTGTTCGGGTTTAGTACCTACATCGACAACAAATGTGACTATCACTGCCGGTGCAACAAGAATGCCGCTGATTACTACTTCAGTGAGCTGTAACAACCTGGTGATCAGCAGTGGGGCAACTGTCACCACCTCGGGTACGGGTATACTGAATATTGCAGGCTTGCTAACCAATAGCGGGACATTCACGAGTACCGGTACCACTAATTTTAATGGAACTACTGAGCAGACCTATAGTGGAATATCTGCATTTTATAATTTAACAGTAAGCAATACCGCAGGTTTGGTACTGCCGGCAATAGTTACAGTCAACAATAACCTTACCCTGGCCGCGGGTACGTTGACCACTAATAATTTTAATTTAACCGTAAATGGGAACTGGATAAATAATTCTGCTGCTACAGCGTTTGTTTCTGGCACTTCACAAGTTGCTTTTACCGGTACCGTCGCCCAAACAATTGGTGGTACTTATGCTACCGCTTTTAATGTCTTAAGGATTACAAATACCGGCCCCTCAGTCACCTTACTGAATAATATTAACATTGCCGCTGATTTAGCAGTAACTGCCGGAATTTTTGATCTTGGTGCTTTTACAGCGAATCGTGTAACTTCAGGAGGAACAATATTGCTAAGCGCAGCCAGTACATTAAAAGTTGGCGGAACGAATACCTTCCCTACAAATTATACCACTAATAATCTGATCGTATCCAGCACCGTAGAATACAATGGTACCAATCAGACTGTAGCCAGCCAGCCTTATGGCAACCTTACTTTAAGTAGCGGAACAGGATCTAGTGTAAAAATAATGCCGGCTACTGCTTTGACTATCCTGGGTAACTTTACCACAAATCTGGGTACAGGAACCGCACTGACGGTTACGGAAGCGGCAGCATTACGGGTGAATGGCAATGTAAACATAGGCGCAGCAACTACCATTAACGGGGCGAGTTATGGACTCAGTGTTGGCGGCAGCTGGAACAATGTGGGGGTATTTAACGGAAATACAGGTACTGTGACATTCTTTGGACCTGGAACAAGTATTTCGGGTGCAGGCACACAAAATTTTAATAACCTGACTTTTATTGCCTCAGGCATTACCCTTGCAAATAACGCACTGACATTGACAGGGAATCTGGCCACCACGGGCTCAGGTGCATTCATTCAGGCATCTGGGGGAACCTTAACGATGACAGGAAGCGGAACGACCATCAGCGGTAACAGTATAGTTATAGATAACCTGATGATTTCATCTACAGGATCAGTAAGCTCATCCGCCTCGCTTACGGTAAAAGGTAACCTGGGCGTTAGCAACAGCGGCTCATTTACATCCAGCACCAATGTATTCATGACCGGTACGGATAAAACAATTCTTGGGCCGGGAGCCATCACTTTTAATACTTTGCAGGTTGCTGGTGCCCTGACTACCACAGCTAATTTTTCCATTACCATGGCTTTAAACGTGAGTGGGAGTTTTGCCGCCTCGGCAGGTACTGCAACTTTTACAGGCACCTCTACCTTAAGTGGAACAGCAAATTTATACAATACCACCATAAATGGTACTTCCTTACAGCTGACTTCCAATTCTGTGCTTGGCGTTGCTAATGTACTGACACTGTTATCTGGCACATTGAATGTGACCGCATTTACGCCAAATACAGTAGATTTTAACGGTGCAGGGGCGCAAACCATTAACGGCATTACGTATAATAACCTTAGTCTTTCTACCGCAGCGACGAAAACTGCTGCTGCAGCTATCACCGTAAATAACGACATCACCATCGGCACAGGCGTTACATTTGCCGCCAGTTCGTTTACCCATACCCTCGAAGGTAACTGGACCAATAACGGAACCTTTAATGCAAGTACAGGCACCATAATCTTTAGTGGAGCTAAAACCGTAAATATTAAAGGTGCAACAACCTTTAATACGCTTACCATAAACAAAACTGCCAATACTATCCCGGTTACTTTACTCAGTAATGTGAGCGCAACCCTCGTGAATATAACTTCCGGACTGATCCAGACAGGGAATAATGCATTAACGGTTACGAGTGACAGAACTGGAAATGGAATCATATTGGGGACGATCATCAGAACACATGCTTTCAGTGCAGGAATAAACTATTCTTTTGAATCTCCGGCAAACACTTTATCTTTTGTACAACCAGCGGGCATAAATAGTGTAACTGTAAAAGTTGCAATAGGCTCAATAGCTGACTTTCCTTTTGGTGGCTCTGTTAGCCGTGAATACAATGTAACCATACCGAACGGTACTTATAGTGAGGCCGTTCTGAGGCTGCATTATGAAGATGATGAACTTAATGGGAGCAATGAGAGCACCATGAATCTATGGAAAAATACCGGTTCCGGATGGGCAGCGTCAGGCAAAACCACAGCAAACGGAACAGCAAACTATGTGGAACAATCGGGCCTAACCAACGTATCAGGACGGTGGACGCTATCTGATAATTCCAATGTAGTGAACTGGAACGGCAGTGTGAGCAGCGATTGGAACAATGCCAGCAACTGGACTGTGCAACAGGGTTCGGCCTCAAGACCTCCTGTGGCGACAGACATTGTGAACCTTGGAAATATTTCATTTACCAATCAGCCAACAATCAATACGAATGTGAGCGTTAAAAATATCAATTTTGGCAGTGTACAACCTGTTACCCTCACCATGGCTACCGGAGGTTCACTCACTTCCGGAGATATTCATGGCACATGGTCAGCAAATGCTACCCATAACGTTAATGTCAATAACCAAAACGTGACCATTAACGGCGACCTTGTTCTGAGCGATGGTACCACAGGACATGTCATCAATCTCAACGTTGGAACCGGCACTGTTGCGATAAAAGGATCCCTGACTCAATCCGGTAATGCCAACATTGTCTTTAGCGGTGCGGGTACCCTGAGCATTAATGATCAATTCAATTATACTAACGGTACATTTACACCTGGGACAGGTACAGTGATTTACAGCGGAACGATAAGCCAGACTGTTGGAGCTGTAACTTATAATAACCTGATCATCAATAAAACAAGCAGTGCCGTCATCAACAGTGCGCTTGCTATTGCCGGTGACCTGACCATTACAAGCGGAGAACTTGACAATCTTGCTGCAATCAGTATCATTGGGAATGTAAGTATTGGCACAAGTACAATTTTCAGAAATAACGGCAGTATTAAAATAAATGGTAACTGGATCAATAACGGCACCTATTCTGCCGTAGGAGCCGGCATATCCTTTGAGGGGGGAAATGCACAAAGCATCTCAGCCACCACATTCAACAATCTGACCATCAATAAAGTTCCCGGGACAACAGCAACGCTAACAGGCAATATAGGTATCGGCGGCGACCTTGTATTAACATCAGGAACCCTGGATATTCAGACCTTTACTGCAGACAGAACTGCCAGCGGAGGTAGCACTACTGTTGCAGCTGCAGCAACATTGGTTTTAGCGGCGAATAACTTGCCGGCAAATTTCACGTCCTACAACATCGCTCCAACAAGTACAACCATTCTTAATGGTACAGCCGCACAAGCCATCGCACAGCCAGGTATTGTATTTGGAAATCTGATGATCAGGAACACGGGAATAAAAACACTGGGTAGTGGTGTAGTTATATTGAGCAATCTGACTATTGAAAATGCGGCAACGCTTGAAGGAACCGCTCAAATTATTAATCTGGGAGGTAGCTGGATAAACAATGGAACTTTTACACCAGGCACCAGCACGGTTTTGTTGACCGGCACAGGAAATATTGCCGGAAACACTACTTTCAACAGGGTTACCATTTCCGGAACCTATGCCCAGACCGGAAGTCTGGTTACTTATAACGATCTGCTAACCATTACCAGCACGGGCACAATTACAGGCGCTGCGGGGATTACTACGGTACTCATCAGTGACCTGATAAACAGGGGTACGCTGATCACCAATGGAACAACAACATTTACAGGCACAAAGCTACAGACACTCAGTTTGATCAATGCCACTACAGTAGCCTTAACAGTAAACTTTAATGGTACCGTTTCCCCTGCACTTAATTCCACCTCTGCACCGCAGTTCAGCACATTGAATATCAACAATACCGGCGGTGTTGCACCGAGTGTGGGCTGGACAATCTTTTCCGCATTGAATACCGGACCCGGGGCAACATTTGCAGCGGGGGGTTACACGCATAATATCCTGGGAAGTTTAACCAACAACGGTACAATTACAAGTAGTGGCACCATCAATTTTACCCCTACTACCGCGGTAGCCTTAAATATGGGCACAACTTTTACCAGTACAGGAACCGTTGCTTTTGGTGGTTCCGGAGCCATTACCCTGTTGGGCACACCTGTTTCCCTTGCAAATGTGGTCATATCCAACACCAATTCTTCCGGTCTCACCCCCTCATCCAACTGGCAGATGTCTAACAATTTCACCATCGCCGGCGGCGCCACTTTTAAAGGGAGCACCTTTACCAATACAGTGGGCGGAAATATTTTAAACAGCGGCACGATGGATCCTGCTTCATCCACATTTATTCTAAACCTGACCAACAATCAGACAATTAGTAATGGTGTTTTCAATAACCTTACCCTAAACAAAGCCAGCGGAAGCGTTACCCTGCTTAGCAATGCAACGGCTACCGGGGTACTGACTTTTACAGCAGGTAAAATCACCACAGGAAGTTATAATTTTGGTATTACCGCAACAGGAACGGTAAGCGGTGCTGCACAACAAACAGGATGGATTAACGGTAACCTAAAGAAAAACATAGGAACAGGCGCTACTACCAAATCTTTTGAGGTAGGCGACGTCAACAATTATACCCCGGTGAACCTGGTTTTTAATAGTGTTAGCACTGCCGGGGATTTACAAATCACAACCATAGCGGCTGATCATCCTAATATTAGTAGTTCTACCATTAACCAGGCGAGTAGCGTAAACCGCTACTGGCCGGTGATCAACAGCGGTGTGGTCTTTGATAAATATAACGCTACCCTAAATTTTATAGCCGCCGATGTGGATGGCGGGGCATCAACAGCAGCTTTTGGGGTGGGTGTGTTTGATGGCTCATCCTGGTCTACGCCGGTAACCACCATCAAGAATCCAACCAGTACTACCGCAACCAACATCAATGTACTTGGCGATTTTGCTGTGGGTGAGGTATGCAATGCAGGGACAACAATCCTGTATACCGCCTCGCCGTATTGTACCAACCTGGGCACTGCAGCAGTAACCCTAACTGGTACTACCGGAGGGGTTTTTAGTTCTACACCGGGTTTATCCATAGATCCATCTACAGGTACAATTAGCCTTGCGAGCAGCGCCGCCGGCACCTATACCGTAAACTATACCGTTGCAGCAACAAGTACCTGTAAAGTTTATAGTACCAGCACCACGGTTGTAATCACAAAGGCGGCCAGTGCCACGATCAGTTATCCCGGTTCTCCGTATTATAGCAATGGCGGTATTGCCAGCGTTAATCTATCAGGAAGTCCTGGTGGCATCTTTTCTGCTCCTGCCGGACTTACCCTGGATGCCAATACGGGGGATGTTACCTTATTATCCAGCAGCCCCGGCACCTACACTGTAACTTACACCATTGAAGCAGCAGGAGGATGTTCTGCCTTCACCATCACCAGCAGCATCACAGTCATCAGTTTTAAAACCTGGGATGGTGGCGCTGGCACACCCAACTGGAGCGATCCTGTGAACTGGCTGCCAGATGGTGTACCGGTAATTACCGATCACATTACCCTGTCTGGTGCTTTCACCATCAATGCGGATATAGCTGCCGTGTCAGCTGATCTTACGATGAATAATAGTGGATTATTACTTACCATTAATGCCGGGAAATCTTTATCTGTAGCAGGTAACCTTACAGTAACAGCGGGTACACTGGATGTAAATACCGGCACCTTGAAACTCGCCGCTGGCCTTAGCAGTACTGGTACTATCAGCGCAGCAAATGGTTCGGTAGAGTTAAATGGTAGTGCCGTTCAGACTATACCGGAGGCCTTTTTTACCGGGAATACGGTAAACAACCTGAAGATTGATAATAGTGCCGGTGCGGTGCTTGGCGGTGTCCTGAATGTGAGGAGTATACTGATGGCCGCCAGTGGAAACCTCAATTCGTCGGGTTTTCTGACGCTGGTTTCTACGGCGGCACAAACCGCACTGATAGATGGTAGTGGTATGGGCAATATAACAGGAAATGTAACGATGGAGCGTTACCTCTCTGCAGGTTTTGGGTATAAATATTTCAGTTCGCCGGTTGCCTCTGCTACAGTGAACTCCTTTTCCAATGTGGTGAACCTGGGTGCCAGCTTTCCGAATTTTTACACCTATATTGAAAATGTAGCTATTTCGGGCTGGACAAGTTATACAGGGGCAGCAAATGCACTTGTTCCACTACAGGGTTATGCTGCAGATTTTGGCTCAGATACACAGCCTAAAAAAGTAAGCATTACCGGAGTGGTGAACAATGGATTGGTATCTGCCACTTTGCTAAATCACAATCAGCCTTATACAAAAGGCTTTAATCTGGTGGGTAATCCTTATCCTTCACCAGTCAACTGGAACATAGGCGAAGGCTGGACAAAAAATAACATCGACAACGCCATTTACTTTTTTGATTCCAGTAATACAAGCCAGTATACCGGCACCTATTGCAGCTACATCAATGGTATATCCAGCGATGGCCTTGCCAGTAATATCATTGCATCAATGCAAGGTTTCTTCGTGCATGTGAGCAACGGTACTTTTCCTGTTACCGGTACCCTGGCAGTTAATAATACAGCGAGAGTGAACGACTTATCACCTGTTTTCCATAAGGCGATTATGAGCATCAAAGAACCCAAAAAGCCAAGAACTTTGATCCGTTTGAGTGCAGGTTTTGCAGATGAGCCACACGCTGCGGATCCGATTGTAATTTATGTAGCTGATGGGGCCGGCAGAACTTTTAATCCGCTGCTCGATGCAATTAAGCTTTTGAATACAAATGAACGTGTACCCAACTTCTATGGCTCTAATAAAGGCACTGAGAAACTAGCCATTAGCGCAATAGAAGAAATTGATACCACTACCGTTGTTCCACTTTCTCTTCAGGCAGACAGAAATGGTACGGTCGACTTTGTACTGCGTGACCTGGAAAACCTGCCTGCACCGCTTTACCTCTATTTTTATGATGCAAAAACAAAAAGAAGTACGCTGCTGGAAGAAGATACCAAAGTAAGCATGCAACTTAATACGGGGGTTTACGATAACCGCTTCAGTCTGCGCTTCAGCAATACCAGAACGGAGACTGCTCCGGGCGCAGCCAATGATATTTTCAGGGTGTACAGTAAAGGCGGCAGCTTCCACGTAAACCTGAAACTGGAAAACGAACAGCGGGGAGAACTGATCCTGACCAATATGGCAGGCCAGGAATTGGCCCGAAAAACGATCAGCGGCAACGGTGTTTATGAAATTAATTCGGCACCTGCCACCGGCATATATATAGTCAGTTTCGTAGCCCCGGATAGTGTCCGGTCTAAAAAAGTAATCCATCACAATGAATAGAAAAAAAGAGCGGGCAGACAAAATTATGCTGTATGTGAGGATATTCATGATGAGCCATCTGTTGTACGGCAGCACAGTACTGTATGCGCAGGAAAAACCGCCAAGACCTATTGGCATTTATGTGAATCCGGCGCAGGGACTCATTTTCGGGGCTTTTGTACATACCAATTCCGGTGGGTCGATCATTATCTACCCCAATGGATCAAGACAGGTAACAGGCAGTGTTGTACCTGCTAACCTGGGCTTCTCCTTCTCACCTGCTATTTTTGAGGTAGATGCTGAACCAGGAACACTTATTACGATTATTAATGGCCCGGATGTGACTCTGAACGGAAGTAACGGTGGTTCTATGAATTTGCACATCGGAACTTCCAGTCTCGCTTCTCCATTTGTCACTACTGCTGTGCCCCCATCACGTACACAGCTGTGGATTGGTGGCACGTTAACCGTAGGAAATTCACTTGCCAATCCTCCTGGTAATTACAGTGGCACATTTTCAGTCACTTTTATTCAGCAATAAATCTATATGCCAGAAAACAAAGGCACATTTTATAAACTGCTTGCAATTTCAATAAAGTTGTCGGTTCTGCTGCTTTTTCTATTTTGGCACCTGCCTTTACATGCACAGGAAAAAACAGAGGCAGAAGAAGTTTCTGTTTATTTGAATGTGCAACGGGTGGGCAATACTGAAATATCCTCACTGATCCGTAACGATACGGCTTATTTACCAATAAGTGAAATTTTCGATTTTCTAAAAATTACAAACCGCGCTTCCGCCGATAGGGATTCCCTAAAGGGTTACTTTATCAATAGTAGTGCTCCCTTTCTAATCAACCGGAAAGGCAACCAGATCATTTATAAAGAAAAGACATATCTGCTCCGACCGGGAGATCTGATCAAGACACCTGCTACTCTCTATTTGCGCTCGCAATACTTCGGCAGTATCTTTGGACTGGAGGCTACTTTCAGCTTCCGCAATTTGTCGGTAACAATCAGTACCGATATTGAATTGCCAGCTTTGCGGGAAATGCGGTTGTCGGAGATGCGTAACAATATCAACCAGCTAAAAGGGGAAGCTAAAGCCGATACAACAATCAGCAGAACCTATCCGGCTTTCCATTTCGGGACAGCTGACTGGTCGGTCATCAGCGCACAGGACAGCAGGCTTGGGTCAGATACCCGGGCCAGTCTTCGTTTAGGTGGTCTGATTGCAGGTGGGGAAACTGATGTGGCGATCAATTACCACTCTACAGAGCCACTAATAGAAAGGAACCAGTATTACCAGTGGCGGCTTGCCAATAATGACAATACAATTGTACGGCAGATCACCGCAGGAAAAATTGCAAAACAGTCCATCTCTTCCATTTTCGCGCCGGTTGTAGGTGTACAGGTAACAAATGCACCTACTACACTAAGGCGTTCATTCGGCACTTATACAATCAGCAATACTACCCAGCCTAACTGGGTAGTAGAGTTGTACATCAACAATGTACTTGTCAACTATGTGCGTGCAGATGCCTCAGGCTTTTACAGTTTTGAGGTTCCCCTTATTTATGGCAGCTCGCTCGTTAAGCTGCGTTTCTATGGCCCGGCGGGAGAGGAACGTACCGTAGAGCAAAGCATGAACGTACCTTTTAACTTTCTTCCTAAAAATGAGTTTGAATATACCGCCACTGCCGGCTTTGTGGAAGATGGTGCAGGCAGTAGATTTTCCAGGCTAAGTGCCAATTATGGCGTAACCAGCTTTCTCACTGCTGGTGCAGGAACAGAATATTTATCATCCGTTAGCTCAGGTAGTGTAATTCCGTTTATTAACACTTCGGCCAGGTTGCTGCCCAACCTATTGATCTCTGCAGAATATGCTTATGATGTAAGAACCAGGGCTTTACTTACCTACAGACTTGCATCCGGACTGCAGATTGAGCTGTATGACACCTGGTACAAGCGCGGACAAACTGCCGTTAATAATACTTTTACTGAAGAAAGGAAAGCCATTGTATCTATCCCTTTCAGGGGCAAAAGTTTTTCAGCCTTTAGCAGATTAACTGTAAGTCAGATGATGCTGCCTGGGTTAAAGTATGCTACGGCAGAGTGGCTCGTATCCGGCAATGTCTGGAACCTCAATGGAAATGTAAATACCTTTGGATTGTTCAGTGAAGGTAACGCTCCCTATATTTATAGTAATGGATCCCTTTCCGCCCGCCTTTTCAAAAGCTACCTGTTTACCCAACATGTGTTGTACGAATACAGGGCACGTAAAATTATTGGTTTTAAAGAGGAACTTGAACGCAGGGTATTTAACAATGGTTACCTCAAACTTTCTTATGAGAGCAATCTACAGAGCAACATCAGAAACTTTGAGATAGGCCTGCGTTATGATTTCCAAATTGCCCAAACGGGGGCTTCCATACGAACGGGCAATACGGG
Organism: Pedobacter petrophilus; assembly: GCF_009674725.1. Lineage (GTDB taxonomy): Bacteria > Bacteroidota > Bacteroidia > Sphingobacteriales > Sphingobacteriaceae > Pedobacter > Pedobacter petrophilus. The sequence continues at coordinate 19,133 of NZ_WKKH01000001.1, read as the reverse complement.
CAGTAATTTTCTGCAATTTGCCAGCGGCAGTTTATTTACAGATGCTGCTGCAAACTATAGGAAGTTTGATAACCGTACCAATGTAGGGAAAGGCGGGATCAGCGTAGTTCCATTTCTTGATCTGAATTTCAACGGGCGGAAAGATAACAATGAGCCCCGGGCGATTGGCTTAAAAGTACTGAACAACCGCGGAGGGAATATCGTACAAAGTGTGAAAGATACTGCCATGCAGATCACACAACTGGAACCTTACGTAAATTACCTGTTAGAACTAGACCCTTCCGGATTTGAAAATGTTGCCTGGCAGCTGAAGAAGAAAGTTTATAGCATCGCCGTTGATCCAAACATCATGAAGATTGTGGAAGTACCAGTAAGCGTGATGGGTGAGGCCGGAGGAAATGTGAATATAAAAGATGGTACTGGTGAAAAAGGTATCGGACGTATTATTCTGCAAATATACCAAAAGGGCAAAAAGATGGCCAGTACCATTACGGAATCTGACGGCTATTTCAGTTACCTCGGTCTTCCGCCAGGCGATTATAGGGCGGTAATTGACAGTGCACAACTGGAGAAATTAAACCTTAAGGCAGAACCGGGTTATGTAGATTTTAAAATCAAAATGAGTTTAGACGGTAGCGTAACCGACGGTCTGGCATTTACATTAATTAACAGGCAACCTAAAAAAGCAGATACAAGTGCTGCTGAAAGCCCGGCTCATCAAAGATATCTTCATGAAAATGCGGGAGCGAAAAATCTTGAATCTCGTGAAATAGTTGTAAAGAATAAGTCGGACATCCAGCATAGCGCAGAAAAGAACAGTAAGAAATATGCAAAGGTCCCTGATATATTTGTACCCCAAAATGAAAGCACGAGAAATAGTGATGCCGTAACCGGTGTTCCACTCCATCTCAGATATGGTTTCACTGTACAGATTGCACATTTCAAGATTGTAAATGCATCTGCCTCCCGGGACTTCCTTCTATCAAGATTTGGTTATGATGCTTTTATCGAAAAAACGGGTAAACGGTATTATTACAATGTCTATGTAACTGGCCTAAATGATGCTGCAGCGGCCAGAAGAGTAATCAAAAGTGTGAAATACCGTGGATTCCCTGATGCTTTTCTGCTACCAGGCAGAACTCCGAATAAACCTTAGCCGCCTTTGTGACCATTCTACCTGCATGCTCTTAGTTTAGGCATGCCCAGGATTTATTGTCCAAAGTTATAATGCAGCGAGAAGCGCAGTGTATTGGCAAGTGGGTTTTTCTGTACCGCAGCAATCACATAGGCGAAGTTTAGCTGAAAAGATTCATAAGTTAAACCCACTCCTGCGGTAGCGTAACGGCGGTTGCCTTTCTCAGGATTTTCGTAGAAATAACCTGCCCTCAGGGCAAACTTACGGCGGTATGCATATTCTATACCTGTAGCATAACTTAGTTCTTTGAGTTCTTCGCTAGCGCCCCCCGGTGCATCATTGAAAGAGCTGAAAATACTTGCAGGTACGGATCGGTTTGGATCTTTGCCTGCAATGATTACGTTATTACGATCATAGACAGGTTGTGTAGGAACCAGCAGTTTATTGATGTCCAGCGCGAAGGTCAGTTGGTTATCATCATCCATTAGGAATGTGGCGGCAGCGCCGATTTTAAGATTTGCAGGCAGAAAATAACTTGCACTTTCTGCTGCGTAGCTCATTTTGGTTCCTATGTTAGAAATATCTATTCCGCCTGAAACAATTGCGTCTCTTCCGAATAGTACAGTAGGCGTTTTGTAATAGGCGGAAACATCTGCAGCCAAAGCCTGCCCTGGTTTTGTTTGCTGGCCAGCAACAAACTGGCCTGAGAGCAGGTTGGAGTAAATATACCGCACTGCAGTGCCTAGCGAAAAATGATCACCATATCTCTTCGCGTAAGTGAAATCTACTGCCATTTCATTTGGATTAGAAGTACCCAGTTGCTGGAAATTCACATCGTTAATTTCAATGGCTCCGTAACTCAGGTATCTTAAAGACATTCCAACGGCACTGTTACGATTTGGCTTATAATAACCGCTGATGTAACCCAGATGCACATTAGGTACCAGACTCCTTAACCAGGGACTGTAAGACACAGCTACACCTAAATCGGGTTCCAGAAAAGCAAGCTTGGAAGGATTGATACTCATGGCATTTGCATCAGGCTGGACGGCCACTCCTGCATCGCCCATGGCCCCCGCCCTTGCATCGGGCGTAATCAGCAGAAAAGGCACAGCGGTAATGATGTTACTATTTCCGCTTCCGTTGGCCTTCACTCCGGGCTGTACGTTCTGGGCGTCAGCAGTTGCGGAGAATAGTGTACAGGCGATAATTATACAAACTATTCTGCTGTAAAAATATGCGTAGATAATCTTCATGCATGTTATGATATAATTTAGACTAATTTCTGCATAAAGATGCTGTTATGGCTTATAAACCGTTTGTTCAATTTGTTCATTCACGCAAGAAGATATGGTCCCACAAAATATGGATAGCTCCCGCAGGAACCTGGTTATGGTATATAGGAATTTCCATGAAGACAAAACAAGCTTAGAAGGGATTTTTTTCTTGTGACTGATGATCGGAATACCTAAAGTTTTCTGGGTTTTCTTTAGAAGATTTTGATTTTTTCGCCTTGCCGGACGGGTAAATCTGAGTTCCCGGGGCATTTAGTGGCAGAATTTGTCAGAGTCATCAAACCAAAAAGCAGCCAAATGACTGCTTTTCAGTAAGTTAATTTTAATGTGGAGAATATCGGATTGAAAAATTCGCCTAATATTTCTCCGTAGATGCCTTTTTGATACTCTGAGAGGGGTTTTACTTTTCTCATTTCGCTATTTTTAGGGGGTAATTGGCAGACTTTTGTCAGACTTTTCACCCTTAATTTCTATTTTAAAATTAAGAAAAAACATCCTCTTTTGCAAACGGAAAGCAGTTTATTAACCATTACTTTTTATCTTCTAGAAAATTAAACTGTCAGACTTTTCGTTAAAAGCTTAAAAAGTCCATTGTTAAAGATTGTTAAACTCTTGTTAATAAGTGAATTAAGTAATAGTATAATATTGTCATTCGAAGTCATTAACCAAACTTTTCCAAAAAGAACCTTATTTTAATACTGTTTAACTGGAATATTTAACTTTCATCTCCAGATTTTTGCTATAAAGATTTGATTAACTTAGTCTTGTCAACTCCCTACAAGATTAAATAGTTTGAATGAATATTTGTAAAATATCGATGTTTTCCTCAACAAGCAGACGGCATATCATTGGAATTTGATCAACATCTTCATACTTAATCTTGATATTATCTTCCAAATTGTCTTGTAACTCAAAGAAAGATTGCAATAACTTAATATAATACGAACGTAGGCCCAATCAGCACTTAAAGCCAGGCGATAATTTAGCACTACGTGGCCAATCCGGGACTTTCTATGTTGTACCAGAACCTGCAGCAAGCAAAGTGTTTATATTAATAGCAAGCGGAAGAGGCGTCACTCCTATGATGAGAATTGCTCAAATAGTGTTAGCAACTGAGCAGACACTACAATAACCGTACTATATGGTAACAGGAGGTGGGAAGACGTAATCTTTACCCAAGGTTGGGTGGATCTTTGCGACACCTTTCCTGACCACCTTGTGGTCAAACATATGCTATCGGCACCTCATACTGGTTGGACAGGAGGTATCGGCATGCTGGACGAGTCATCTACCCGGCGTGAGCTTGAGACTCTGGCCCCTTCCTAAAACGCACATTTCTACGTATGCGGCTCTGAGCATATGATGGATGGTGTGACAGCTGCCTTATCGAGTTTGGAGATTAGCATTGACAGGATCAATACCGAAACGATTTGGGCAGGTTAGCCCACCGGCGATAAGCGGGGAAATACAACCACAGATTTCTCAGGTATTGACTATTATTAAAAAAGGTGAATCTTCAAAGAAACCACAGTAGCGGTACGTCAAATGTTGCTCCTAGCCAGCCTAAATTCAAAGTTATCCGTACCATTTTCTTGTGGTATGAGCAATTGTGGTAAATGCCGGGTTAAAGTAGTTGCTGGCCAGATAAACATGAGCGAACCTAATGCCTTACTGATAGCGACCGTAATCTGGGCTACATTCTTACCTGTGATGCCCGGCCTGTTACGCCTATCAAAATTGAATTCGAGGAATAACTGAATTTATGGTCAAATCAAACTTTAGACAGAGTTCATTAGCAGTTCTTAACATAAAATTTTGATTTAACCATAAACTGAACAGGCAAGTATTTAATCTTTATTTTGTTTCTATGATAAAGGCTTTTAATTCGGCCATCTTACCTTCACTAAATCTCCAAACATCACAATATAAATAATTGGTTATTTTTCCATCACTATCCTTCAAGCTGATTTTTCCGACTGCGGTAACAAAATCACCTTCACCAATTAGGTTGTCGACTTTGAACTTTGGTGGCTCCACGTAGGTTTTCGCCATATATTGGCGAACAGCTTCTTTCCCTTGCAAAGTTTGGTCCCCGATAAATGTCCATATCGTATTCTCCGAACAAAAAGAAAGAAACACTTCGTAATCTCCACCTGTGATAGCCGCGTTTGCTTTTTTTAAAATTTCTTTGTTGTTTTCAATCATAATATTATTAATTTTTTTTTATCTACTTGTTTTTTTTTTACAAAAAAGTCCACTGCTCTTTTTCAAACACTGAATCGGCTATTTTAGGTTTAATAAATTTACCGCTAACCATCGTGTTCACTGTATTCCCGACACTTGTCAAGGCAGAACTTATTTTGGTTCTTGTTACTATAACTTGCCATAAATAGTGCTATAAAACCGAACGATGTCTCAATATTCATAATGTTGTTTTTAATAGGTACGGGTAACATTTATAATAATTGTAATGGAAAGCTTATGATCTATGCTCCATCACCATATAAGGGCCTCACTATGCACATAGCCTTTGTTTTTTATTCTTAAAAGATACATTTTTTGAAATTATGCCAAAGTTTTGCTGTTGAGGTGGCTTAAAAATCGCTTCACTTAATTTTAAATTATTAAGATAACTCACTAAAATTTATGTGATTACGGTCATCAATAGCGTTTGATCTTAGCCAGCATCTTCAATAATAGTAATTCCAAACGCCCTCAAACGGCTTATAATATTGTCTGTAGATACAATTGTTTCTGGAAGGTATAAACCTCCTTGTTGTGGATCAGGTTGACCGTTAAGGCCGAATATGGCTTCAGTTATTAAAAATACACCAACAGCAGTTAGATGAGAATTTCCTTTTGGTCCAGACACTATCGAGCGTAATTTTTTTGGCTGACCAGATAACAAAACACCTTCGATATCAATGTACAAATCATGGGAGGCTTCTAAACCTTGACTGCTTCCGATAGATTTTCCTTTGACAAAATCAAACCGAACATTTGCAGCACTGGTGAAAGCAGCAATGCTGGGAACATCAAGAGTACCCATAGGATAACCCGTTGCTGGTGTCTGATCGTATAAATAGATTTCCCTTGCATTTTCTTTTGAGTCAACAAGCTGCCATTTACCTGCCTCACGAAGTAATGCCTGTCCAATAAATGCATTTACCTCATTTGCTACCAGTGGTCCTATAGGGTCTCGCTCGTCGTACAATCCAGCTGTTTCTATCCGTGTAATGTGACTGAATTTATTTGCAAGTTGTTTTGTAATCAGGGTCAATATTCCTCCCTGCCAATGACCTGCAAATACAATTGGGGCTGAAATTGACTTATGCAGGCCAAGAAATGCTGTTGGGGAAATTTCATCAGCAACTTCAGAAACCGTAATATTCGCAATCCCGTTTAAAATGGCGGTTTCTCTTAAAATATTTCTGTGATCCTCCATTGCAGTTATGATAAGATCAATTTTTCCATAATCACTTAAATTGAAACCTTCATTCAAATCAAGGTGGGCGGTTTCTGCATGATTTAATTCTTTTGCTAATCCTTCGCCATTTTTAGGATTTCTGCCAGCTAGAATAAGTTCAATTGCATTGTACTTTTCCCTGATCAGGCGTGCAATGTGACTTCCCACCAGGCCATATCCGCCAACAATTAAAATACGCTTTTCCTGTAATTCCATAATAATATGTCTAAATTTAATTAGGTCAAATGACCTATACAAATATAGGTCATTTGACCTAGGTTAAGTCATTTAATTGTTTTAATTTTACTTTTATTAAGATGGACAAGAAAGAGGAGCGACTAAATCATATTTTAAAGGCAACCATTACGATACTTAGTGAAGAAGGAGCTGAAAAACTTTCTATGCGGAAGGTAGCCAAGAATGCAAATTTGTCTTTAAGTAATCTCCAGTATTATTATAAAGATAAAGACCTGTTATTGATCGCCACGGTAAAGTATTATTTCGAAAGCTGTCAGGAGGAAGTCACACAGGCTATAGCCCTTTTAACAGCCGAGCGCATGCCGTCAACAGAAGTTTTTTTACGGAAATTGTTGAACATGCTATTGTTAGAAGGTAAATCCAATGACCAGGTATTAATGTTTCAAGAAATATGGACCTTATCTGCAAGGAATGAAGAGCTTGAACGGGCAGTAGAAACGTATTATAAAAACTACTGTACTTGGTTAATAGATCTGATTTCTAAGTTTTCTAAGGAGCCTGAGGTTATTGTAAGTTTGCTTATTCCATTTATAGAAGGTTATACAATTGTTAATAATGTTATCCCCCTGGATAAAGAAAGAATAATTCAGATGATGGTAAAACTAATTTCAAGCATGGATAAATAAATTTTCCATAGATGGATTTGTAGAGTCATATGATTTTTTAAAGAGAAAATTTGTGGCTGAGCATCGGAAATTACTATTCTTTTCCAAGAATATACTAATCAACTATTTAGTTAGTCTAATTAGATTAAAGGATTTATTTTAATACATGTTAATTTAAGATTGAAGGCTAGATCAGATCAAATATCACACAAAAGGGTTATAAGCAACTTTGGTATTTATGCAGGTATAACAATGCTCCGAAACGAAACAACATACATTTTCAATCCTAACATTCAGCTAAGGTTTACTTCTTTGTTAATTTTTTTCAATCATGTAGTTTTATCAGGCATATTCTTCTATTTAAACGACGTCATTTTTAACATTCCACTATTTTTTTTTCTAGTAATATCTATTTCAACATCTGTTATGATATTCCTGAAAGTCTTCACAAGATTATCATAAGCAAGAGCGAAAGAACTATCAGTATGATTAGTATTTTATTGCAAGTCAAAATTTCGACTTATACTTTGATGGGAACTTGTAGTCACGTGAAATCTGACTTCATATTTGCACGTAACTGGCCTAAAAAAACATTCTATTTGAACCAGAACGATTGATAGCCTTTATTTTTACCGCAAGCATTTTAGGAGTTTACAGAATATATAGATAATGTAGAATTCCAATCTAATAAAAATATATAGCTAAGTGTACATTGAGTTTGTCTCACAAAACGAAGGTATGATGCGCAACTATGTTTCTTTGGGTTTGAATTTTAATGAAATGCTCATTACGAAAAAGAGAAAAAAGATCTAGAAAAACCAGAGAATAATTATAATCCAATACAACAGGAAATATTTCGAGCGTTGCCAAATTAGAATTATTATTCAATCGGATGATGGAATGTAGGCTTTTTTCAACAAATTGCAATTTTTATAGCCGTACATGAAATCTCAATTAACTAATGAGTTGTCCTCAAAGCCACACTACCCAATACTGGATGGCCTTCGCGGTATTGCCGCCATCATTGTTGTAACATTTCATATTGCAGAGCCATTTTCAACAGGTAATTTGGATAAATTAGTCAATCACGGTTATTTGGCTGTTGATTTTTTCTTCCTGTTATCAGGCTTTGTGATTGGTTATGCATATGATGATCGCTGGCAAAAAACAACGGTAGGAACTTTTTTCAAACGCCGTATTGAACGTCTTCAACCAATGGTAGTGCTGGGTATGACCCTTGGAGCTATTGGATTCTATTTTACAGATTCTAACTTATGGCCACTGATTCATACCGTTCCCGTGTGGAAGGTGCTGCTGGTCACGTTGATAGGTTATACAATTCTGCCAGTACCGTTATCCCTTGATATCCGTGGCTGGCAAGAGATGCACCCGCTTAATAGCGTGGGCTGGTCGTTATTCTTCGAATACATTGCGAACATTTTATATGCAGTCTGGATTAGGAAATTTTCTACTTTGGCCTTGAGTATATTGGTAGGTATAGCTTCTATTGCACTTGTACATCTGGCAGTCACCAACGGCGACGTTAGTGGTGGGTGGACGCTAAATGTAGAGCAGGTACGGATTGGATTTACCCGTACCATGTACCCGTTCTTTGCTGGCCTGTTATTGTCACGCATTGCAAAGCCGACTCAAATTAAGAATGCCTTCACATGGTGCAGCCTTTTAGTAGCTATTATACTTTACATGCCGCGAATCGGCGGTGCTGAATATTTATGGCTGAACGGCATATACGACGCTGTTTGCATTATCATCGTATTTCCACTTATCGTTTATCTTGGCGCCAGTGGCGTGATGCAATCTCAAAAAGAAAATAGGATATGCAAATTTTTAGGTAAAATATCCTATCCGCTCTACATGGTACATTATCCGTTGGTATACTTTTACGTTGCCTGGATCAGCAATAATAAAGGAATAACCATGGGACAAGCCTGGCCTTATGCATTACTTATTTTAATAGGCGGTATTATTTTGGCTTATATATCATTGAAATGGTATGACGAGCCCGTTCGTAAATGGTTGAGGAAAAAGCTAGCTTAATTTGAAAAGCCATCTCCCTATATCAAAGCATATCAATAGACAGTCGAACTTGATAGGCCAATAGATTTTCATTATGAATACTTTGTCTCAAAAAACGAACGTTCTAGTAATTCAATTTCAACTTAGCTACGAAAGACCGGATTACATTCTATTCCTCTCCCGATTTAAAAAAATGGATCAAGAAGAGTGAGTTTGGTAAAAAGCTGGGTGCCCATGGTGGCATTTGTGAATGTCCTGACTTATTTCTGCATCAACATAATGGTGAAAATCACTGGGTTCTTTTAGTGAACATTAACCCGGGTGAGCCAAGGCGGTTCAGCCACACGATATTTTACAGGCGATTTTAATGGAGATACATTTAAGCCAGATTGCGCAAAGTAAAAATGGATAATATTTACATTAATGTGCTAGAAAACATCTCTCATCTTATTTGCAGTAGTAAGCTTCGAAGTGCCCTTTAAAATCAATATTCTGTTCCGGCCATTTCACATTAACTTGGCCGATCACCTTATCCCCTGTGATAGAACTGATGATGATAATGGTTTGTTCTGAAGAGAATAATGAACCATTCTGTCCGCTTGGATCGCCCGGGTCATTAACTAGGATATAGGTATCATTGCCCGAAAAAGTACCTATCTTTTTAGGCACCGTCAGGCGTATCGAAAAATCACTCAATGGTGAACTACATGCTTTGGATCCATCTCCTGCTATGTATATACTGAACAAGTCTTCGGGGCGGTAGTTGTTCATACCAAATTTTGTATAGCGCTCCAGTATAACTTTTGCCGTAAAAGACGATCCGTATAACTTACCTGTAACTACCGGCGGCACATCTGTTTCAGGTCGGGGTTGATCTTCCTTTTTCTTACAGCAAATGAATATACTTATCAGTAAGATTAGACTAAAGAATCGTTTTAGGAGCTGATAAAAAGTCATTGTTATTGGGTAAAAGTATAGGGAATTTATATGATTAATTAATGCATCATTGAAAGATCAGAATGTGCTATGATTTCATCCTAACCGAGCCCAAGCAAACTTCACCTTCTTCGATTCCGGTAACCCATATATTTAAAAATTTTATCCGGTCTTTAGTCAGCGTTTCTAGGTATATCGATTCGCACATGGGAGCTACCGAACCATAGGTTCCGCTGTCAGGGTATTTTGCGGCCAGTTCTGCATCACGAAGTTGGATCCAGAGCCGCTGTGCATTCCTGAATTTTTTAATGAAAGTTGTTTCCCTGGAATAGCTTTTCAGGATCTTTTGGTATACGACATTTAGTTCCGCATCTGCCTTTTTAAAGTCCGAATAGGCCTTGATATTCATGGCGGTTTGCGACTGTGCAAAACTCGGAGCGATAAAGAGCATAGTCATGACGACAAAAGCGAATAGGAAAATCTGGGATTGGTACAGCTTTTTCATGGGTTTGATTATGGTATTTGCAATCTAAACCATTGAAAGATTCTTTTGTTTGAGCAACTTGTTCACCGTGCTTGGACACATCAGTACATTTGACCCGTGCTCGCCAATTTTACAATATAAAGCCAATCAAAAACTTACAACAAAGCTATTGCGGGTGAGGCGGGGGTCAATTTATCCAGGTTTATCCATCACCTCCGATATTTTGAATTCAGGAAGTCATCCATCCCCTAATGTATATTTTTCTTTAGCTGTAAGTTTGTAGGCGCTAGTTAAGACAGATAGACAAATGTCTTAGAAAACGAAGAAATTTAAAAAATAAATGAAATGAAGATCTTAATGTTTATTTTAAGAATGGTATTAGGGGTGAAAATGCTGACCTTTATATTTTACCTACCTTTAAACTTAAATCCCTAATGCTAAACAAGTTGTTAAAAGGTCCTTGAATTACCTGAAAACGTAGTAGACGTGTTGATAGGTAAAAAATTCGTGTAATTGTAACAATACAATTTTAGAAGTTTCCAGCAAAAATGCTTCTAATACATAAATTAAATAGAAATATGCAATACAAACATTTACTTCGTTATTTTCTGTTACTACCCTTTCTCATAATCGTTAATGGTTGCACATCACTAAATGCAGGGCTTAAAAAATATCCTCAAAAGAAATTTGTTATAAAAAATGTGAATGTCATACCCATGGTTAACAGAGGTGAGGTGTTGCTAAATGCTACAGTAATAATTGAAAATAGAATAATTGTTTCAATCAATGGGCATATTCCAAATGATGCCCATGTAATCAATGGTAAAGGGAAATGGCTAATTCCAGGGCTTGTAGACATGCATGTTCATGTACCAACTGATGGCACCTTTAATAACACGTATCCGACACGAGCTGCTGCAATTTTCACTAGCACACAAGATGTCATGACGCCCTTTATTGCTAACGGTGTAACGACAATCTTTTCGCTAAATAGTGTTGTTGGAAATTTCGGGCAACGAAATGAAATCATAAGAGGAGACGTGATAGGCCCACGTATGGCGCTGGCCGCGATGATAAATGGAGGAAATGAGGTTGGTACAGCAAATACGCCTTCAGATGGACGTCAATCTGTTCGATTTGCAAAAGCAGAAGGATATGAGTTCATCAAGGTTTATTCAAGCCTTAATACAAAAACTTACAAAGCAATAGTTGATGAAGCTCATATGCAAGGAATGAAAGTCATCGGTCATATTCCTAACGAATTTAAAAATAAAATAGAAGAAGCTTTTGTACCCTATTTTGGCATGGTTGCACATGCTGAAGAATATGCTAAGCAAAGTGAAGATTTCAGCTACCATGATGCCCAGCGTTTTGCGAAGCTTGCCAAACAAAATGGGACTTGGCTTTCACCAACTTTAATAGTGATATCAAAGATTGCCGAACAAACCCGAACCCTCGATAGTATTCGTAATCTGGTGAGTTTGCAATACGTACACCCACTTCTCCAAAATAAGTGGTTAACTGCGAACAAGTATAATATTGGGACAAGTTCAGAGCGTGTAATTCGTCTCGAAAAAATTGTAGAATTTAACAATCAATTGGTGAAAGCTTTCAAGGAAACAGGCGTTCCTATAGTAGCCGGTACAGACGCAGGAAGCTCTGGTGTGATTGCGGGATTTTCGCTTCATGACGAATTGGAACTTTTGGTCAAAGCAGGACTAACTACGGAAGAAGCATTAGTTTCAGCAACGAGGCAACCAGCGACCTGGCTTGGTATAGAGAGCAAAATTGGAACTGTTGAATCGGGGAAGTTCGCAGACCTGGTTTTGCTTGATGGGAATCCGCTCGAAAGCATAAAAAATACACGAAGTATCTTTGGTGTCTTTGTAGACGGTCGATGGCTTGACAAATCCCATATAAAAGGAATGCTATCCGATCTTTCAAAGCGCAATCTTGCCTCTAAGGATAAATATGAATGGAGTAAACGAGGAGAATATTAGCCAAACTAAAAATCACAAACTGCAATTTTAATAGACTTGAGATTTTTCCTAATAGGATAATGTCTCAACAAACGAACTGTATGTTCTTTATAATTAACTCTATCATAATTATGAAAAAGCTTCACAAGAAGGTTGTCTATCTATTCGCATTTTTTTTACAATTGAATTTAGCAGTTTTTGGCCAAAATCCTAATGGTGCTACATCACAGTTACAAATTCAAAGAGTTGATTTAAAAGACTCTATCTTAATTCAGGAAATTAAAAAGTTTATCCAATCAGAAATTGTAAAAGAAAAAGGGTTTAAAGTTGTTGGATACATAACGATATCGAAGATAAGAAATTCTGCAAACGATATTATCAAGAGATATCACATCAATAAAAATTATGTTAATTTCGACGAGCTTAAAAACGACTCCCAATTTCCACTTTTTTATAGTTACGTGGATAGCAAAATCATTTTGCTTAAAGGAGAAATCGAAAGCTTTGTAGATAAAAAATTTTCAAACAGGAGTAAAAAACATTTCCAACGGATTATTGAGCCGTTCTTATATAAAGTCAAGTTGATGCAAGCTCCAAGCATAGATGGAAAATCAAAAAAGAAAACGCCACATCGAGAAGGCGAACGTATTCAATTACATGGGGGCATTGATGTTTCAATTTTTATAAATGGAAGAGTAGAGGTTATGCCATCCAAATTTTATTGACCCTTGAAAACAGCAATTTATTACCAGTTCCATGTCTCAAAAAACGAAGGTATTATCCCATAATGAATATCTTTATTTAACCTATAATTGCCCAAGCACCAAATCAACAAAGAAAAAACTATCTATAAAAATCAGAGAGATTTGATACTACATCTGTTAAATGATGACTTTTTACTCATTGAGGCATTATAGTGTTAGTACCTCAATATTCGGTATTGTTTGGAATATTTCTTGCATAAACTTTCTATGGTTGGCTCCCACCATGACAACTACACGTTTAGCATGAATTTCATTAGCTCTACTCACAATATTCATACACATTCCTTCATTCCGCTTTTTTCACCAATGAATTTGAGATAATATCTCTTCTTTTGGAAAGTTTTTAAAATTATAAAGTTCATTAAAATAAAAATCCCCAGATGCTAATATATCTGCGGCCTCATCAGTGTTTAACCATTCTGTAAATACATCCGAAGACCTTTCGATCTCCTGGTATTTCTTAAAACCTTTATCTCTTCTATCTAATAGATTAGCTATAGCGTTATAACCGATTGTCAGCGTATCTTTTCGAAATGCTTCAAATTTATCATGGAAAGCTATTGCAGAGGCCATCCAATTCAAATCATAATCCTGGCAATCCATCGACAACAGTCTCGTTATCCCAAACTCTTTCATCATAGGAAATGCTATAAAAGCATACTCTGAACTAGCAAGTCTTTTCATACTCCTTCCGGAAACATCTTGCTTTGGACAAAGTAAACTGTCAACGTATTTCTCCAGCTTACTATCTGCTGACTTATTTAAATGGTCATATACCTGCCAATATAAATAATGGCCATTGGCGGCATCCTGAGCCAGGTAATAGGCATGAGCAAGATCTGATTTAAGATAGAAATTATCATTGTTTCGTTCTGAAATTACCTTTAGACTATCGATAACCCTATTAATCTTGTCTAATGGAATATGCCTGGTAGAACGTAATTTTTTCAATCTTTTGAGATTATCAGCTTTACACCAATAATCCATCAGGGTTGCTTCATCTTGTGGACTAACAAACTCTCCGAAAAAAGCGCTTGGCTTAAATGCCCGTATTCTTTGATGAATATTTGAAAAATTTTGGTCCTGAGATTTGCTGTAATCATGAGAAGCTCCAATAAGAAGAATCTCCACCTTCTGCCCAAATCCTTCAGCAAAAATGCCCAATACCAAAAATATAGTGATATAACATCTCATATGTCGTCATTAATTATTACAACTCATGGGCATAAATAAATAGGAAGCCTAGACCTGTAAAGCGATAGCAAGATAATATTATTCTTTTAATTTACTAAATAGGCGTAAGTATGAAAGACGAAAATTACAAGTATTAAGAAGTCAGGCACAATATATTATTTTAATTAAACACCTAATACAAAGGCTATTGAAAAAACATTTCTTATTTCAATTTGTTTATTTTATATGACTACTACAAGAGCACTTATCGCTAAGGTCAACAAGATCTTCGAAGAAAACAAAATGGAGGAATTTATAGAATTCCTTTCGGACGACATCATATGGGAAATGTATAGCTCATCAACTGGGCATACCACATTGAGGGGTAAAGATGAGATTAAAAACATGGATGCTGGAGAGGATATGCCCGAAAGAATGTATTTCAAATTCGGAACAATAATCATCGATGGAGAAATGGCATCCGTAGAGTGTACCAGTACTGGAGAAAGACCTAATGGAAGTCCTTATCAAGGATCATCTTGTGATATCTATCATTTTTCAAATGATAAGATTATTCGCATGACTTCATATGTTATTGATAACGTATAGGGTCTGGGTCATATTAACGTTATTAATTATATAATAAACATCCTTAAACAAATTCATCATGCAAACGTCAATGATATGGGGTAACCTAGCTGTTGAAGATCTAAAAAGAACAAAATCTTTTTATGAGCAATTAGGATTTAAAAGCAATGGATATGATGAAGTCGAAAACCTCGCTAGTTTCAAGTTTGGAGATAATCAGTTCGTAATTAATTTTTTTAAGTCTGATCGCCTTGCCTCTAGTATGAATGGCAATGTCAACTCAACCAGAGATGGTAATGAAGTGATCTTTTCAATGGCAGCTAAGAGTAATGAAGAAGTTGATCAATGGGCTGAACTGGTAAAGTCGTCTAGAGGAACCCTTAATATGGGTCCTAAAATCGATGAAAACGGTTTTTATGTTTGTGTATTTTCCGATCCGGATGGACATAAGTTTAATATAGTTTGTATGGATGAACGAATGTAGATTATTGTCGACATAATAATTAAAAATGTAGACTATAATTTCTACTTGCGATTAGTATTCTCATTTAGCAAAAAGTAATACCAGCGATAAAATTTGCAACTGGCTATAATTGTTTTTATCAATAAAATGCAGATTTTTTAATAAGATTAAGGACTTTCATTAGATATTATTAGCCTCAAAAAACGAAGATTTGAGATTATTGATAAAACCTTAGCGGTTTTACTTATAATATTCCAACCGCTAATTTTTTATTTAGCAATGAATGTCCTTAAAGTTACAATTATGCTAAAAAAAGGTTTTTAGAGATTGCATAAAATGCATACGTACCATATATTTGATACAATAAAAAATCCAGGTAGTAATGGTAAATCTTAAAGCAAATCAGGCAATGTGCAATAATTGCGGAAATACACTAACTAGCCATAGCCAATATGACCTGCAAGTATGTCAATGCGGTTTCATAGCCGTAGATGATGGATTAAATTTAAGAATTATCGAACTGACGATACCGTCAGTTATAACCAATAGTTTATCATCATGCGACAAATCTAATTTTACGATAATGTTTTAATACCATATTCGCCCTTTCTACTGGTAAATTTAACTGCGATAAAAAAACTTAAAATAAACAACAACGAGCTACACCACTTCGCATTATATTACAATTCTAAATTGAAACATCTTACAAAACGAATATTTTGCTGATTCCAGACCACAATGTATTTAGATGCTATAGTATCTTGTTTTAATAAATAAGTGATTAAATTTCCACAAACAAACAAACAGCGACCTGTATCAAAAAACGAAGGTGTGATTCGTTACTGTATTTTTTTTTCAGCCGTAGTTTTATTTAAACGGAAATTATGACAAAGGCAAAAACGATCTCAACAAATCAGGGAATTCTGATAATATGATCATCTACAGGCTTGAAGTGCTTATTCGTATATTTGTAAATATATGAGAGTTCTAGTTACAGGTTCGTCTGGAAAATTAGGTAGCGTTACAGTAAAGCATTTAGCCGATTTTGGTTATATGGTGACCGGCCTAGACATATCAGGTAGTTCAACTACTAATTTAATTGCTGATGTAAAAGATAAAGGCAAAATATTAGAGATTATCCAAAACTTCGATGCAGTTATACACACTGCTGCATTACACGGCAGACATATGGACTTAAACTATTCCAGGGAAGAGTTTGTCGATACCAATATAAAAGGTACATTGAACCTTCTGAATGCATGTGTAGCCAATGGTATAGGCAAATTTCTGTTTACAAGCACCACATCCATTTACGGTAAGTCTCTAGTTGATGATAACGAAGCCGTTTGGGTAAATGAAGAGCTACCTATACAACCGCGTGATATTTATGATATCACCAAGCAATCATGCGAGGAACTATGTCGGGAATTCTTTGAAAAGGAGAAACTAGATGTAACCGTATTTAGGGTCGGCCGTTTTCTTCCTGAACCAGATAACTTAAAGCTAAACCATCGGCTTTATCGCGGTCTTGATGAGCAAGACGGAGCCGATGCATTAAGATTAGCGTTGGAACATAATTTCGAGCAATTCGAAATATTTAATATTTCAAGTGGGTCACCATTTCAAAAAGAAGATCTTATTGAGCTAAAGCACGATGCAGCATGTGTAATAGCTAAATATTACCCAGAGGTAATTGAATTATATGAACGTAATCACTGGACGCTTCCCGAAAGTATTGATCGGGTATACCGTTCAGATAAAGCTATGCAAATGCTTAGCTATCAGCCGAAATTTACTTTTGAATATCTTCTAAAAGAACAAATAAAAGCGTTGAGTTAAAAGTATTATTATGTTATTCACTGAAATACCTGCCCAGGTCATTATCAAAAAATGGTAGATTTTTTAATAACACTAAAGACTTTCAATGAATGTTATTAGTCTCATAAAACGAAGAATAAATATTTTTCAATTTGAATAAGCCTTGATACAAATCCAATAATAACAATATAATGTTCAAACTCACCGAAAACGTAAAGAAGTGGAACAAGTTCTGTTCATATTCGCTCAGCTGATTTCAACCTAATATTTATCGATTAATATGGTAATTATCAATTGGCAAACTGTTGTTAACTTATAAATACGATTCTTAATTTGAATTTAAGAAAAAATGAGTATGTTTAAATGGAATTTTATGAGCCAATAATCGCTTATAAAAGATAATTGAGCTTAAAACCGGAATTGTAATTAATTGAATTGAATTCATAAATTCAGGTTTCATACAATTTATTAAATCATCATCTATTAAAAATAAAAAAAATGAGACTCCTTTTCTTTTGTGCTATTTTTTGTATGGCCACCACTTTCTGTACAAAGGCGCAAACAACTGCCGATATTGTTCAAACCCTTGAACAGAAATATAATTGGTCAAGAGCTAAAATTATAGAAGAAAGTGTCACTCTTAATGGGCCATCAGAGATGTTCACCAGGATTATGTCTGATAAGCGCTCTTTTGACATTTCAACTTTTTCTTATTTAAGTTCATATCTAGGTAAGTATTTTGATAAGGTATACGGCACCAATATATTAAATTCGGCAGAAAAAACATCCGTAAATACCACCGCTGAACAAAAAGCTGCATGTGCTAAAGAAATCTCCAAAATCTCGGGCAAACTGCATATCACATTAAATGCGCAGGGTGTTAAACTAACAGATAATAGCTACGAACTGAGCATGACAACTTTAACTACTATAGGAGAATTCCTGAACCCTGAAAGAGGCGTTGGGGTCTCGTCAGGATGGAGACCTATTGCGAATAAAATTGCTATTACAATCAATACACTAAATAAATCTGGGCAACCTTTAGTTAAGTGGAATAAGGATTTCAGTATTTGCACAATAGATTTGCCTATAGTAGGTGATACTAATTATTCAAGTATAATCTTAGATGGTTTAAAGAAGGGCGGAAAAATTTAACTAGTAAATAACGAATGAACACTAGTAAGTTTTTACCGAAATGCAACAGTAGAACGAATTATATCTTATTCGAGGCAGTAAGAATTATTGGTTTGTTTGATGTAATCAATATGGTATGTTCATGTTGAGCAACAAATCCTCCATTACTTCCTGTAAAAGTCCAACCATCTGATTCCGTTTGAATATTTGTAGACTTGGTAGAAATAAATGTTTCGATGGCCACAACAGAATCTTTCCTGAATCGCCTGTTATCACAACGGTCGTAATAATTCATTATCGCATCAGGCTGCTCATGTAAACTCCTCCCTATCCCATGGCCACCTAAATCTCGGATAACAGTATAACCTGCCTGTTTTGCTTTGGTCTCAATCAGTTTTCCAATGTCAGAAATTTTTACTCCTCCACTAATTTGGGAAATAGCTGCAAGTAATATTTCTTTTGAAGTATCTACCAAATGTTGTAATCCCTGGACATCTTCACCTACAATAAATGAACATCCATTATCAGACCAAAAGCCATTTAACTCTGCAGATACATCAATATTAATGATATCCCCATTTTTTAGAATAATTTTATCAGATGGAACACCATGGGCGAACTCTTCATTAACGCTAATACAGCTATAACCCGGAAAACTATAAGTTTCGAATGGAGCAGATTTTGCACCAAGCGCCTCTAGCAGCTGTCTTCCGTATTCATCCAGCTGTTTTGTAGACATTCCTATTTGAGTATATTCCCTCATCTTAAGTAAAGTTAGCGCAACCGCTTCACTCACTTTTTTCATGCCTTGTAACTCTTCTTCGGTTTTAATAACCATTAATTTAAATTATTTAGTCGTGCAAAGTTGTGGGTATGTAAACTCTGCTTATGGTAAATTTTAGACAAATATTATCCTCAGTCTGCATATACCAATAAATTTGACCCCCTTTCGCCAATTTTAAATTGACCCCCAGAGTTGTTGCTTGAAAAAAGCAGAA